>WQYW01000127.1 GCA_009781045.1 Alphaproteobacteria bacterium
AGCGGAACTGAAATACTGGCTATAATCCATCGTTTTGACCTGGAACCGGCTGTGGGGCCGGCCGCATCCCCGTTGGTAGCGTTGTTCTAGAGCTTTTCACGCTGCCGTGTCCAGCTTTCCTGTCACGTGACGGCAACGCCAGCCGCCGTGGGCGCCGCCGGATGGCGGCAGTCCCGGCGGATTGATCCCGTGAATGCATCCCTCTGCGCCGCTGTCCGGCAATAGAATTTGACATGGATCAAAAAATATCACGGATCTCAGTCAGGTTGTGGTGAATTTTACCATGTCGCCGGTTTCATGGGCGGTGAGCCGGCCCTGCGCCAGCATGTAGTTGAGATGGGCGATCAGCTCGCCGGTGGCAAAGCCGGTCTCGTGGGCGTCGAGGTCGTGGCGGTCAAACACCACCGGCACCAGTTCGGCGGCGCTCCGCGCCGTATTGCGGCAGGCCTCGGCGATAAGGGCGCAGCGTTCGATATGGTGGTCATGGAGCTGGGTCAGGCGGGTTTTCAGGCCATGGAAGGGCAGGCCATGGGCTGGCAGGACCAGCGTGTCGTCGGGCAGGGTGGCGGCGAGATGGCAGAGCGAGGTGAGAAAATCGCCCAGGGCGTCCTGTTCGGGCTCCAGCGGCCAGACGCTGACATTGGGCGAGATCCGGCTCAGCACCTGGTCGCCGGAGAACAGCAGTTTTTCAGCCTCACAGAACAGCATCACCGAATCGACACTGTGCCCGCCGCCGCTCACCGCCTGGAGCTTGCGCGGGCCGATGACGAGGCGGTCGCCATTGCCGAGGTGGTGAAACGCGCCTGGCAGTGGGGAGACGCCAGCGAGATATGCCATGCCCTGTGTCATGAGCTGGTCGCTCACGGCGTCGTCGGCGCCGTGACGGCGGAAAAAACGCCGTTGCGCCTCCCGCCAGTCCTGGCGGGTGCGGCTCTGGATATAGAGCGACCACAGATATTCCACCCGTGAGATCCGCAGTCGGCAGGAGAAGCGCTCGACCAGCCAGCCGGCGAGCCCGATATGGTCGGGATGGGCGTGGGTCACGATCACCTGGGTGATGGGCGATCCTGCGAGCGGTCCCTCAAACAGGCTGACCCAGGCGGCGATGGTGCCGGCATCGCCAAAACCGGTGTCGACCACGGCATAACCGCCGTGATCGGCGATCAGATAGATATTGATATGGTTGAGGCGGAACGGCAGCCTCAAGCGCGCCCACAAAAGGCCGGGCCTGAGTTCCACCAGCTGGTCGGGGCCGGGATGCTGCGGCCACGGGAAGGCGAGTTCCTCGAGCGTGTTTGTCATGTCCGAGTCTTTCGGGGCCGTTTTTTCAGATCCGGCTTTTTCAGATTCGGTTTTTTCAGATTCATGGGGTCGACAGCTTTCGTCCGAAACAGGGGTCAATCAGGCGGACGCCGGCATGCGGAGCAGGGGTGGCCCGGCATCCGGCCCGGCCGACCCCCCAAAGCTTTCCAGCCTGGATTGCAGGCATGGCTATTCCCGGATTGCCCCGCCTCCGGCAACCCGATTGATCAAGGTCAACGCAGGTTGACAAGGTCTGCAATTCCGCCGCAACAAGGATGGGGCCAAAGCGCCGCCTTTTTCGCTGCCGCCTGATCCGCGATCGACCTGCCCAAAGCTTTTACGGGTTCCCTTGAGGCAGGTCTTTGATCTTTCATCCAGGTCTTTATCCAGGCAGGTTCGTGCCTGGTATTCCCATCCGGTTTCCGGCCGGTGTTCAGACCTTCCCAGACGGGCCCGGTTCCACGGCCCGCCGAAAGGACCATCATGAGCGATCCTGCTGTGACCGATATCATCGACCCTGTGAAGCTCGACAGACTCGCCGAGGTGGCGGTCAGGGTTGGCCTGAGCCTGCGCCCCGGTCAGGATCTGCTGCTGACCGCGCCTGTGGTGGCGCTGCCGCTGGTGCGGCGGATCGCCTTCCATGCCTATCGCGCTGGTGCCGGCCTGGTGACCCCCATCCTCTCGGACGAGGAAGTAACGCTGACGCGCTATCGCGCCGGCCACGCGGCGGGTTTCGATCGTGCCGCGGGCTGGCTTTATGAAGGAATGGCGCGGGCGTTTGCGCAGAATACGGCGCGGCTGGCCATCGTCGGCGACGATCCGATGCTGCTGTCGGGCGAGGATCCCCTTCTTGTGGCGCGGGCCAGCAAGGCCAATTCGGTGGCCTACCAGCCGGCGCTGGAGAAAATCGTCAATTTCGAGACCAACTGGAATATCGTTGCCTATCCGGGGCCGGCCTGGGCCAGGCTGGTGTTTCCCGGGCTGCCGGAACATGTCGCGCAGGGGAAACTGGCGGAGGCGATCTTCGCCGCCGCGCGTGTCGACGGCACCGATCCGGTCGGGGCCTGGGACAGGCACAATGCGGCCTTGCGGCGGCGCACGGAGTGGCTCAACGCGCAGCGCTTCGACGCCCTGCATTTTCGCGGCGGCGGCACCGATCTCAGGATCGGCCTCGCCGATGGCCATCACTGGGCGGGCGGGGCTTCGCAGTCAAAGAACGGCATCGTCTGCAATGCCAATATCCCGACCGAAGAAGTGTTCACGACACCGCACTGCCACCGTGTTGACGGCCATGTCGTCAGTACCAAGCCGCTGTCGCACCAGGGGGCCCTGATCGACAATATTGCGATGCGCTTTGTCGATGGCCGCATCGTGGAGGCCACGGCCTCGCGCGGGGGCGAAGTGCTGTCGCGCCTGCTCGATACCGATGAGGGGGCGCGGCGCCTCGGAGAGGTGGCGCTGGTGCCGCATTCTTCACCGATCTCGCGCAGCGGACTGTTGTTCTACAATACCCTGTTTGACGAGAATGCCGCCTCCCACATCGCGCTCGGCCAGTGCTACTCGAAATGTTTCGTCGATGGCGGCAGCATGACACCGCAACAGGTGGCCGCCCGGGGCGGCAACCAGAGCCTGATTCATATCGACTGGATGATCGGCTGCGGCGACACCGATGTCGACGGGATCAGGGCGAACGGCAGCCGCGTCGCGGTGTTCCGCAAGGGTGAGTGGGCCTGGTAGAGGGCCGGCCAGCTGCCAGGCGGAAGGGGAGTCCGGTGCGCCTTCCGTGGCCGGCAGCGTTCGGGGAATCGGGGCAGATCCTTGAGCCGGTGGAGATCGGCGCGGCGTGGAGTACTGCCGGATCGCCGCGGGCTGGCGAGGATGGGGTCAGGCCCGCCGCGGGCTGAGCTTCCAGGTGCCGGCGACGACGGCGAGCGTGCAGAGGGCGGTGACGATGCCGGACGCTGGTGAGACCAGCGCCAGCGCCGCACTGGCCGCCCAGCCGATCGAGGACAGGGCCTCGGCAACGGTTGCCAGACGTGAGGAGGTCTGGCGCCGGCGAAACTGACTGCGTCGGGCCTGGACGCGGAACCAGAACTGGATCGCGGTGGCGCAGGCGGCGGCGGCGAGGATGGCGATCAGGGTGAGGAGGGCCTGTGCAAGGGACGTCAGCGCCAGCGCCGCGATCAGGGGCAGGAAGACGATCATGATGGCGATCAGGACCACCTCGATCTTGGCGCCGATGATGCGCCGTGGCGACAGAGGAGCGGTGGCGATGAGGTCGACGGCGTCTTCGCCGGATATCGTCAGCCAGGAAAGCCCGCCGGCGAGCTGCCCGGCCGCCATCACCAGCACCGGTGTCATCACCATCAGCGCAGCGTCAGGAGCGGAAAAGCTGCGCCACAACAGCAGCGCCGGCGGCGCCAGATAGAGCAGTTGCATCAGGGTCTGCGACAACAGCCAGGGATCGCGCCAGAGCAGCAGGAACTCCTTGCGGCGCAGCGACTGGGCGCGGGAGGTGGCGTGAAAACGCAGGATGCGCGGCGCCGGACTGGCCGCGCCGGTGACCGCGGCGACGGAGACGGCGGTGCGGGCGAGATGCGGCGCACAGGACAGCATGACCGCGGGCAAAGCGAGGATGGCAAAGGCGGCCAGAGGCAGGAGCGCGGGCACATCGCCGGTGATCGCGCGGGCCGGCCACCACAGCGGGCTTGCGGGTTCCGGGAGGCAGGAAGCGAGCGCCGCGGAACTCAGCGCGGCAAAGCGCGACAGCGTGCCGGAAGACATCACGGCAACGATTTGCAGTGCGATGACAAAGCCGGCACCGATGACGGCGGCGACGATCTGGGCGACGAGGCGGGTGCGCGCGGGGCCGATCAGGCGGAACAGCAGGAGAGTGAGAAGGACCGCAATGGCGGTGGCGGACAGGCCCATGCTGAGGATGACCGCAAAGGCGGCAAGCCAGCGCGGGCCGCCCTGGAAGACCAGGACATCGACGAAGGGCGTCCACAACAGCAGCGCCATCAGGGTGACGGTGAGCGCCACAGTACTGATGCGCACCAGAAACACGTTGGTGGCCTGGGCAGGAGAAGACAGGATGAGATCAAGGTCGGCGCGGGTGTAGAACACCCGGGTCACGGATTCGATGGCCTGGGAGATCATCAGGGCCCAGGACAGAAACAGCGTCGCCGAGATCATGAGCAGCGTGGAGCGATCGAAGGGCGGCCGCAGATCTCCGAAGCGGCTCATGACGGCGAAGGCCAGCAGATGGAGGAAGAGGCCGAAAAGGATCAGGCCGATTATGGCGCCACGCCGGCGGTGGCGCGCCCCGGCTCCGATCATGGCGAGCGCGTCGCGCAGGGCCAGCCGCAGCTCGTGGCGGGCGAACCAGGGAAATGTCGCCACCGCGCTCATGAGGCGGCCTCAGGGTCGACGAGGGCGATGAAAAGGTCTTCAAGGCTGGTGTTGGCGTGACCGTCGCCGGCGCGCAGTTCGTCCATTGTGCCCTCGGCAACCAGCCGGCCGGCGGCGATCACGCCGATGCGGTCGGCCATGCGCTCGGCGACCTCCAGGATATGGGTGGTCATGATCACGGTGGCACCGGAGGCGACGCGCTCTGTCAGCAGTCGCTTGACATGGCGGGCAGAAATCGCATCCAGCCCGGTCAGCGGCTCATCCAGGATGATGAGGCGGGGGTCGTGGATCAGGGCGCCGGCGAGGGCGACTTTCTGCCGCATGCCCTTGGAAAAACCCTCGCAGCGTTGATGGCGATGAACTCCAAGCGCAAGCCCGTCGAGCAGTTCCTCCGCCCGGCCTGCGACCGCCGCCTCGGTGATACCCCAGAGCCCGGCAACGAATTCGAGATATTCGAGCGGCGTCAGCCGGTCATAGATCATCGGCTCGTCGGAAACCCAGGCCGTCATCTGCTTGGCGGCGATCGGGTCGGCCAGGGCATCAACCCCGAAGATGGTCACGGAGCCGGCATCGGGCGGTAACAGGCCCGCGACCATGCGCAGTGTCGTGGTCTTGCCGGCACCGTTGGGCCCCACCAGGGCGTAAAATTCGCCGGCATGAATGGTGAGATCAAGCGCATCGACCGCCGGGCGGTCAAAGCACTTGCTGAGCCCCCGCGCGGCGAGAGCCGAATGCTGTGGCCCGATCGGGAGAGTGTTGTGCATGGCGGCCGACCATGCCCGCAAAGATGTTTCCGGGCGGTGAACCGGCCGGATGTGGCAGATTGCGGACGCAATCAAGGCCGATTCGTGGGCATGGTGTGGCGCCGAGCCGCGCGCGAAAGGTATTTCCGGCTGCTTCTCGAGGCCGCTGAAAGGCCGCGCCGGGAGCCTTGCCAAAAGTGATGGGCGGCCTCCCGCCGGCTGCATGGATGGCAGCTGTGCAATTGTCGAGGGAGCAGCCACGCCGCTGTCGTGCCAGTCCAGCAAGATGCTGTTTTCAGGATGATTTCATACCCGGAAGGAGGGGCGTGGAGGAGGATGTGGGGGGCGCCGGAAAGCTGCGCCGGAGAGAGCGGAGGCGCCAGGAGCAGATGAAATAACCGGCGCGGCGGGGTCCTTGCGCTGCGTCGCAATGTCCTGGTGAACAAAAATTCACCGACAAAAAATGCCTTCTTCTTGACATTTTATTTACGCCATTGTTTCGCTAGCCACATCCGAATCTGAAAAATCAAATTCCAGGAGTCCACCCTCATGCGTCTTTTCACCCTCCTCGGCATTGCCGGGGCGACACTTGCCGCCTCGCTTGCTCCGGCTTCGGCCCAGCAGACTGTGCAGGCTGGAGTTCTTGAGTGCGCCAGCGGCCAGAATGTCGGCAAGGTCATCACCTCCGCCGCCACCTATCGCTGCGTCTTCCGCGACGTCAACGGCCGCGAGGACTTCTATGTCGCCAATGTCCGTCGTTACGGCATTGACCTCGGCGTGACCGAGAAGACCGGTCTGGCCTGGGCGGTTCACGCGCCGAGCTATCGTATCGGTCGTGGTGCGCTGGCCGGACATTTTGGTGGCGTCGGCGCCAATGCCAGCGTCGGCCTCGGCGTTGGAGCCAATCTGCTGGTCGGTGGTTCGCAGAACGCCTTCTCGCTGCAGCCGCTCAGCCTGCAGGGTCAGGTCGGTCTCAACGCGGTTGCCGGCATCGTCGACGTGGACCTGATCCCGGCCGACATGCGCCGCATGCGCCGCCACCACCGTCATCATCATCACCACTGAAGATGACGGCGCTGCGGCATGGCCTTCCCGCCAGCCGCGGCTTCGGGTATGGATTTTCGTGGCCGGGATTTGAAACCCGGCCCGAAATCTCCCGAAAAAGCTGCTGCAGGCGCGAAATGAGAGGCCTGCTGCCAGATAGTTTTGTTGTAGAAGTTGCACGTTCTGCTGGTATTGACCCGGACACTCCCGCTGCAGATGTGTCTTTCTCCCCACTGTCCCCAATTGAATCGCGCCAGGCCCTGGCCTCGGATGCGTGGTTAACCCTTCATTAGAGGCTGCACGGCACTCTGTCCGCAAAGGGGAGAGTTGCGATGATTTCTGTGCGGGATATCGATGATGATGAGGCCTGCCCGGTTCGTGACGAATTGCTGGGTGAGATGTATCGCGCCAGTGAAAGCGGCCTGCAAAGTCTGGTGGAAAGCGTTTCTTCCGGTGTAAGGGCAAGGCTGGCTCTGTTCTGCTACCACCGCAGCCATCTGCACTCGCTGGGCGTTGCAATCGCGGCCAGCTGCAGTCCGCGGGAGCTGATCGATGCCGGTGGGCGGGTGGGGTCGATGCTTTACGCCCAGTCGCGGGATGTCGCGATGGGGACGGCGGCGCCGCCAGGCGGACGCAAACCGATTACACTTTCGACCAAGCCGCTGACAGCGATCGAGCCGATGGATGATGAAGTCGACGAGTTCGACGATGAGCCGGATGCGCTGTCGGTCGAGCCGATGCTGGATCGGGCGGTGGCCTGACGTGGCGGGCTGACGTGGCGGTGCTTTGGAATTCAGAACGGAGGCAGACCGAATTTCCGCCGCGCCAGGCTGCATTCGTCGTCGCCCGGGGCACAACAGCGGCATACCTCGGGTCGCCAGGGATAAATGGCGCAGGCGGTGGCGCCGCCGACGGTGCCCAGCAGTGCCAGACAGCGATCCCTGATACAGCGCATGCCGGACTCGCGGTCATTGACCAGATGTTGCGGTATATGCGCCAGCGCTTCCTCGCTCTCGATGGAAAACCTCGGCCAGTTCGCCGAATAGGCGCAACAGGCACCGCAACGCTGGCATGGCACGGCTGGGTTGATCGGATCGGTCATCGCTTTGGCCCGGCCTGTATGCTGCGTGAGAGGTTGACTTCAAAACCGAAGGACAGCGTGTGGTACGGCATGGTTTGGCTGGCTTTCCTGCGGTGCCGGTGGAGGCTCCGCTCGCGACACCGCGCCCCAAGCCTGCCCCGTCTCTGACGAATACGCCCTGGTCCGCGCTCCGCTTCCGCTTCCAACAGCCGGAGTCAGTCGTTTGCAGAAATGGGGCGCGGGCAGAAGCCATCCTCCGGATTGATCCGGGACTTATTGACGGTGGTCAAGGCCGCCCGGGTGCTGTTGAAGGGGTCCAACGAAGGGGCGCAGGCGGCCTCAGGCCCCGGCCAGGACGGGCGCCCGGCACTGCCTCGAGCAGGGTGCCGCCAAGCGCCCCTTGGGGTCGTTGACAGCGGCGGTGGTTCAAAATATTCCTGCGCACGGGACCCCGGAAATTGCCTTAATTTCCTTATAGAACAAGACGAAAGCCGTCTGTTCCGAACTCTTGATTCAAGAAAATGTCCTGTCACCGCGAGCCATCAAACGCGGTGCCCGCACTGGAGGTTACGCCATGAGCGAAATGGTCAGGCTCGAACGCCATGAGGAAGTTGGCATCATCACGGTCGATAACCCGCCGGTGAATGCACTCGGGGTTGCTGTGCGCCGCGGCATTCTCGACCGCGTCATGGAGGCGGTCGCGGATCCGCTGATCCGGGCGATCGTGCTGACCTGCGCCGGGCGTACCTTTATCGCCGGCGCCGACATCACCGAATTCGGCAAGCCGCCGCAGTCGCCGGCACTGCACGAGGTGCTGGAGGCACTGGAGAATTCGTCAAAACCCATCATTGCTGCGATTCACGGCAGTGCGCTTGGCGGCGGGCTTGAGGTGGCGCTGTGCTGCCACTACCGCGTTGCGGTCAGGGAGGCAAAGCTCGGTCTGCCGGAGGTCAAGCTTGGGATTCTTCCCGGTGCCGGTGGTACCCAGCGCCTGCCGCGGGCGGTGGGACCGGAGCTTGCCGTGAAAATGATCGTTGGCGGCGAGCCGATCGGTGGGGCGGAGGCGCTGACCAGCGGGTTGATCGACGCTATTGTCGAGGGTCCTGCCATTGGCGCCGAGGCTTTTGCCCGCACGCTGATCGCCGACGGCCGGCCGTTGCGCCGGTTGCGCGATGACGATGCGAAGCTTGCCGCGGCCCGGGCCGACCGTGCCATCTTCACTGCCGCGGTGGCGGGGATGACCAAAAAGACCCGTGGTCTGGAAGCGCCCTTTGCCGCCGCCGAGGCAGTCGCTGCGGCTCTCGACCTGCCTTTCGAACAGGGACTGAGGAAGGAGCGCGAGATCTTCGGAAAGCTGGTGGTCAGCGATCAGTCGAAGGCGCAGCGCTATGCCTTCTTTGCCGAGCGTGAGGCCAACAAGATCCCGGGCGTGCCCGCAGGTGTGAGGCCGCGCAATATCGCCCGCGTCGCCGTGATCGGTGCGGGCACCATGGGTGCCGGTATCGCGATGTCCTTTGCCAATGCCGGGATTGCGGTGACCCTGATTGAGACCGGGGAGGAACAGCTCAACCGCGGCCTTGCCACCATGAAGAAGAACTGGGAGGCCACGGCAGCGCGGGGCGGCATCCCGCCGGATGCGCCGGCCGCGCGCATGGCGTTGATCCGGCCCGCAGTCGGTCTTGAGAATGTCGGCGATGCCGATCTGGTGATCGAGGCGGTCTTCGAGACCATGGCGGTCAAGCGGGAGGTGTTCGGCAAGCTCGACCAATATGCGAAGGCGGGCGCGGTGCTGGCCTCCAATACCTCCTATCTCAGTATTGATGACATCGCCAGAGAGACCGGCCGTCCGCAGGATGTGCTCGGTATGCATTTCTTTTCGCCAGCCAATGTGATGAAGCTGTGCGAGATCGTGCGGGCGGCGGCGACCGCACCTGATGCCCTGCTGAGTGCGGTCAACATCACCCGCAAGATCGGCAAGGTGCCAGTCGTGGTCGGGGTCTGTGACGGCTTTGTCGGCAACCGCATGCTGACACAACGCTCGCGCCAGGCCGAGAAGCTGTTGTTTAAAGGCGCGCTGCCGCAGCAGGTCGATGCCGTGGTGACGAAATTCGGTATGCCGATGGGGCCGTTCGCGATGAGCGATCTGGCCGGGCTCGACATCGGCTGGCGCTCGCGCAAAGACCGCGGCATCCGTTGGGAAATCGCTGACGCCCTGTGTGAAGCCGGCCGCTTCGGCCAGAAGACCGCCAGGGGCTACTACCGCTATGAGGCCGGATCGCGCACGCCTCTTCCGGATCCGGAAGTGGAGAGCCTGATCAATGACACTCTGCACCGTCTGGGGCGCGAGCGCCGTGTCATCTGCGACCAGGAGATCCTGGAGCGCATGATGTATCCGATGGTCAATGAGGGCGCCCGGATCCTGGAAGAAGGCATCGCGGCGCGCCCCTCCGATATCGACGTGGTCTGGCTCAACGGCTACGCTTGGCCGATCTGGCGCGGCGGCCCGATGTTCTGGGCCGACAGCGTCGGTCTGGACCAGATCGCGAGCCGGCTTTCTGTCTATGCCAGCCAGACCGGGGATCCGGGCCTTGAGCCGGCACCGCTCCTCAGGAAGCTGGCGGTCGAGGGCAGGACCTTTGCTTCGCTCGCCGTCAAGGCGTGATCGGTCAAGGCGTGATCGGTTGGAGCGGCTCTGCGACCGTCCACTTTTCTCCGCCCCGGGTATCGCGGTTGCGAGCGGGGCGCGACATGGCTCTGTTGCCTGCTGATTCCGGTCAGGGGACTTTGCGTGAGCTCCTTCCCGCCGTGTCAGAACTCAAAGTTCAAATTGTCCTCACGGTTGTCGCGGGCTTGATCTTTCTCACCGATTGCTCGCCGAAGTCTTCCTGAGAGCCTTCTTTGTCGTGCCAGTCGTCCCGGATTTTGTGTCTTTCAATTTGCGCAACGCCTTCCTGGCGTCAGCGTTCGCCAGTTTCGCCGCCTTACGGTACCATGCAGCAGCTTCCGTAATATCCCGTGGAACACCCTCGCCGTGCGCGTACATCTCTCCGAGGCTGAATGCGGCGCAGTCATAGCTCTGATTAGCGGCCTTGCGGCACCAGGCGAAAGCTTGTGCATAGTCCTGCGCAACGCCCCGACCTTCATGGTACATCCCGGCAAGATTGTACTGCGCGCGTTCCAGGCTCTGCTCGGATGCCTTCTGATATCAAGCGACCGCCTTCGCAGGATTCAGCTCACCGCCTTGGCCGGCGTAGTACATCACGCCGAGATCGAACTGAGCCTTAACGTCGCCTCGCTCCGCTCGAGCACAAGTGTCACGGAACCACTTCGGCCTCGGTTCGTGTGCCAGCGGAAATTCGCCTCGGTCATAGGCGCTCTTCACCGAATCTGCGAAATCGTCATTCTGGCCCAGGGCCAGGAACCCAATGACGAGCACAGCGTCAATCCATGGCACGTTGGCCAAGTTCATCGTGACCGGTCTGCCTCATGACGGCCAAATCCAATTTTCCTCCTCCGTCATTTTGCAACTTTTCAACCCGCGCCCTGTCGGCTGGGGACAACTGTTTGATACTTAAACCGGATCGACAAGCGCATTGTGGCGCGTAAGGCGCGCGGACTGCACTCGTCTGACCGCGCGGAACTGGCAGCCCTGACACACTGCGCTCCATCAGGCGCGAACTTCCTGACGGCACCCAGACGGAAATCTCAATTGAGACCGTGCGTAGGCTTGCCATCTGCCATCCCGCTCGCGTCACCGGTGGAGTGCTGCTGACAGGTACAGGTTACAGGTCCAGAGGATATTGCGGATGCGCCCGACGCCGAGCCTGGGCATGTCCGCGGCATCAGGGTCGTCGGCTACGTCGGCGCTGGGGCTGCGGTGCTCTATCACGCGATCGACGGCGACTACGACGAGGTGCCGTCAAACGATTTCGGCGTTCACACTGTGGCAATCGAGTGCGCGTCATTCGGGCCGCTGATGCAAAATTGCCTCGTATTTTACCCCGGATGTGTGCTGGTGAACGTCAGCTTCGACGGTTTACTGTTCGAAGGCGGTCTCCGCCACGCCAGCGCGCGATCTGTTGAGGACCTGGCGCAGCTGGGACCGGAGCGTGTCCCATCGCGATTGGTGCGCGCGGTCACGTGCAGACAGGGTAGGGAACATGAAGTGATGAATTCACTCAAAACGCAGGCCGAACAGGCCCCCGGTATCCGTTGCGTCTGTCAGTCTTGGATTCACGACGTACCTGAAAATGTCGAAGCCGGCCTTGAACCACTGCCGCGGCAGCACGTCGGAATTCAGGGTAACGATGTATTGGAATCCGGCCGCCTCCGCCCGTTCGGCACCGAGTTGCAACGCTTTGGCGATCTGTCGTTCGTCGACACCGTCGAACAGGTGGCTGTCGTGGATGAGAAATCCAGGTCCACGGCCGTTCTTCATGCTGATTTCCGTCAACATGAGATCGAAGCAGAAAATCTGCATGTTGGTGATGCCCTTGCTTCGCTGACCGTCGATCTGGACATCGAATTGGGGGCCGCTACTCGTTTCGGAGATGGTCAGGCTGCCGGCTTTCTCGTAGAGGGATTCCGAGAGCGACTCGAAGACGAGCACCGCTTCGCGGATGATTGCTGAGCGTTCGTGAATGTCCTGCTGCAGCAGCTTGGTCAGACTTGCTCGCTCGATGTCGAGTTCGGCTTTTGTGCGCTCGATACGCTCGGCGGTGTCGAGCCGTTGGCGAAGCCCATCGACTTCAGCTTCGGCTCGGCCGACCTCCTCGCGTAACAAGGTGTAATGTTCGAGTGCACCACCGGAGCGCAGCAATTCCATGACCTGTTTACGGCGCTGGTCGCGCTCAGTGATGCGGTGATGACGTTCGTGGATGCGGGTCTCTGTGGAGGCGATTTCAGCGGCGAGGTGTGCGCGGCGGTTTTCGATAATGCTGCGGTGGAAACGTCCAACCTCGTCGAACCGGCGGTGTACTGTTTCTGGCAGGATAATGTAGATCTCGTCATAGAGTTTTGTTATTTCGAAAAAATCGGGCACATCCTCATCGGCCAGAGAGGCATTAAGCTGTTGCAGGAGATTTCCGTCGATGACGTTTCCCTCGTTCATAACGGCGATTTCCTGCGTGATCTCGGTCGCCTCGTGCTCCAACGTCACGTATTCAGGGACGACCTCGAAGGCGTCGAGGTTCTTGCGCAGGCGGTTGGCTCGGGCATCGGCGACTGCCAATCGGGTTCTGAGATCGGCTGCTTTCGCGAAAAAACGGCCAAGATCGCCACTTCGGGTGGCCTTGCGAAGTTCCTGCGCCACCTTTTCCTGTGCGCGGAGCTCCTGGAAGCGACCTGGAATGGTCCAGTCAAGGCCGAGCAGATAGCAGAGCGAGACCTGCTGATCCCAAGCCAGCTGCTGTGCCGAATGCTGCATCGGCAGCAGGAATCCTCCACTGTTCTGACGGCGGACGAAATAGGAGAAGAGAGAGCGGAACGAAGGCTGAAAGCGGTCGGCCTCAGTGTCATTGGAGGACGGCAGGCCGAACCACAGCCGGCCGAGATTGGCCTTCCAGTTCTCGTTCGATAATACCGGCGTGCCGGTTGCGTCTGGTAGTGGTGGGATCGACCATGTGTCGGACGTGCCGTTGATTGCAATCCGGCTGGGCTTTGTGGCGCAGCGCGCGGCAGAGATATCGGATCCTGCAATATCGACGGTGACATCGAAGGTGGATGCCATCAGAGCATCGGAATGGAAGATGGTGTTCTTCCGGCTATCGGCGCCAAAGAGAAAATGTACGAGTTCGATGAAGCTGGTTTTCCCCGCTCCATTCCGCGACTGACGGTCGCTTGCGCCCTCGCTCGTGTCTACCAGGAGGATGTTCAAACCTGAACGAAAGCTCAGTGTCTTGAAGGAAGCGAGATTGCTGGCAAAACCGTGGATCATGGCTGAGCCCTCCGCAGCAGACCGCGATCGAAATCGATTGCGCTGATCGTGAAGAGAAAGTCGAGCGTCAGAATGAACCAGGGATAGGCGATCGGCGCGTTCGGATCGCGTAGCGAACGCCGACGGCGTATTTCGTCCCACAGCCGCGACACGGTCATTGGCTGTCGCAGGATAACAAGAACCTCGGCGCCGACGCCGATGAGCGCACGATCGGGACGGAGATGTTTGGTGGGGAGAATCATGACGGCCCCTCGGGATTGCCGGGGTCTTCAAAGATATCGCAACTGTCGAAAAAATAGGTGAGGACTGCCAACGCCGCGCCTTGACGTCTCGGCTCGCCACGAAAGCCGGCGAAGTCCTGAAGGTGCCTGAAAATTGTATCCGGTGGAAGATCGAGAGCTTTCAGTTCAGCATAGCGGAGCCGGAAGGCTTCGGCGATACGCTCGCCAAGATCGGCGCTGGGACTCTTGTGGAAAAACTTGCCTACAAGGGCAGCCTTCTGACGTCCAAAGCGCAGCAGCGTTTCAGCCTCCTTCGAGAGAGCGTTCTTCTCCAACTTCTGAAGAGAGGGGGGCGTCAAGGGCGGATCGGCGGGATCAGGTTCATGCTGCTGAAGGGCGTCGATCACAGGAGCGATATCAGAGAACTCCAAACCTTGCATGATAGGGATGGAGGGGACATACCCAAAGATGGCCTGAAGTGAAGGCAGGTCGAGTTTCATTGCGAGATGAAGCAATTCGGGCTCGGACCATGTCGCGATCTGAAGTGGCGTATGGGCGCGACGAAGACCGTCAAGATGCTGGACGGCATTGGGAGGAAGCCCGCGGTCGTCATTATGGACAAGCACCCACTCCTGCATGTGAGCTCCCCAATGCGCACGGGCACCCTGGAAATCTCTGTCGATTTTGGCGATGAGGGCTGCTTCTCTCATGGTGTCGGGGGCGTAGCACTGGAAGACGGTGCCGGAACTGATCCGGCGGCCGTCACACTTCATATCGCCGATGGAACCGTAGGGACGAACTTCTTCGAAGTCGGGGCCGAAGGCGAAGCCAGCGAGGCGCACGATCCAGAGGCCTTCGCGGAAGCCAGGGATCCGGGCAATCGCTTCGGGAATTGGACAGAGAATTTCAAATCGCGGTCGAACCAGTGTTTCAGTCATGTCCCTGCGCTTATGCCGATTCGAACGCAAAGGGAATACGGAACATCTGGAACGGGAGGTTTCGCGTCTCGCAATTTCTCACAGTTCAGCGCCGGACCGTTGGTGGGGTGAGGATTGCACGTTGTCGTCGGTTCCATCGCCGGTTCCACTTTGTCCGTCTCCTTCGCAAAGCCCGGCAGAACGCGGCAGCAGGGCACTGGAAATCCGCGCATGCGGCAGAGGAGAGGCATGCATCCACACGGAGCCGCGCAGCTGTAGCGGGTCGTTGGCCGCGGTGGTGGAGGTTCCAGAAGATTGCCGTCTCAAGTCGGATCGAGAGAGCTGAGATCGAAGCGTGGGGCGCAGGCGGCGCTGAGAAGCAGAGCGGGTGCGTGATTCCAGGGCTGCGGGTCACCAGGAGCTGTGCGGAAATTTTCTCCAGCCGACCGTTTTCCCGAGCTAGTACTTTGAATTTACAGAGGATTCAGAAAGAGAAGAAATCCGGTTGACAAGGGGGAGAGACAGTCTTACTTTGGAACATATCATGAACAGTACGGCGGCTGCTCCGGCCTTGTTTTAAAGGTCTCGACGGCATCCTCACAAACAGGAATGGCGGGCATGAGTGCACGCGTGAGCGCGTTTGCGTCTTTGCGCCACCAGATCGATGGCATTGAGATGGCATCGGCCACTCATGCCCATGATCGTGTGGCGCTGGGTCATTCTCATGTTGACCAGGTGCTCGGGGGCGGGCTGGCACGGGGCGCGATCCATGAGGTGTTCTGCGCGGGACGGCAGTGCGCGGCGGCGACCGGATTCGTTGCCGGGCTCGCACGGAGAGTGGCTTCTGAAAAGCCGCTGTTGTGGCTGCGCCAGGATTTTTCGGAAATCGAGTCTGGGACGCTGTCGATGAGCGGACTGGCGGAGTTCGGCATTGATCCGGCCCGTATGGTGGTGGCGCAGGTCGCCGATATCGAACTCGCCCTTGCGCTCTGCGCCGACGCGCTGGCCTGTGAGGCCACTGGAGCCGTGGTGCTTGAATTGCGCGGTGACAGCCGGCATTTCGATCTGGTGGCAAGCCGCAAGCTGACACTGGCGGCGCAAGGCTCCGGCGTCACCGGGCTGCTGCTCCGGATCGCGGCGCGGCCGGTGCCGTCGAGCGCGGAGACGCGCTGGATGCTGCACGCGGCGCATTCGCCACCTGCGGCGTGGAACGCATCCTGGGGCGTGCCCCGGTTTGATGCCGAGCTTCTCCGCAATCGTCGTGGCGCGGTCGGGCGCTGGACCATGGAATGGAACTGCGATGAGTGTGTTTTCTGCGCGCCGTCGGCGCATCCTCAGCCTGTGGCTGCCACGTCTGCCCATCGACCGCATCCATCGCCTGCAAGACACCAGGCGGGCTGAGGGCCGGGCGCTGCCCTGCATTGTTGTCGGCAGGGAGAAGAATGCGCGGGTGATCGTGATGCCGGATGAGGCGGCGGCACGCATGGGACTGCATATCGGCCAGCCGCTGGCGAATGCGCGTGCTATCTGCCCGGAGCTGACGGTTTATGACGCCGATCCTGCGGCGGATGCCAGGACACTGGAGAATATTGCGGACTGGTGCGATCGCTTCACGCCGCTGGTCGGGCTTGATCCCCCGCATGGACTGTTTCTCGATA
>WQYW01000128.1 GCA_009781045.1 Alphaproteobacteria bacterium
CGCCGCGCATCGGAGCGCATCGGTAGCGAAATCGCCGCGGCAATGGGCGAAGCGCCGCCCTCCCCTGACGATAAGGTTCTCCCCATGGCGAGGACGCGATCATGACAACAACAGGCAAAAAAACCAAGCGCGCCAAAACAACAAATGGCGCCAACACAACGCAGGCAGCGCTGAAGTCGTTCGATCGCGCAAGGCCTGACTGGCTTCCGTTGCACGCCGCGAAAATGCGCTTCTTTCCAGGCTACGCGACAACCGGGACCGATCGCTACGGGCGCACGGTCGCGACCTGCGCCGTTGCCGGCGCCGACATGGGCGCGTGGTTGGTCGCACAGGGGCTTGCGCTCGACTGGCCCCGATATTCCGGCGGCAACCGGTTTCAGTTAAGAAGTTATGAGTTGTTTTGCGGCCTTGAACGCATCGACGAGGGTTCTCCCCTCCATAACAATGGCTATAAGAAAAGCAGCGTTATCTGGCACAACACCGCCAAGTGACAACATCGCCCAGCCGGAAAGATACAAACCAACCTTGCCAGATCGTATAGCAAGTCCATTAAGGACTTGATCGTAACTTTTACTCCACCATCGCTTTAGTCCATCCTTGATGGACAGCGCTGCTTCCTCAATCGGCTTGTCATCCGCATCCTCAGAGAGCGTCTTGAGGAACTGTAGAATCCGATCTCTCAGGTTATGAAGATCGTCCCTCTCATCGAATGCTCCGCTATTTGAACCGCTTTCCTCAATTTCTTGCAGTCTAGCTTCGATGTTGGCGATTAACGCCAACCCGGCTAGTTGGATGGATGGCTTGTTTGCGCGAACACTCACAGCAATTCGAGTAGCAGTCGGTCGCTCGACGTCGCCGGAGATGCTCATTTTTGCCTCGGCACCCCCAACTCCTACGGCTGCGCCCGTTGTCCTGACCACGGCGGCGCCGACTGCCTCGGCACCCCAACTCCTACGGCTGTGCCGGTCGTAGCTCGAACTTCGGTGTTCATGGTTGTTGTGATGCCCAAATCAGAACGGGACTCAAACCGCGTGCCGCGATTCTCCAGGAACGCAATCGCCAATCGCTCGCGGGTTCGGTTCAAGTTCGATTCAAGAGTCGGCAGCTTGGTTGACCACACAGGTGACGTTTTACTTCGTTCGGACGCAAATGTGCAAATGGCAGCGATCATCTTCTGTACATGAACATCCGCCAAATCGACGGTTCGCTTGCAGCTCGTTGGTGGCTGCATAAACAAGCTGCAAGGCATCTTTGTAGAATCGTTCAAATATAGCGAACGATTCTGCTGTAAACGCGGCATAAAGAGCACCAGGATTTACATCTTTTGCGATCTCAATATTGACTGTGTCTGCGACCGCAGCAAACAAAGATTGCTCGGCACTCAACAACTTGTCGAGACGCTGTTGAAGATGTTCCGACACCAACTCAATCCTCCATCAAATCGTTCATAGTGGCGAAAGCTTCGCTGTAGCGAGGGAAGGATTGTGGCTGGAATTTTCTTCATGCGGGCTCATTAACTATGCTTGCTGTTGTTCTGCCATATCTAAGGCCGTGGAGGTGCAACACTTCCATCTCCTATTCTCTTCTTGTTGGAAACAAGCATCAGCGTGTTCCAGCTGATCCAGATCAGCAAGCTTTTCTAATCGCCGACGGATTGAACCGTCTCCACCGATGAACTCTGAGTAGAGGGTTCGGACCAGACGATCTGCCGGACCTGGAATGGACTTCTTGCGATGTTTCTCCCACAGCCGAAGGGTTTGTTCTGTTGCTCCGATTATCCCCGCCAGATGCCTTTGTGTGGTGTCCATTTCCACGCGAAGAAATCGAAGTTCGGCTCCGTTTAACGGCTTTGGAAGAAATATGAGCCATTGACCGATTGCCTGATGTAGCGCGACACTCTCGGTGATGGACACGCCCTCACCATAAGGTGTTTTGTGTACCTGGTATCCGTTTTCCAGGAAGACGTTATCGAGGCCGCTCTCCTTGTAGTGATACATTGCTGCCTCCTGTCTAGAACGCATTGATTACAAGAATGCGCGTAACCCAATCGATGGCTACAACGCACGTTAATTGCTCCCCAGCTGCATGTCGAAAAAGGTTCATTTGCCAATGCCCGTGCTGATTAATGAACGGGCCCTCCTGAATTGTGCCAAGCCTCACGCATTTTTCGACTTGCGGCCTTGTAATCTTGCGCTGTCTTGTTCTCCATTTTCCGTATCGAACGATAACGATGTTGTCCGAATCCATCGCAAGCCGACGGACGATCTCTATCGCCTCTGCTTCACTCAGCTTCTCCGGCTGCTCATCGGGGATTTCCCGGTGACGCAACGGGATAACCTGTGCGGAACGCTGTCGTGTCGCCGCCCGGCCATCGGCGACACCAGCCTTCCCGGCTGGTTTTTCGGGCTCACTCATGCACCTATAAATATTATGGGTCGAGCCGCAAGTCAAGAACTTGTGAACTGGTTAATAAGGTGTCTGTTCCATGGTACTGGAAGGTGGGTGAGGCCGATGGCACGGTTGGAGACGGCACCTTCTCAGGCACCACGGTCAAGGCGTTGGGCGCTCTGGCGTTTCCCCAGACCGATGTCGAGGCCTGCACCGCCGCGGATGCTGTCGTCCGGGCTCAATGGGGCGCGCCAGGATGGGCGTGGCGCCAGCATTGGCGGGGCCGACAAACGCCGCCTGGGTGACCGCACCAGCGCTTTCTGCGGCCCGCTTGTGGCCGCTTGCTGGGCCTTGCCGGGCGGTTGCCCAGTCCGCGGCTGGCATCAAGGAACCGACTTGGCGACCTGGGTTGCTGACTGGACGGGCTGCGTCGTTGACTTGGCAGCCGCTCGGTCGATCGGCAGACTTGGCGGACTGGCCCCGGCGCCTCGGCCGCGAGCTGGCCCTGGTCACCGTCGTCCAATCGTGCCAGCCCGATCAACACCGACGCCCAACGATCAGGGCGCGTCAAGGCAGACCGCGCCATCGGCCAGCGGGTCGACGGGTCGAACCAACGCCCTGCCCGTGCCAGTCACCCCTGTGAATCACGGCGGCATGCTTCGTCGAGTCTGCCCCTACCTCTGCACGGTGATGCGCCGGTGATGACCCAGACCAAAAACCGAAAAGCGGACCCGAAGGTCCGCTTTCTAAATCACTGAAATATCATCTGAATTTGGTCGGAGCGAAAGGATTTGAACCTTCGACCCCTAGTCTCCCAGACTAGTGCGCTAACCGGGCTGCGCCACGCTCCGATAGCGGTTTCATAGCCACGATCCGTGCCGCGCGCAAGGACGCGGATTTTCAGGTGGTGTCTCAGTTTGAAATTTACCTGGGTTGACCGGGAGATAGCGCTGGCCTTGTTTCGCGCTATCTATGGTCTCGAACAGGCGCGATTCGAGACTGGAACAATTCTCCATGCCCAAAAGCCCAAAAGGCGAAAAGCGACCAGCCGACGTGATCGGCAACGCCATCCACGTCATGGGGATCGCGACGGGGGAGATCGAAGAAAAAACCTCAGACGACGGTAAGGAGTACGCCCGCAAGGGCGGGCTGAAGGGCGGACAGCGCCGCGCCCAATCGTTGACTCCGGAACAACGGCGCGAGATCGCACGTAAAGGCGCAATCGCACGATGGGGAAAACGGGAAAGTGAAGACCTTAAAAACTGACGACCTGATTTTTGCACAATTAGGACAATGGAACACGAAACTCGGCGACCATCTCAAGTCTGACGTAATGATATTGAAGGCGCCAATTCGTTTCGGATTGGATGACGTAATTCGCTCGGAAGTGGAAAATTTTCCATCCCCACGGAAGGAAACGCTGTCAGTGTTGGTGGAAACAACGGGGGGCTATATCGAGGTTGTCGAACGTATCTATAACGTATTCCGGAATCACTACACCTTTGTGAACTTCATCGTTCCGAATTACGCCTACTCAGCCGGAACCGTCCTGGTGCTCTCCGGCGACGAAATTTACATGGACTACTATGCGGTTCTTGGGCCGATTGACCCTCAACTGGAGAATGAGAACGACAGATTTGTGTCCGGATTGGGTTACCTGTCGAAATATCAGGATCTTGTGGATACAATCAACGACGCTTCGTCACCCGAACAGGTTCGCGCGGAGCTTGCCTATCTGCTGAAGAAATTTGATCCAGCCGAATTGTTCGATCTCGACCAGGCGCAGAAGCATTCGGAGGAGTTACTTGAAAGCTGGCTATCAAAACACAAGTTCAAGGACTGGAACGAGACAGAGAGCAATAAGACCCCGATCACGGAGACTGAGCGCCGTGCCCGCGCCAGGAAAATAGCGGAAACATTGGGCAAGCCCGAGCGCTGGCATTCCCATGGAAGAGGGATAGGGTTGCGGGAGCTTCAAAGCGACGAAATAAAACTAAAGATCGTTGATTTTGGTCAGGATGCCTCCTTAAATAAACTGATAAGGGGCTACTACGACCTGTTTATCGATTACTGCCGTAAGCTTGGGGCGAACACGTCAAATCATATTGTGTTGCATACCCCGAATGGAATCAGGAGGGTCTGATGCCTGGCAAGGAAGACATTGACGCTCTGTGGGCAGAGTTCAACCGCAAGCTGTCGGCCGATCCAAAACTTGCAGAAACTCTTGATTCCATTGAAAAAACAATCGGTACCACGACCGATGATGAGCCGCGCCCCCGTTTGCGCACCCCCTATGCCAATGCAAACACGGTAGGGAATAATAATGCAATATGGAAATGAATTTTATGCTTGACACTCAAGCATAAAGTTCATTATGCGGGGCTGTGAACAAGCTCCCGTTGCAGACCCGCACCCAAATCCTCTCCATGCTCTGCGAAGGATCGTCCCTGCGGTCCATTTCGCGGGTATGCGACGTGTCCGTCAATACGGTTTCCAAACTTCTGGCTGACGCCGGAAAAGCTTGCGCTGCCTTCCATGATGAGAAGGTCCGGGGCGTGAAAGCCCGCCGGGTGCAGGTTGACGAAATCTGGTCGTTCACCTGTGCGAAGCAAAAGAACGTGATGACCGCGAAGGCCGTGCCCACGGAGGCCGGCGATACCTGGACCTGGACCGCGATTGAGGCCGACACGAAACTGCTGATCACGTGGCTGGTCGGAGGGCGGGACAGCGACTACGCCATTGCCTTCATGGATGATCTGCGGGACCGGCTCGGGAACCGCACGCATCTCACCAGCGACGGACATAAAGCGTATCTGGAAGCCGTTGAGGGGACATTTGATGCGAACGTTGACGATGCCCAACTCGCGAAACTCTACGGCAACGCCCCGGAAGGCACGAAAGGTCGTACCAGCCCCGCCGAATGTGCTGGCATTACGAGCCATGTGGAGCGCCCGAATCTCACCATGCGGATGCATGTGCGCCGGTTGCCCCGGCTCACCAACGGGACCTCGAAGAAATTCGAAAACCACATGCACATGGTTGCGCTGTACACGGTCTGGTACAACTACGTGAAGCAACACAAGAGCCTGAAAGGTCTCTCGCCTGCGATGGCTGCCGGTCTGAGCGAAACGCTGTGGTCGATGACCGATGTGACTGAGATGGTGGACGCTGCGCAGCCAAAACCCGGGAAGCGCGGTCCTTACAAAAAGACGGCGGAAGAAATTTCAAACTGAGACACACCGATTCTCAGGGTTTCAGACGCAGCACACCTGTGCGCGGCCCTTTTCTCCAGAGGCTGCGATGTGCGACGGCACATCTGTCCCGGTCCTCGGGTTCCGCAGGTTTCTCCGTATCGGATCTCCCGGACAGCCCGTCCGGCGACCTTGCGAGCCCGCACGCACCCGTGCTCCACTGCAGATGTCTCTATTTTTCAATGCCGGGAAACGCCATCTCTGGCGATTTTGGGATGCGCGAATCGACAGCACCCCCTGAATGGGCGTGGCCCTTTTCTCCAGAGGCAGGATGTGGCGGCACAGCTATCCCGGTCCTCGGGATTCCCTGATGTCGATGATCGGATCTCCCGGACAGCCAGGCAGGCGACCTTGCGAGCCCGCGCGCGCGCGCCCCGGGAACACCGCACCCACGCTCCACTGCAAGCAGATGTCTCCCATTTCTCAGAGATCAAAAATTGAGGCGACCTTCGCGCGCGCAATCAGTGCTCGACCAGCGCCTCGTCAAGCAGCTTGCGACAGGCCACAAGGTCGGCAAGCGCCGCTTCCAGTTTCTTGCGATCCAGCGCGGGCGGGCCGGCCACGCGCTCGGGAACGCTGCTGCGGAAGGCGGCGAAAACCTCATCCTTGTCGTCCGAGGAGAAACGGAAGTCGACGCCCTGATCCTCGTCCTCTCCCTCCTCCTCGCCCTCCGCTTCTTCCTCGCCATCCTCCTCATAGATCTCCGGGGACTCGCGGTCGACCAGGCTCTGGCCGATGGCATCCTCAATCGCGCCGAAGGAGACCGCGGCCGAGGCATCGGCCAGCCCCTGGACCGATTTGATGCCGTGCTCTTTGAGGATCCGCTGCACCCCGCGAATGGTGTAGCCCTCGCTGTAGAGCAGCCGGCGGATGCCTTTGAGCAGATCAATGTCGTCGGGACGGTAATAGCGGCGACCGCCGCTGCGCTTCATCGGCTTGATCTGGGCAAAGCGGGTTTCCCAGAAACGCAGCACATGCTGCGGGACCTCGAGGTCGCTGGCGACCTCGCTGATGGTGCGGAATGCTTCGGGCGCCTTTTCCAAAGCCTGGCTCCTTGAGAGGCCTTCAGGCCTCGGGTTGAGCGGCGGCCCCCTCTTGGCCATTGGCGCGATGCTGCGCGTTGATCCTCTGCTTGAGGATCGCCGAGGGCTTGAACACCATGACCCGGCGCGGCGAGATCGGAACCTCGGTGCCGGTCTTGGGATTACGGCCGATACGCTGGCCCTTGTGACGCACCATGAAAGAGCCGAACGACGACAGTTTCACCGTCTCGCCCTTCTCCAGACAATCGGAGATCTCCTTGAGCACGAGTTCCACAAAGGTCGACGACTCGGTGCGCGACAGCCCGACCTTCTGGTAGACAGCTTCACAGAGATCCACACGTGTTACGGTTTTTCCGGCCTCGGACATCAGCCCTACCTGCGTTTACCAACAATCGTCACTGAAAATAAGGGGTTACGGCGCGCGGGTCAACTCCATCGCGCAAAACACACGGCCGCCTCTTCAACCCCTTCGCCGCCCTTTGTCAAGCTGCTGGAAGCATCTTTGAGCCCCTGACGGGCCCGTCAGCACAACTCGTGCGGTCAGGACGAAGGCCTGCGGGAGTGCCATTTTCCGGACAGCCCCTGCGGATGGGCCTGATTGGGGACTGGTTCGCCCCTGCTGGGGCCTGGCTGGCCCTCTGGACCGCCTTACCAGCGCACCATGACCGAGCCCCAGGTGAAACCGCCACCCATGGCTTCGAGCAGGACCACGTCGCCGCGCTTGATTCGGCCGTCTTCGACCGCCACCGCCAGCGCCAGCGGAATCGATGCCGCCGAGGTATTGCCGTGGCGTTCCACGGTCATCACCACTTTGCCGGGGTCGATTCGCAGTTTCTGCGCCGAGGCGTCGATGATTCGCTTGTTGGCCTGGTGCGGCACGAACCAGTCGATGCTGTCGGCACAGAGGCCGGTGGCATTGAAGGCATCGACGATCACGTCGGTGATCATGCCGACCGCATGCTTGAACACCTCGCGGCCTTCCATGCGCAGATAGCCCACGGTCCTGGTCGAGGACGGCCCGCCATCGACATAGAGCTTGGATTTGTGCCTTCCGTCCGAGCGCAGATGGGAGGTCAGGATGCCGCGGCCCTCGATCCTGCCGCCTTCATGGGGCTGGGCCTCCAGCACCAGGGCGCCGGCACCGTCGCCGAACAGCACGCAGGTGCCGCGGTCGTTCCAGTCCAGGATGCGGGAGAAGGTCTCGGCGCCGATCACCAGCGCCCGTCTGGCGGCGCCACTGCGCAGGAAATTATCGGCGGTGGCGAGTGCAAAGATGAAGCCTGAGCACACCGCCTGAAGGTCGAAGGCGGCACCCTGGGTGATCCCAAGCGCGTGCTGGACCGCCACTGCGGTGGCGGGGAAGGTGTTGTCGGGGGTCGAGGTGGCGAGCACGATCAGATCGATGTCCTGTGCCGCCATCTGAGCGTCTTTGAGCGCCGCCTCCGCCGCCTTGACCGCCAGATGGGAGGTGTATTCGCCTTCACTGGCGATATGGCGTTCGCGGATGCCAGTGCGCTGGACGATCCAGTCGTCGGAGGTGTCCACCATTTCCGCCAGCTGGGCGTTGGTCAGAACCTGCTCCGGCAGATACGCGCCGCAGCCCACCACGACAGAACGAATGTGACTCACGAAACAGCCTCCTGCGCGGCCGATCCCGGTGGCGGCGCGTCATGGTCGCGGTTGAGCATCTGATTGATTTTGGTCAAGAGGTCGAAATGGACCATGTCATAGCCAACATCGACCGCAGAGGCAAAGCCTTCGGCGCTGGCACCGCCATGACTTTTCACTACCAGTCCGTTCAACCCCAGGAAGACTCCGCCGTTGCGCTGGTTGGGATCGAGCTTGTCGCGCAACTTGCGGAATGCATCCCGCGCCAGATAGCCGCCGAGTTTCGACTTCCAGTTGTCCATCAGCGCCTCGCGCAGGAAGGCGATGAGCTGGCGCGCGGTTCCTTCCGCCGCCTTGAGAGCGACGTTGCCACTGAACCCTTCAGCCACGATGACATCGGCCGCCCCCCAGGGGATGCCGTTGCCCTCGACGAAGCCGACATATTCGAGCGGCAGATCCATGCCCCGCAGCATTTCCGAGGCCTCGCGAATCTCGTTATGCCCCTTGATCTCCTCGACCCCGATATTGAGCAGACCGACGGTGGGGCGCTCAATGCCGTGGAGCACCCGCGCCATCGCGGCGCCCATCATGGCGAGCCTCACCAGATGGCTGGCATCACCACCGATACTGGCACCAAGATCAAGCACCACGGCGTCGCGCCCCACGGTCGGCCAGGCGCCGGCGATGGCGGGGCGGTCAACCCCGGGCAGAGTGTGCAGATTGAATCGCGCCATCGCCATCAGCGCACCGGTATTGCCGGCCGACACCGTGACATCGGCATTGCCCTTCTTGACCGCGTCGATCGCCAGCCACATGGAGGAGTTCCTGCGGCCGCGCCGCAACGCCTTGCTCGGCTTGTCGGCCATGCTGACGGCGACATCGGTATGGAGGATGGTCGACACCGCCTTCAGCGCCGGGTGTTTCTCCAGCTCAGGCTCAATCCTGGCACGGTCGCCAACCAGCAGAAATTCGCAATCCGGGTGGTGTTCAAGCGACATCGCGGCACCGGGGATAACCACCGCGACACCGACATCTCCACCCATGGCGTCAAGCGCAATTCGAACCTTCCGCGACATGAACTCTCAAAAACCTGATCTCGTGTGGGTGGGGACAGAGCTGTGAAGAGGATTCCACCCTGCAGCAGACGGTGAGGTACCACACGGTTGCACCTCGACCGGGACGGGACAATAGCGTTTCAGCGCCGTGAAACAACCTTTGACCCCCGAATGGATCATGTCGAAACGCGCCGTGAGTAAAAAATCAAGCTTAACCACAGCGCGTGAGCCGAAATAATCTGCATGCCCCCCAATATTCATCATTTCTTCTTGTCCTGCAATGCCTTCAGCGCCGCGAAGGGGTGTTCCGCGCCCCCCTTGCGGGGCACTTCGGGAGAGAATACCACCCCCTCTTTGCGGGCATAGGGATCAATGGCGAGACAGAGCGCGTCGGTGGCGACACGCCCGAGGTCGATGATGCCGTTGCGGATCTCCTCGGGGGGCTCCTCCAGCGGGGCCGTATCGCTGTCGAGTCCCTCATCGATGAGGTCGGTGAGACGACGAACCTCCTCGGCGGGGGCAAACATCAGATTTGCTTCTTCAAACATGTCGTTTTCGATTCTCTCCAGGCTGACCACGCAGGTCTGACCGATTCGGGCGCGAAGCGTGAAGCTGACATGGACCCGCCCCCCGCTCTTCGGCGTGAGCCTGAAGAAGGCTTCGGCCGAGATGATTTCCCGCACCCCGGCCAGCTCCGCCAGCGCCTCACGCTCGCGCGGGGAAGCCTCAATGCGGCGCTCCAGGCCCTGCTGTGGAATCTGGGCCACCCCCACCGCCACCCGCCAGGGATCCGGAGCGTCGTGACCGGGATGAGAACGGGGAGTGCTGTCGGAACCTGTTCTGCCGCGACTCATGGCACCTTAATCCTCCGGCATTGGAAAGCGGACGGACGCATCCCGGAACGCCGCCTCACTGAAGTTGTTCAGCTCCCGCCCGGCGGCTCTGACATAGGCCGCCAGACGTTGCGCCTGGCCGATTTCAGAGCCGTTAAAAACATTCCTGCAAACCACCGCAGCGAGCGCATCGTCACCCTGTTCCACTGCCGGATGGTCCATGGCCTGATCATAGGCGTGAGCCCGGCCATAGAAGGCCTCGCCCACTTTGCGCATGCGCTTTTTCAGGGCCACATCGCCGATGCCCATTTCACGCAGATTGTCGTCCATGTCCTCGCAGAAGCGGTCGAACAGCGCCTGTGACAGCTCTTTCTGGGACAGCGCCCGCAGGCGCCGCAGCACCAGCCACAGATGCAGGAGCAGCAGATCAAAGCGCCCCTCGACACTGTCGGGCACCCGAAGATCGCGGTAGAACACCGCCTGCCGGGCCTGGGTCACGATGACAGCATAGATCGCCGCAATGGAACCCGTGGGCGGGCGCTGGCGTCCTTGCAGGCGATCAAACAGCCATGACATCGGCACTTCCCTGAACCTTCCAGAAATTGCGATTCGTAAAAAAATGCGGCACAGCCCGAATCGGCCGCATTTCATTTCCCAATCCGATCCCACAGGACAGTTCACGGCCCGACCCGGGCCGTTGCCCGCCCGGTACTTCAGCGGCTCGTTCGATGCAAGCGAAAGCCAGATGAACAGAGCGCAACCGGGACACAAAGGAACAGAGGAACCGGGGAACTCAGGCCGAAACGGCCACAAGCCTGGCGGAACAGGGCTTTTGGGCGACAGACCGTCTGGAACCAGCAGAACTGGAACCGCCGGACAGGCAGGCGCGTAACAGCTCGGGCACAGGCGGCAAGCGCCCCTTGATGCCCGCCGAGTTTGCCGCTCCCTTGCCGCGCTCCCTTGCCGTTCCCTTGCCGGTGCGTGCCCTGAAAAACCCCGCAAAGCCCCCGGCAGCCAGGGCGGCGCTGCGCGAGGCCTGTCCGCTGCGAGGTCCGGACTTTGCGCCAGAGTCGGCTCAGGGGCGCATCTGTCAGCTCCTGCAGGCTTTCAGCGTCCTCACAGCCAAAGCCAGGCCGTCTCTTTTGGGAGCGCTCCACGCGTGCGCGCCCTGAAAACCGGACAGGGGGATGTGAGCTTCGCGCGGGGGGGAAGTGCCCCGCGCACCGCGTCCATCAGTCGAAACTGATCAGCTTGAACAACGGAGCCAGATAGCTCAGTTCCTGGCCCGAGGTCGGCGTGGTGCGGCTGACGAAGTCGAAGATCTTGCCGTCATGCAGGCCGTAATTGGCGAGGCGGCGCACGTGCCGGCTCTTGTCGAAATAGATCGCAATGACGCGCTGGTCGATGACCTTCTGGTCCATGAAGGCAATTTTGCGCTCGGCGCGCTGGGAGATGTAGTAGAAGACCTCGCCCTCCAGGGTTGCGACCGTCGAAGGTGTGCCCATCACGATCAGCACCTGATCCTGGCTGGCACCGATCGGAATCTGCTCCAGGGCGCCCGTGGGCAGAATATAGCCTTTCTGGAACTGCTCGCCGGCGCAGCCGGCCAGCGCCACCGCCAGCACAGCTGCGGTGGTGATGGCACGAAGACCCGAACAGCGCCGCCAGATGCCCCGAAATGCGCCCTCCCGGGCCTGGCCAGGGTTGCCGCCGGGGTG
The DNA here is from genome assembly GCA_009781045.1 of Alphaproteobacteria bacterium. Classification (GTDB taxonomy): domain Bacteria; phylum Pseudomonadota; class Alphaproteobacteria; order Rhizobiales; family Xanthobacteraceae; genus Bradyrhizobium. The sequence goes on from WQYW01000128.1 coordinate 11,897, forward strand.
TTTTTTGCTGAAATTGGTCATGGCCGAGCAGGTCCCGTCCGTTGTCTCGTAAACGTTGCACTGGAGTACCGGGCACAGGCGCCAAAGGCAACCGGCCAGTCGGGGGCTGGAAATCGCAGCCGCAAAAACACCATTGGGGCGATCTGTGGCATGATCGTGGCAGTCATCGTCACCTTTGGGCAAAAGCGCGGTTTTTCCGCAGGCTCCCCAAACCGGGCCGGAACCGGGGGCCTTTCTACCTGAAAGGGCCCCGGTTGCCGCTTCTTCAAAAGAGCAGGCGTCGAGGCTGCCATCCGATCCGGTTTTTCGCCGCCTCTCCTGGATGGCACCTCTCTGGTCAATCCCGCATCACAGACCCTGGCAGACCCAGGGCCAGGCGGGAAAAGGAACGAATCCGGAACAGTCCGGGGGCCTCACACACAACGCTTCCCGACCTCGGCTGCATGATGACGCAAGCCGGCCATCGACGGCAAACGACAGCCGCTTTCGATCCGGCAAAGAAATCCGCCCGGAACAGCCGGAAGCCCCCCTTCAATTTTCCTGATTTTCGGGTTCCGCGCCACCGGCAGGTCCCTGACCCATGCGGGCACCGGCGTCAGAACACCCCGACGCTGCCTGCGATCGCAATCACCGCAAGCAGCGCCAGCAGCGGCCCGATGATGCCGACCACGACGATATCGCGATAGCTCTGGCGATGGGTCGAACCACAGACCGCCAGCAATGTGACCACAGCGCCGTTATGCGGCAGCGTGTCGAGCGTGCCCGCGGCCATCACCGCGACCCGGTGCAGCAGGGCCGGATCAAGGCTGATCGCCGTGGCGCGGGTCATGAAGGTGCTGCCAAGGGCGTCGAGCGCAATTGTCAGGCCACCGGATGCCGAGCCCGTCAGTGCCGACAGCGCGTTCACCGCCACTGCGAGCGACACCACCGGCCCGCCGCCGATCCCGAGCACCGCCTCGCGCACCATGGCAAAGCCGGGCATTGCCGCCACCACCGCCCCGAAACCGACCAGACTGGCGACGCTGACCGCGGGCAGCACGGCGGCATTGACGCCAGCGTCCATGGTGGCACGCAGGTTGGGAATGCGCCGATGATGGAGCGCCACAACCATCACAATCGCACAGAACAGCGCAGTCACCACCGCCCAGATGCCGCCGATGGTGGCCAGTGAGGCCCCGCCCCAGCGCGCCTCGGCCAAAAAGGCGGTGTCGAGCCGGGGCAGAATCACAAGCGACATCGCCATATTTACGGCGATCACCACGATCAGCGGCAGGGCCGCGATGACCGGCCCTGGCGCGGTCAGAGCCGGGCTGCCATGAACCATTTCAGCGGGGTCAAATTCACCGGCGGTGGTGGCGCGCTCCCGCAGCCGTTCATCAGCAGCCACATGCGCGCGGGCCAGTTCCCTGCCTTCGGCGAATTTTTCGCCTCTCCCGGCCGCCGCCCTGGCCTGGCGGCCAAGCCACCACAGACCAAAGCCGAGCATGATCCCTGAGGCTGTGAGGCCAAGGCCTGGAGCCGCGAACAGCGAAGTGCCGAAAAACGGCATCGGGATGGCGTTCTGGATCGCAGGCGTGCCGGGAAGCGCGGACATGGTGAAGGTCGCGGTGCCGAGCAGGATCGCGGCCGGCATCAGGCGGCGGGGAATGGCGGCCGAGCGGAACAGATTCTGCGCCAGGGGCGCGAGCACGAAGAAGGCGACGAACAGACTGACCCCGCCATAGGTGACGAGCGCGCCGGACAGCACCACGGCAAGGATGGCGTGGCGAGCCCCGAGATGTCGGGTCAGGAAGGAGGCCGTGGCGCCGAGCGAGCCCGAGTCCTCCATCAGCTTGCCGAACAGGGCACCAAGGAGGAAGAGGGGGAAAAACTGGGCCAGGAACACCGCCGCCGCCCCCATGAAGGTCTGGGTCCAGTGGGCCAGGATGGGTTCGCGCGAGAGGCCGGCGACGACAGCTGCCGCGGCAGGCGCCAGCAACAGCGTGCTCCAGCCGCGAAAGGAGAGACAGATCAGGAGGCCAAGCCCAAGTCCAATGCCGACAAGGCTGACAACGTCCATCATTCACCTCAAGGGACGCCCAAAACCCTCGCTCGGGAAGATCGTCCTGGTCAGAGGGCGGATCGGTCCACGGAGAAACTGCCCCGGGGATAACGATTCCCGGTAAGACCGCGCTTCTCCCCTTAAAACATTGATCCCGCGCTCTCACCGCGGCATGGGCCACGCTGGCACTGGCGGAGACCCTCTTTTTTGCGTGATCCCCGCAAGGGGCACGAGGCCCTGGCATTCTTCCTGCTTTGAGACCCCTGCGCGCCCCGGCCCCTTCCTGCTTCGGGGGCTCGGGGTCTTGCCTGGGGTCTTGCCTGGGGTCCCTGCCTTTTTGCGCCTCAGCACTCCGCCAGCAGGGCGTCGATGTCGGCGCTGGAGGTATGGCCTACGGCGTTGCCATGGCGCTCAAGGAACTCCTCGGCACAGCGTCTGCCTTCGGCCTTGAGCAGCGAGAGGAAGCCCCATTCGGCGTTGAGCTTTGAGGACACCCCGAATTCCGCCAGCCTGTCGGTCATGATCCTGTGGATGCGCATCCCGGCCCAGCGGGCCCCCTCGCCCTGGCCGGGGTCGGCCACCTGGCGCAGCAGCGCGATCATCCGCAGCTCTTTCATCAGGGGCGAGTTGAAGGAAATTTCGGTGATGCGATCAGCGATTTCGTCGGCGGTGCGTGGCAGTTCGCTGCGCTCGGGCGGATTGATCTGTACCAGAAGCGTGTCATGAGCATCGCTTTCACGCACCAGCGGCGTGATGGTGGGATTGCCGGCAAAACCACCGTCCCAGAAATGCTCGCCGCCGATCTCAACCGCGTGGACCAGGGTCGGCAGACAGGACGACGCCAGGATCACATCGGCGGTGACCTCGCCATTGCGGAACACCCTGCCGCGACCTGTGCGCACGCTGGTGGCGGTGACGAAGAGCTTGATCGGCGAGTCCGCCAGACAGGAAAAATCGATATGCTGCTGCAACAGAGCACGCAGCGGATTGAACCCGAGCGGGTTGAGATCATAGGGCGAGAACACCCGCTGCATCAGCTTCATGGCGACATAGCCCGGAGAATTCTCGACCGACCAGCGGCCGAGAATGCGATCGACCAGGGAACGCTGGATCGGACTGAAGATCGCACTCTGCGACACCGCCTTCCAGTAGGCGTCGAGCGCGGCACGTGCTCCTTCCGCCCCGCCCCGGCTCCAGCCGGTGATGAGAAGAGCGGCATTCATGGCACCGGCCGAGGTACCGGAAATCGCCTCAATGCGGAATTTCGTCTCTTCAAGCAGACGATCGAGCACGCCCCAGGTGAAAGCACCATGGGCTCCACCACCCTGCAGCGCCAGATCGATCGGAATCGCATTTTTGCTGTTCTGCGGGGTGGCTGCAGTGGCTTTCGCAGTCGCGGTCCCCCGGTCGGCAGGACCTGGAGCGGTGGCTGCCTTGTCCACTGTTGCCGGAGCCTTGTCGGCCATTACCGGAGCCTTGTCTCCCTTTTCGGCAGGCTCGGTCGGCCCCCTGTTCCCCTTGCCGGCCGCAACAGGATCGGCGCCAGCGGGAGCACTGCCAGGCTTTTCGGCCATTGCCGGAACCTTGTCGGCGGCTGCAGCTGCGCTCCCTGGCTTTTCGGCAGATGTCGCCTCCCTGTCCGGCTCTGTCGCTGCCCCCTCCCCCTGGCTGGCAGGAACAGGAGCAGCGGCAGCCGGCGCGGCCGCCTTGTCCGCAGCTGCAGGCATGGCGGAAGTCTGCGCCTGGTCCCCCGTATCGGCAGAACCCGACGCCACATCCTCCTTCGCGGCAGATGTCACCTCATCACCCGGTGTCAGCACCTTCTCCGCCCTGTTGGCAGAAGTCGCCTTGTCCCGCTTGTTGACCCGCTTTTTGCCAGCCATTTTCTGCCCATCATCGCAAGGTTGATTTCAGTTGCCGGCATCTTGTTTTCTGCACGTTAGCTTGCAGTTAACAGCGCCGACTGGTTCGGTAAGCAAAAGAAACGTGCAAAATAAAGGCATAAACAGCAAGAACCGCAGATCTGTAAAAAGCAGGCGTCCTTGAGAACAGGAACCGCGCCCCCGGGGACCCGGGGGCGCGGTCTGACGCTTTTTCGATCAGAGTGGCCCGGGCAGCCGCTCAGTGGGCGAGAATCGCCAGCAGCAGCAGCGCCACAATGTTGGTGATCTTGATCATCGGGTTCACGGCCGGACCGGCGGTGTCCTTGTACGGATCGCCGACGGTGTCGCCGGTCACAGCCGACTTGTGGGCCTCGGAACCCTTGCCGCCGAAATTACCGTCTTCGATATATTTCTTGGCATTGTCCCAG
>WQYW01000129.1 GCA_009781045.1 Alphaproteobacteria bacterium
GTGATCTCGCTCAACCGCATGGACCGCATCCGCGACCTTGATCCGGCGTCCAACAGCATGACCTGTGAGGCCGGCGTGGTGCTGGCGAACGCGCAAGCCGCGGCCGCCGATGCCGACCGCCTGTTCCCGCTGTCGCTGGCGGCCGAGGGCAGCTGCACCCTCGGCGGCCTGCTTTCGACCAATGCCGGAGGTACCGCGGCGCTGGCCTTCGGCGTCGCCCGCGACATGGCGCTCGGGGTCGAAGTCGTGCTGGCCGACGGCCGCGTGCTCAACGCCCTGTCGAAACTGAAAAAAGACAATACCGGCTACGACCTGCGCAACCTCTTCATCGGCGCCGAAGGTACACTTGGCATCATCACCGCAGCTACCGTGAAGCTTTTCCCCAGGCCTCGCAGTGTGGAGACCGCCTTTGTCGGTCTCCGGACGCCGGAAAGCGCGCTTGAGCTTCTGACTTCGGCACAGAATCAGGCTGCGGGTGCCCTGACCAGCTTCGAATTGATCAGCGCCATCGCTCTCGATTTCTCGATCCGGCACGGCATCGACCAGCGTGCCCCCCTGAGCGACCCTCATCCCTGGTATGTCCTGATCGAATTGTCCTCCCCGCGCGACGACGCCCGCGCCACGCTGGAGGCGATTCTCGGCCAGGCCTTCGAAGATGGCCTCATCGACGACGCCGCGATCGCCATGACCCTGAACCAGCGCGCCGCCTTCTGGAAGCTGCGGGAAGAGATATCGGCATCCCAGAAGCCGGAGGGCGGCTCGATCAAGCACGACATCTCAGTCCCCGTCGCCGCTGTGCCTGCCTTCCTCGCTGCCGCCGGACGCGCCGTGACCGACCTTATCCCAGGCGCCCGGCCGGTGCCCTTCGGCCATCTCGGCGACGGCAACATCCATTACAACATCAGCCAGCCGGTCGGTGCCGACGCGGCTGCATTCCTGGCGCGCTGGGACGAGGTCAACGCGACCGTCTTTTCCATCGTGCGCGAGATGGGGGGCTCGATTTCCGCCGAGCATGGCATCGGCGTCCTCAAACGCGACCACTTGCCCCAGGTCAAAGACAAGGTCGCCTACGACATGATGCGCCAGCTCAAGACCCTGTTCGACCCCCTCGGCATCCTCAATCCCGGCAAGGTATTGTGAAGACGCGACAACCGCCATGCCACACCCACCCCTTATCCCAACCTCTTGCCAGGCCCCGAATGGCAGCTGGCAGCTTCCGCCGTGCTCCACAGACCCGGGCTGCACCATGAGGAAATGTTCAACGTGACCTACTCTTTATCTCGGCCTCCTGATTCTCTCCATCCTCTTCGACTCCCTCATGAAGAAGACGGATAACATCGTCCTGAAATATTCGATCGCCATTGGCACCACGATACTCTACATCGCCTATCCGGTATGGATGGTGATCACGATCCGGCACGACAACTTCGCTTTCGGAATCCGGGTTCTCGTCACGGCTTTTTTTGTGTTCATTTGTACCGGCTATATCATGCGCAATGAGAAGATCAGAAAGCAGAAGAAACTTGAAATTGAAAACGTCTTCTGATGCAGACCGGCAGAACCGCAACTTTGAGAGGCACACATGTCCGTTTCCAACCGTGTCCGCATCAACAATGTCCGCCTGCTTTCCGACAACAAATATGTCCTCAAGGTCACCACCCTGGAGTGGCGCCGCAACAACGGCGCGTGGCAGACCCAGCACCGCGAGACCTATGACCGCGGCAACGGCGTGGCGCTGCTGCTCTATAATCTGGCACGGGCGAGCGTGATCCTGGTGCGCCAGTTCCGCTACCCCGCTTTTGTCAACGGCCATGACGACCTGATGATCGAAGCCACGGCTGGCGCCCTCGATAATGCCGCTCCCGAAGCCCGCATCCGTGCCGAGGTCGAGGAGGAGACCGGTTATCGCCTCGGCGAGGTGCGCAGGATCTTCGAGGCCTTCTCCAGCCCCGGCGCCGTCACGGAAAAACTGCACTTCTTTGTTGCCCCCTATGAACCGGAGATGCGCGTCAGTGCCGGCGGCGGCCTGGTCGACGAGGGCGAGGACATCGAGGTCCTGGAACTGCCCTTCACCGAGGCGCTTGGCATGATCGCCGACGGCCGCATCGTTGATGTCAAGACCATCGTGCTCCTGCAATACGCCGCCCTGCACATTTTCCCAAAGCTGACGGCGGGAAGCTGACGAACCCGCACGCATGCGCGCCCTGAGGAGACCCCCGGATGATCCCGCCACGACCCGCAGGCACCGCCCCCCGCGCGATCGATCGCCGCGTTTTCCTGCTTGGCCTGATCCTGCCTGCGGTCGTCGGACGCCTGCATGCCGAGCCAGCCGCCCCCCTGCCCGACAAGCAGCCTGACGCTCTGCTGGCGCTGGTTGCCGCCGCGCGCAGCCAGATCGGCGTCACCCGCATCTATGATCCGGCCTATGTCACTCTCACCTATCCCGGTGGCGACGTCGCAGCCGAGCGCGGGGTCTGTACCGATGTCATCATCCGCGCCTACCGCAAGGCCTTCAACTGCGACCTGCAGCGCCTGGTGCACGAGGATATGGCAAAAGCGTTCCAGGCCTATCCCACCACATGGAGTCGGCGGCGGCCCGACCGCAATATCGATCATCGCCGCGTGCGCAATCTCCAGACCTTCTTCACCCGCCGCAAGGCCAGCCTGCCGGTAAGCACGCTGGCTGCGGACTATCGGCCGGGTGAGCTGGTGAGCCAGATGCTGCCCGGCAACTTGCCCCATATTGTCATCGTCTCGGACCAGCACCGCGCCGACGGAGTGCCGCTCGTCATCCACAATATCGGCCAGGGCACCCGCGAGGAGGACTATCTCTTCGGCTCCCCGATCACCGGCCATTACCGCTTTCTCCCCTGAAACGCCGCCGCTCAGGAAAACGCAAAACGCTGCCGACACTGGCGTCGTGCACCCCGCTCAGGAGGCCTGGATGTCTTCCGTTGCCCACCCCCAGCTTGCGGTCAGCGCCGCCATATTTCGTGACCGCCGCGTCTTCCTGGCGCGGCGCAACCGGCCGCCAGTCGGGGTCTATTCGCTGCCCGGCGGCAGGGTCGAGTTCGGCGAAACCCTCCACGACGCACTCCGGCGCGAGATCAGGGAGGAGACCGGGCTTGTCATCGACATCATCGGCCTTGCCGGCTGGCGCGAAGTGCTGCCGACCGTGACCGGCAACGCCCATTTTTTCGTCATGTCTTTTGCCGCCCGCTGGATTGCCAATGAGCCGGCACTCAACGACGAACTCGACGACTTCCTGTGGCTGACAGCGGAGGAGCTTGGCGAATGCGCGCGAAGCGGTCTCCGGCTCACCCAGGGGCTGACGGAGATTGTCGCGCAGGCTGCGCGCCTTGCCCATGAATAATTGGCCGTGAATAATTGGCCATCAAGCGCCCGATTGAAAACCCGCAAGCCCCGACACCTCCAGGCACGCCAGCATGAAGATCGGGCACGATCCCCGGCGCCCTTGAGGGTTGCCCAGTCCGCGCCCTCGATACGGCAGGAGACGGAGGTTTCACCCCAAATCCGTGAGCTGGATGCGAAACTTCGCAGGAAGTGTTTGTTTCGATATCGGATTTTGCTCCCGCCCCGTTCACCCACTGGGTGACGATCCGAGAGTGGCTGGATCGGCCTCAAAGCGATGTCAATGCTTGGCTTTTCCCGTCACAACGGGCTGCTAACTGAGCCCTTTCTCCCGATGGGTCAGGATCCGCCCCTGGATGGCCCGATCCCGGCACGCATGTGAAACCGGGACGTTCTCTCCTCGACCAGGGAGCGGGCTCAAAGCTGCCGTCTTCACACTTTTCGGCTTCCAGGCTGTCCCGTCGGGTCGTGAAAGATCCCCCTTTGCCTTCTGGAGTCCGACCAACCAGGCGAAGGTCACACGCTTCCTCTCCAGTTCTCCCCTCTGACGACGCCCTGCCGCGCGCTGTCGTCGTACAGCGCAGGCCCATTCGAATCGCCCCCGACCGGCATCCCTCAAAACAGTCTGTTACGGAAGAACCACGATGCAATCGGAAGCGTGACGACGGCAATCGCAAGCAGTGCCAACATATCGGGCAGAAGCTGGCGCAGCCCTGCGCCCTCAAGATAGACCTGGCGGGTGATGTTGATGGCATAGGCCAACGGATTGATCATGGTGAAATAGCGCAGCGCGGCGGGCATGTTTTCCGTCGGTGCCAACAGACCGGACAGGAACATGAAGGGCATCAGGAGGACGAAGGTCAGGATCATGGCCTGCTGCATATTCGCAGCCAGCGAGGACAGAAACAGCCCCATCCCGATTGCGGCGGCGAGGAAGAGAACAAGCCCCAGATAGAGGACGAGATAAGAGCCGGCAAACGGTATCCGGAACCACAGCAGCGCCACAAGAAAAACCAGCGTCGCCTGCAGGAGGCCGACCATCATGGAGGGGACGGCTTTGCCGATCATGATTTCGGCCGGCCGGAAGGGCGCGACCAGCAGCTGGTCAAACGTCCCTTCCTCGCGTTCCCGCGCAACCGACATCGCGGTCAGCATCATCGTAATCAGCATGGTGATAGTGCCGATAAGCGACGGAATCATGTTCCAGCGCGTCTCCAGGTTGGGATTGTACCAGGCACGGGTTGTGATCTCCAGGGCCGGACCGGCACGCCCCTGTGTGGCACCCCAGCTCTGGCCGAACGCCGCCGCGATCGATGCCACGTAACTCTGGGCGATACCGGCGGTATTTGAGTTCCTGCCATCGGCGATGACCTGCACCACAGCAGGCCTGGAGGCTGCAAGATTGCGGGCAAAATCCGGTTCAATCGCGATTGTAAGGACGACCTGTCCTGCGAGCAGGTAGGTTGCTGCATCGTCTGGTCGATCAAGGGTCACGATCCGCGAGAACAGGCCGGATCCATCCAGTTTGGCCGCAAAGGCGGTTGAGGCGCTGCTGCGATCCTGGTCGACAAGGGCGTATGGAACGTTGTTGAGATCGTAGTTGGCAGCATAGCCGAAAATCAGGCATTGCAGAACGGGCGGCAGGAAAAGCAGAAAGCGGCTGCGCGGATCCTTGAGGATGACCCGCAGTTCCTTGCGTATCAGGGCCGCGATCCGGAAGATGGCGTCGCCCATGGCTAGTCAATCCTTTTGCGGTTCAGGCGGGCCGCAAGGGCAAGAAGGATTGTCGCCATGAGCGCCAGCACGGCGGCGTTCGGCAGGATGACACTCCACACATTGCCGGCGAGGAAGAGTGTCTGGAGAAGGCTGGCAAAATAGCGCGCGGGAAAGACATAGGTGAGGATCCGGATCACCCATGGCATATTGCGCAGATCGAACATGAAGCCTGAGAACATCATGGCAGGCAGGAACGTGATCATCATGCTTGCCTGGCTTGCCAGAAACTGGCTTCGGGTGATCGAGGAAACCACCAGGCCGATTCCCAGCGCGACAAACAGATAGAGCACGGAAACCATCGTCAGCACAGTCGCCGAACCGCGAAACGGAACGCCGAACAGCAGCAGACTGCCGACAACGGACAGGGCAAGCCCCAGCATGCCGAGCAGGAAATAGGGGATGGTTTTGCCGAGCAGAAGTTCTCCGGTGCGCACCGGCGTGACGAACAGCGCTTCGAAAGTGCCGCGCTCCCATTCGCGCGCCACCACCAGTGTGGTCAGGAGCGTTCCGATCAGCGTCATCACCAGGACGATGATGCCGGGGACGAGAAAATAGGTACTTTCGTTGGCCTCGTTGAACCAGAGGCGGTTTTCGATCGCGACCGCGGAAGCCGCGAGCACACGGCCACGCGCCGCTTCCCGAGCCATCCACACCGCCACGGCGCCCTGGGCGTAGCCGAGGGAAATCCGCGCCGTATTGGCGTCGGCGCCATGGACGAGGACCTGGATCTGGCCGGCATTGTTCTGCACCTGACGGGCGAAGTGAGGGGGGATCCGGACAATCGCGCTGACCGAGCGCGCGAGCAGCAACTGCTCGGCTTCGGCGAAGGTTCTGACGTGGACGGGCTTGAAGTAACCTGAAAGGTCGAATGCGGAGAGAACGCCATAGGCCTCGGTTGAGGAGTCCTCGACGACGATGGCAACGGGCACGTTGCGCACGTCAAGATTCAGTCCGTAGCCGAGCAGGAGAAGCATTCCGATCGGCATGATGATCCCGATGGCGATGCTGGAGGGATCCCGAAAGAGCTGCCAGCTCTCCTTGCGGATGAGCGCTGCGATGCGCCGCAGGCTGTCCCGGGCGCGTTCTGTCCGGGTTGGGTCGCTCACGCTGCGCTCCGTTCCTGCCGGGCCCTGGCGACGATGGCAATGAAAGCTTCTTCCATGGTGCGGGCCGGCGCGGAGGCGGAAAGGGCACATGCGCGGATTTCGGCCGGCGTGCCCTCGGCAAGGTTTCGGCCCGCATCAAGAATGATGACGCGGTCGCAGTACTCGGCCTCCTCCATGAAATGCGTGGTGACGATGATGGTGACGCCGCGCTCGGCCAGCGAGGTGATCCGGCCCCAGAATTCCCGCCGTGCAAAGGGGTCCGCGCCACTGGTGGCTTCGTCAAGAAAAAGGATTTCCGGTTGATGCAGCAATGCAGCCGCCATGGCGAGCCGCTGCCTGAAGCCACCCGGCAGCTGTCCCGCCGGCAGGGCAGAGAAGGCGCCGAGTTCAAACTGCTGCTTCGCCCATTGCACGCGTTCCCGCTTGCGCGCGCCGCGCAGACCATAGGCGCTGGCGAAGAAGTCGAGATTTTCGTCGACGCTCAGATCGCTGTAGAGGGAGAACTTCTGTGCCACATATCCAAGCCGCTGGCGGGCTTTCGCCCTTGAGGTGCGAAGATCGGCTCCGGCAACCAGGAGTCTTCCATGGCTGGCGGGCAGCAGGCCGCAGAGCATGCGGAAGGTGGTACTCTTGCCGGCTCCGTTGGGGCCGAGCAGGCCGAAGATCTCACCGCGGCGCACCTGAAAGCTGAGGTGATCGACGGCGCGGAAATCGCCGAATGTCCGCACCAGGTCGCGCACCTCGACGGCAACATTGCCGACCCCGCCTTCGGCACCGGAAAACACGATGCTGTTGCTGGCACGGCTGGCGGCGGCGCTGTGAAAAAGCATCATGAAACCATCTTCGAAATGCGGCGGGACCTCGACCGTCGCGAGCGGCGCTCCGTCGAGCGTCAGGGGCAGCGCGCTGCGGCATGGATCGCACACGATGCGCACACTGCCGGCCTCGGGAACCGCGTCGATAATGCCGGGCTGACGGAAGAGCCGGGCCTGTAAGGAACGCGCCGGCATTCCCGCAGGCGGGGTGGCGCGCAGGCAGCAGCCCTCCGCCCGCGCTGTGATCTCGCCCGGAGTTCCCTGAGCCAGAATCCCGCCGGCATGCATCAGCACAGCGTGGTCGCAGCGTTCGGCTTCATTGAGGTAGGGGGTGGAGACGACGACGGTGAGCCCGTCGTCGCGCACGAGCCTGACGAGAATTTCCCACAGTTCAAGGCGCGACAGCGGATCCACGCCCACGGTCGGTTCGTCGAGCAGGAGAAGGTCGGGGGCGCGAACCAGCGTACAGGCAAGGCCCAGCTTCTGCTTCATGCCGCCGGAGAGTTTTCCGGCAAGGCGATCGCCGAAAGGATCCAGCTGCGTCATCTCCATCAGCCGGAAGTAGATCGCGGCGCGTTTTGCTGGTTCAATACCATGAAGGTCGGCATAGAGATCAAGATTTTCCTGGACGCTCAGATCTTCATAGAGGCCAAAGCGCTGGGGCATGTAGCCGACAATATCCTGCACCGCCTGGGGCGCGGTCAGCACATTGATCCCCATCACCTCGACCCTGCCGGCATCCGGTTGCATCAGGCCGCAGATCAGCCGCAGCAGCGTGGACTTTCCTGCTCCATCGGGACCGACAAGGGCCGTCAGCGATCCAGCTCTGGCCGTCAGCGACACGCCGTTGAGGGCAGCAACGGTTTCCCCGGTTTTGCGCCGGAACGTCTTGCTGAGATCGCGCGCCGCGATCCGATCTGCGGATGCGCCGCTCATGCGGGGTCCTTCGGCCTGGCGCTGGACGGCGGGGCAGCAGAAAGCGTCGCGGTGGCAGGCATGCCCATGTGCAGAATGTTGCCGGGATCCCGGGTGTAGATCCGGATCTCGTAGACGAGACTGGTACGCAGTTCCTCGGTCTGCACGATCTTCGGCGTGAATTCCGCGATGGGCGAAATGAACCCGACCCAGCCGTCAAGCGGCTGGTCCGGGAAGCCGTCGACCCGGACCGTCGCGCGCATCCCGATCCGCACCTCTGCAAGGCGGGCTTCCGGGATATAGGCGCGCACCCATTTGGGATCGAGCACCGCGAGCGCGAACACAGGTCTGGTCGGCGCCGCCATCTCGCCCGCCTCCATCAGACGCGACCGGACAAAGCCATCCACGGGGGATTTGAGTTCTGCATCGACCAGTTGCCTGCGCGACAAGGCGAGCTGTGCCTCTGCCCCGTGCAGCTGCGCCTCCGCGAGCGCAATGTCTTCCGACCGCGCGCCTGCAACGAGCAGGTCGAGCGCTTTCTGCGCCGCATCCACCCTGGCCTGTGCAACATCGGCAGCGGCCCGGGTCTGATCCAGTGCCTGCTGGGTCGTTGCCGCTTTTGGCAGAAGGGTCGCCTGTCGCTCATATTGCTGCCGGGCGTTCAGCGCATCGGCCCTGGCAGATGCCAGACTGGCGCGGCCCTGTTCAATTTCTTCAGGACGGTTGCCGTTGCGCAGGCGGGCAAGGGTCGCCTGCTGGGCTGCGACCTGGGCTTCGGCCTGGGCAACCTGCGGCAGGAGCCGGGATGTCTCCATGCGGGCCAGGACCTGCCCGGCGTGGAGGCGTGTACCTTCCTCGACCAGAACCGCTTCGATGCGTTCGGCTCCGTTGAAAGCGAGATTGACCTGACGCAGATCGACGTTGCCCATCAGGACGAGGCCGCCTGCGGCGGGCTGATGCGCAACATACCACCAGCCTGCACCAGCAGTGACAGCAGCGAGGAGAACGCTGAGAAGGATCCGTCTGATCATGGTCGCTCGCCACCTCCACAATCCCGCGACGGTAGTCGGGCTCTGCCGGAAAGTCAAATCTGAATTTGAAATTCAGGATTGACAAAAGGAAGCGGAAGCGCCAATCCTCCCACATGCGCAATCACCGCTCCCCCATCACCCATCGCAATGCGCGTGGTCCCCGCGAGGACGGCCTCACGACTCGCGCCCAGGTGCTTGAGGCCGCGGGCGTGGTGTTCGCCCAGCAGGGTTTCGATCGCGCCACCGCCAAGGAAATCGCAGCCCGGGCCGGAACCAACGCCGCCGCGATCAATTATCATTTCGGCGGCGTTGATCGCCTCTACGAAGAGGTGCTGGTTGAAGCCCATTATCGACTGGTCAACCTGCAGCAGCTTCGGGCGCTGGTGAGCGAAGATCTTGCTGCGGAAGACAAGCTTCGTCACCTGATCGGTCTCATCGTTGGAGTATTGACCGGACCCGCGGCGCAGACGTGGTCGGTCCGCGTTATCAGTCGGGAATTTCTGGCACCGTCACCCCATGTCGAGGTGGTCCGCCGGAAAGCGTTTGAACCGAAGAAAACGCTTGTCTTTGCGCTGATTGGTGAGCTTCTGAAGCTGCCGGCGGAGCATCCGGCCGTGGAGCGCTGTTTTCTCAATATCGCAGCACCAGGCGCCATGCTTCTGCTGGCCGATCGCAGTCTCCTCCGCCGCACCTTGCCGTCGATTGATCGTGATCCGGAGTCACTGGTCCAGCATCTGGTGCGCTTTGCCCTGGGTGGGATCGCCGCCATTGCGGAAAACGAGCGCAACCCCGTTTAACCTCGCCTGCCACAAACAGACGGCGGCTGCGCTCATCACTCATCACCTTGCGACCCAACCCAGGTCCACCGCTCGCTATTATTTCTTCTTCTGATTCCTTTTCGCTTTTCGTTTTCATCTTTCGCCTCAAGATTCGGGCATACACCAGCCACAAAGCGAATCCCGATCACGGAAAAGTGATCCGACCCACCAATCCCAACAGTATGAAAAATTGCCCTGGGGAGGCGGGGGACGGTGGTCCAGAAATCCCCGATATCGGGCAGTTGCGTCACAGTCAAAGTTCGATGAACCAGAATCCGGAAATGTCCCGGAGCGCCATGGACCAGTGATAGATGGCCGATTAATTAACCGACTAGCGGACACTCATGCTTGACGCTCGAAATTGAATCGTTCATTTCTCCACGGCTTCGTGCAGGCGGATTTGTCCGCTTTCCGCGGCTGACGGCAGTGTGATGGAATACGGCGGCGGGAGAAGTGCGAAAATGGTATCAGCAGCGGAAAAATCGGCAGCCAGCGTCAATTTCGGGGTGCTTGGCAAGGCCGATCAACTCAGGAAGCGCATCTGGTTCACACTGGGGGCGCTGTTTGTCTGTCGGATCGGCACCTATGTCCCGCTGCCGGGCATTGATCCCTGGCACTGGGAATATATGTTCCGCACCCAGCAGGGCGGCATCCTCAGCATGTTCAACATGTTCTCCGGCGGTGGTCTTCACCGCATGGCGATTTTTGCCCTGAACCTCATGCCCTATATCACGGCCTGGATCATCATCCAGATCCTGACCACGGTGGTGCCGCGGCTTGAAGCCCTGAAAAGAGAGGGTAAGGCCGGGCGCAAGGCCATCAACCAGTACACGCGCTATCTCACCCTTGCTCTGGCGCTGATGCAGTCCTATGGCATCTCTCTCGCTCTGCTGGACGGAGGTTTTGTGACCAATCCTGGCTCTTTTTTCCTGCTCACCAGCACTATCACGCTGACCGGCGGTACCATGTTCCTGATGTGGCTGGGTGAACAGATCACCTCGCGTGGCATCGGCAACGGTATTTCGGTGATCATTCTGGCCGGGATTGTGGCCGAGCTGCCGGCAGCGCTGGCCAACATCCTCGAACTCGGGCGCCAGGGGGCAACGTCGACCCCGACCCCGGTGATTCTGGTGGTGATCCTGATGGTGGTCGGCGTGACCTTCGTCCTGGTCCAACGGGCGCAGCGGCGTCTGGCGCGGGCGACGATTGATGCCCTCGGACACCAGAACAACCTGATGTCGGTTGCGGATCCCCGCAATATCAAGCTTTCACTCCCGCAGGCCCGTCGCGGCGAAGGCGACGTGGTTGCGGACTGACGTGCCACAGCGCTTTGAAGCGTTTCAGGATCATACCCGACAGTGCCACCAGAACGATCCGGGTTGAGCAGACCGGCAGTGCGATCCCGCCGCCACAGCGAATGGATACTCGCTCCCGCAATCACCAGGATCTCGCTCCATGTGACATTCAATTCCTGCACATTGCCTCCTGCCACTCCAGAGCGACTCTTCCAGTTCGTCGCCAGGCTTCGGCAGGAAAGTGCCGCGCAACCATGTCCGCCGTGCTACGTTCTCCAGCGAGGTCATCTCTAAATATACAATATACGTGCAATGTCTCGGCGACGAACCAAACTCAGAAACGGTGCCGCGCCGCCTCCAAAAGCGGCCCAGGCCGCCCGCCATGTGAGGGAAGTCATGTTTTCGCCTGCCGCGCTGCCCAGTCTGCCGCAGCTTCGTGCCAGAACCCCATCCGCCCTGTCAGTGCCCCTGTGAGCCACCGTCTTTCGCGTCATGCCCCCCAAGCCTCGTTTCGAATTTCACGCCGCCGCCGAACTCTATTTTCATCCCATCCGCAAGACCAGCAGTGCGGATTTTGCCTGTCGGCACTTTGACACCGCCGCACAGGCAATCCGCTTTGCAATGGAGAAATTGCCTGCGGTTTCGTTGAGGGGCGTCTGCCTGCAGGTCGGGAAAGCCCGCTTCGACCAGGACGGCATCCGTGTTCTGTACGAAAGCGATGCCTTCCCACTGTCGCGCCGTGGCCGCCTGCTGGTGGATACAGACCTGCTTCACCGCCACAACGGCAGCTATGAACTGCCCCGCTATTATGTCGACCTCCGCTTCTCCTGCCGCGACTGCGGCCGGTCGGAAGTCTGGACGGCAGAACAGCAGAAATGGTGGTACGAAGTCTGTCATGAGTCCATCCACAGGAAAGAACGCCGCTGCCGGGCCTGCCGCGATGCACACCGCCAGCGCCTGGCGGCTCTCCCGCCCGGCGCAAACCTTCTCGGCGAAGAACGCGACCGGCTTCGCGCCCTGGCGGAGAAGCCGCCAACACCTGAGTCACTGACCGCAATCGAGGCCGCGCTGCAAAGCAAATGGTGGAGTCTGCGCATCGTCGCCATCCAGACGCTGGGCCACTGGGGCGGGCCGGATCAGATCCGGCAATTGGAGGATCTCGTCACTGCTGGAAACGCATGCCGGCAGACATGCGGGAAGGAATGGCTGAGGCTCTTCGCCGAGATCTCCTCGGAAAAGAGAAACTGTGATTCAAGCCGGGCGTCGCCATGCTGGGCATCGACATGCTGGGCAGCGGTTGCTGCCGACGCGGCCACCAAGGCGTTGCGGCTGCATGCGCTATCATCTGCGGGCGACAGCAGCGCAACCGATCCCGCACAGCACCCGACACACCGATCCCCGCATCATAAGGCATGACCTGCACTCAGCCGTGAGACCTGTGATCCTCGCTCCGCGCCTTCCTGCGGGCTCCGACTCACCTCCGGGACCGGAAAAGATAGTCGCGGGCGGGGGCGCACGCCCTGCCCCTGAAGAGCCCGATTGTGAACCCACAAGGCAGACAACCCAGGACGAGCCTGCGACAACGCGCACACCTCCTCCTTGCGGAAAGAATATTGACGTTGCGCAGACAGGCCCGGGTCTGGCATCTTCGCACCCAAAAACTCCATGAAAGCCCCGAGACAGAAACGATCACGCAGTTTTCGACCATGCGCGCCCCGTGCCTCCTTTCAACTTTCACGCTGCTGCTGAGTTCGTTTTTTCTCCCATCCGAAAGACAAAGGGCACCGATTTCGCCTGTCGGCGCTTTGACACCGCCGCAAGACGCGATCCACTTCGCGATGGAGAAACTGCAAGAGGATTCGTTGGAGGGCGTCTGCCTGCAGGTCGGCAAGTCCCGCTTCGACCAGGACGGCATCCGTGTTCTCTGCGAAAGCGACGCCTTTCCGCTGTCACGTCGTGGCCGGCAGCTGGCGGACACGGAACTTCTTCGCCGCCACAACCACAGCTCAACCCTGTTGCCCCGTCATTATCTCGACCGCAGATTCCTCTGCCTCGACTGCGGCAGGCTGGAAGTCTGGACGGCCGAACAGCAGAAAGGGTGGCACGAGGACGGTCATCGTTCCCTCAACAGTCACCCGGTGCGCTGCCCGGCCTGCCATGCGGCCCCATCAGGCCCGTCGCCAGCAATTGGAGGCGGCCGGTGCCGGCAAATTGCTGGCTCTCCCCTGGGCGCAAACCTCCCCGGCGAGGGATGCGACCGGATTCGCGCCCTTTCTGACACGCCGCCCACCTCCGGTGCACTGGCCACAATCGAGGCCGCGCTGCAAAGCAACTGGTGGAGCCTTCGCGTCGTCGCCATCCAGACGCTGGGCCACCGGGGCGGGCCGGATCAGATCCGCCGGCTTGAGGCTTTCATCACTGCGGGAAACGCATGTGCGCAGGAATGCCGTGGCCGCGCGGCACGGATGTCGGCATGCCGGAGGCAGTCCTGTTGGGCATATGTTGCCGCTGACGCAGCAAGATGCGCATTGTCGATGACGGTTTGAATCCGCGCGAATATGGCGGCAACGCCGCATGTGGCAATCGGCGATGGGCGATGCGGTCGGCCGACGCGTGAGACCGCCCACACGCCATGACAGCAGCTGCGCCCCGCCAGGATGCCGGCCGCACATTCGCCTCACCACTATCATCAGCTCGCAAAGGAGTGACGGCAGAAAAGCAGGGAATTCAGGGAAGCCTGTGCGATCCGTCGCCGCTTCCCTTCAGGGGCTCGACGGAACCATCGGGCAGGAGCTTGAGGAACCTGGAGTTCACCCCCTGCGGCCCGGTGCAGAGCGCCCCCCTGGGCGAACGCCAGCGCCAATGACAGTTTCCCCTCATCTCAATGTCGGAACCCGGATCAATGCCGAGCGCGGCAGCAATGTCGGAAGTTTGTCCACTGACACATAGCCAGGGCGTTCCTCTCCGGCAGCGGCGCAATGACCTGCAGGAACGATGGAGATTGTCAGGACAGCCGCTGCGGATCGCTTCATTTCCATGGACCGTGACGTTCCTTCGCCCGTCAGCCAGTGCCGGAGGACGCCCCTTATCCAGCACCACGATAAATTGAACATTGTTCGCTCCATCTGACATGAAATTGAACATTATTCAAGAGAGGAATCGCGCATCTTCTCCCCTGTCCCAGGATCCCTTTTCCAGGACCCTTTGCGCGCCGCTCTCCGGGGGCGCATTGACGGTGGCCCTGTCCCAGGATCCCTTTTCCAGGACCCTTTGCGGACTTTCCTCAATGCCACTGATTTCAGGCCGTCAAGGGGCAGTTTCAAAATGACGGTGCCCGCTCATTGATGCCTGCGAAATCTCCGCTTCCTGTGAGCCAGCCGCACCGATCGGCAATATATTTCGACCCACTGTCGCGGACGTCACGGCGATGGAGGCCCGATTGCCATCGATTTCCGGCTGTCTTGCGTCAGCCCGCCGGACAAGGCATATGAGCCGACGATGTCAAAACGCATTGTGATCCTTGTCGTCCTCGCCCTCGCCTGCGCCATGGCTCCTGCCCGGGCCCAGAACGCCGCCGCTCCCTTCGACGGCGACCTGCAGCGACTCGCGGAAATTCTCGGCGGCCTGCATTATCTGCGTGGCATCTGCGGCGCCAGGGATGGCGGGATCTGGCGCAATGAGGTCCAGGCCCTGATTGATGCCGAAACTCCTCCCGGAGAGCGCCGTACCCGGATGATTGCCGCCTTCAACCGCGGCTATAACGGCTTCCAGCAGACCTACCGTGCCTGCACCCCCGCCGCCACCGTCGCCATCCGTCGCTACGTCTCCGAGGGCAGCCGGATTTCCCGTGACCTGACCGCGCGTTACGCCAATTAGGCGAGGCTTTTTCGGATCACCTATGCGCGCGCCGGTGGTTCAACACGCGCGGCAGGATCCTGGCCCGACGCTTTCCTCTCCTCCGACCTCCGGGATGGCAGCAACGCTCCTGAAAGCCGGCGGAGGCCGAAAGCCAGCCGAACCATTCGGGTCTGCCGCGCCCCTTTCCCGACCGGTTGCGCCAATCCCTTGAAGTTCCGCTGGCATCTGCGCCCGCAAAAAGGCGGCAAGCCGCCGCCTTCGGGCGACCCGCGAATCTGTGGGCCCCGAGCACTGTCGCCTCAGGCTCCCGCACTGCCCGAACTGTTTCATCTGCCCCTTTGCACCAGATCCGGAAATTCCTCCTCCCGGAACTCCTGCCCCCGGAAGGCCTCCTGCGTGCTGCCCTCCTGCTCAAGCCTCCGCAGCTGGACGCGGCGGATCTTTCCCGAAATCGTCTTCGGCAGTTCGGCGACGATCTCAATGCGGCGCACGCGCTTGAAGGGCGCCAGACGCTGCTGGAGGTGGAGAAAGATCGAGCGCGCGGTCTGTGCCGAAGGCGCGGTACCGGGAATGAGGAGCACGAAGGCCTTGGGGATCGACAGCCGGATCGGATCCGGGCTTGGCACCACCGCGGCCTCCGCCACCAGCTCATGCTCAAGCAGCACACTTTCGAGTTCGAACGGGCTGATGCGGTAGTCCGATGATTTGAAGACATCGTCGGCACGGCCGACAAAGGTCAGATAGTGTCTATCCCAAAATTGATATCCAATTGAATTTTCACGCAATTTCGGATTTTTCCGCAAGGCGATCCTTCTCTCCAATTTCTTCCGCGCGCATATCCGAACTGATTCAATGCGCGCTCCGTGCGACGTTCATCGGTCCGTCGTTCGCCACACGTCAAACTACTACTATATTTCTTACATTCCCCCGTCAATCTTCGACACCGTCCTCAA
>WQYW01000130.1 GCA_009781045.1 Alphaproteobacteria bacterium
GGCGAAACCAACGAACGCGTCGACCACCTGGCCGCAGCCGTTGGCGAAACCAACGAACGCGTCGACCACCTGGCCGCAGCCGTTGGCGAAACCAACGAACGCGTCGACCACCTGGCCGCAGCCATTGGCGAAACCAACGAACGCGTCGACCACCTGGCCGCAGCCATTGGCGAAACCAACGAACGCGTCGACGGGCTGGCTGCCGCCGTCACTGACACCAATTCGCGCATCACATCCTTTCGCAGTGACGTTCAGCTTTATCACGCCGAGCTTGACAAACGGCTCACGGGGCTGGAGCACGGGTTGCGCAAAAGTTGATCCGAGCAGGATCGTCCGACCACATGGTCCCCGGTGACGGGAGCAGGCATCCGGGAACCTGTCGGAGGTGTGCAAGCTTAAGCCATTTTCCTTTCGTTTGTCGCCCGATAGGCAACACATGACAGGAGGGACTTTCGGTCTCTTTCGCGGATCTGGTTGTCCAGCCTGCACGCAGCAAATTTTCAGGTTCGACAGGCTCCCGGAGTTCCGCAAAAAGGCTCCGGGAGCTTTTTTGCAAGACTGCGCTGAGCCGCCGACAACGGCGGGCCCCCTGGCGGAACCGGAGAGCCGCGTTTCTTGAAGCCACGAGCGAGGATCGCCTGGTGGACCCGGCTCGATTGCAATCACAGGAGTGAAGAGCCCGTTTCTACCGCCGACGCAGAGTGCGCCTTTCGAGCGTCCGGGCACTACCGCCGGCGCCGCCCAGCGGCCGCCGGAGTCTCCGGGGCGCGGGTCTCCTGGCTGCCGGAGCCGGCGCCGAACAGAATGCGGGTGGGATTGCGATCGAAATTGTTCACGGCGCGGCTGAGTTCAGCCAACGTGCGGCGCCCATCGTTCATCAAGGCAGCACTGCGGCGGTTGAAATCCTCGGCGAGCTGGCGGATCGACTTCACGGTCAGAGCCAGTTCCCCGCCCTCGCTGCCGCCAGCCACGGTGTTGAGGCCGGCCATGACATTATCGGCCTTGCTCATCACACCGTCGATCCTGGCCATCACGCTGTCGAGGCGTTCGCCATTGCGTGCCAGCGAGGTCGTGAAGGTCTCAAGATTCTGGAGCGAGTTGTGCAGCTGATCCTGGTTGTCAACGACCAGCCGGTTGAGGTTCTGCAACGTGCTGCGGATGGCCTCGGTCACGTCCTGGAGTCGGGCCGGATCCGCCGTCAGGGTTGCCACCCCGTCCGCATCCACCAGCGCCGACGCCGCGGTCTCCTCCCCACCTCGCAGCGATATCGCGGCCACCCCGGTCAGTCCCTGGAATTCGAGGCCGACCGCTGTGTCTTTGCGGATCGGCGCGCTGCGATCAACCATGGCCAGCGCCACCACCCGACGCGGATTGTCGAGCTTGACCGAAACCACCTCGCCAACCCGGATGCCGTTGAAATTAACGCTGCTGCCGTTGCGCAATCCCGCCGCCGGGCCCTCGAACACGATCCGCAGCGGCCGGCGTTGCTCGGCGGCATGAAAGGACTGGAACCAGAGCACAAAGCCGATCGCGGCAGCGATCACCGCCAGGGTGAAGGAGCCGATCAGCAGATAGTTTGCCCGTGTTTCCATCGATCGAAACTCTCCTTTTTACGTGCAGATGCCGCGGGCGCGCGTGCCATGGAAATACTGCCGCAGCCAGGGATGCTCGGAGGCCAGCATGTCGGCCATCGATCCAACGGCCAGGATTTTGCCGCCGCCCAGCACGGCGATGCGGTCGCATGCGGCAAAGAGGCTGTCGAGATCATGGGTTACCATGAAAACGGTTAACCCCAGACTGCGCTGAAGAGTGTGCACCAGTTCGTCAAAGTCGCCGGCACTGATGGGATCAAGACCGGATGTCGGTTCATCAAGAAACACCAGTTCCGGTTCCAGCGCCAGCGCCCGGGCCAGACCAACGCGTTTGATCATGCCCCCGGACAACTCCGCGGGAAAGCGTTCGGCGACATCGGGCTTAAGGCCCACCATGGCGAGCTTGGCAAAACTGATCTCGTCCATCAGCTGCTGCGAAATACGGAGATATTCGCGCATCGGAAACTGGATGTTCTGGCGCACCGTCAGGGAGGAAAACAGCGCACCCTGCTGAAACAACACCCCCCAGCGCCGCTCCACGGCACAGCGCCCTGCGCTCCGCGTGGAGTCGAGATCGACGCCGAAGACCTCGACCCGGCCCTTCAGCCGCGGCACCAGGCCGATGATGGAGCGCATCAGGACCGATTTGCCGGCGCCCGAGGGACCGACAAACCCTAAGATCTCGCCCGCCCGGACATCAAGATCGAGCCCGTCGAGGACCAAAGTGGTGCCGAAAGCGACCGTGATATCGCGCACCCGGATGATCGGGTCGGAGGGATCGTTGACCATCGCTCACATTCCAATCGAGGCAAAGAAGATCGCAAACACCCCATCCATCACAATGACAAAGAAAATGCCCTTCACCACCGATGCGGTGGTGTGCCGGCCCAGCGATTCGGCGCTGCCGCGCACGGCAAGCCCCTCGACACAGGCGGTGATGCCGATCACCACCGCCATCACCGGTGCCTTGATCAGGCCGACGATGAAATGATCGATGGAGATCGCATCGCGCAGCCGCGCCAGGAAGGCCTCCGGGGGCACGCCGCCATAGAGCCAGGCCACCAGGCCGCCGCCTGAGAGCGCCGCCATCGCTCCGAGGAAGGCCAGGATCGGCATCGCGATCACCAGCGCCAGCATGCGTGGCAGCACCAGCACCCCGATCGGATCCACCCCCATGGTGCGGAGCGCATCGAGTTCCTCGCGCATTTTCATGGAGCCGAGTTCGGCCGTATAGGCACTGCCCGAGCGGCCGGCGACCATGATCGCGACCAGAAGTACGCCGATCTCACGCAGCACCAGCACACCCAGCATGTCGACCACGAAGATGTCGGCACCGAATTTGCGGAAGTGGAAGATCCCCTGCTGGGCGATGATGCTGCCGACCAGGAAAGTGATCAGGACAACGATCGGCACCGCGCGCCAGCACACCTGTTCGATGTGGTGGATGGTCGATGTCAGGCGCAGCGAAGACGGGTGGAGCAACACGCGCCCGCTGGCCGCAAGAACCGCTCCCAGCATCTCAAGCAGGGCGATCAGCGCGCTGCCAACACCCGCAACCCTTTGCCCGATCCGCTCCACCAGCACGGCGATCGTGAGCACCGGCCCCGCGCGCGCCGGCATCGCCTCCACCAGCCGCATCTCATCGAACAGCCGGGCATGCTGCGCCGGCAGCCCGAGCAGCGCGATCTCGCCCCCGCTCAGGTTCAGACTGCGGCGCAGGCGCTCGATCAGCCAGGCCCCGAAAGCGTCCAGATGTTCGACTGCGGACAGGTCGATCGCGCGTGCTGTCTGATTTGCGGGGTCTTGCGCGCCAATCACCATCTGCTCAAGGATCGCGGCAAAGCCCACGGTCCAGCTGCCGGCCGCCCGCAGCACCACCGCTTCGCCGTCATGGACCCGCTCCAGGCTCGGATCACCGTTCAAGATCTCGTCCCCATCCGAACCGACCACAAGGAAAGGCTGGATCGACAATCGCTGCCGAGCCACCTTTCGCAAGGCCCCCCACCGAAATGCGTCAGCAACCGCTGACGCGCTGAGACGCAACCTGCACAGAACACAACATGGGGAACACCGGGCCAGATCCGTGCGCAAATCGCCGCACCGCCCGTCATTCCACGCACACACGCACGCAAACCTGACCGACAGGCTCTCCAGCCGCCTTTTTTCGATTTCTCCGATCCCACAAGATCGTCAAATCGAATCAACCGCGTCCCCGGGAATATCAGGATTCCGCGGGGCACGGAACTGCGCCCTGCGGGCAAGCGCTTTGGATTATGTGGGGCAGAAGGGAAAATCCGGAAGCCTTCGCCAGCGCCTGCCGCGAAAGCTCTGGAGACCCGGGGGAAGATCGCAGCGAATGGACTTTCTCGGATTGTAACTGCCCAGGTCAGACAGGGGGGCAGCTCGCACCTGGTTCGAAATCGGAAAAAGTCGCCTTCATCCAACCCGGATGGTCATCCATTTGCCACGAATTGCCTCCATCCGAAGGTGGCGGGGCCTCGACAACGTCAAAAGATACAGTCAGTCGGTCCAGAAATGGAACGTGGGTAGAAACAAAAACCCCGCGACCCCAGATTCGGCAACGTTGCTCCGCTGCTGGACGACCAACCCAGGAAACTGGCAAAAGGCACCTGGGCAGTTACCTCGGATTTTCGACGGATCCCGCAATGATTCAGGACCCGATCAAGGGAGGTCCGGCTTGTCGAGGCAATCCGCCCGTGCCCAAAAGGGGGCCTCCAAAGAGCACCAAGGCACTTGAAAACCGCTACGACAGCGAAAAATGCTGGCCTTCCCAAAGCCTGGCTCTTGCCGCAGCTGGAAATGCCCGGATTCTGAGGCTTCTCCGCGCGCCCAAGGCGCTGTGCGCACCGCGGACCTTGGACTGCGCACGCACATGGGCGCGATTTCTGCAGATTTTGTCCTCTTTCCGGGTCCCATGGGCTACTCACGCCACGCTATTGGTTGCAAAGTCAGCCAGCCCTGACGGGTGCGGCTCGCCGCGAACCGGTCTTCATCAAGCCCATGGTATCTTTTGACGAAAACGTGGATTTTCAGGAGCCCATGACATCTCACAGACCCCGCGAAGTGGTGACGCGGATCGAGCGCTTTGCGATTGCAGGCAGCTTCACCATCAGCCGGGGCGCCAAGACCGAAGCTCTGACGGTGGTTGCCGAAATCACGCGATCGGGGCTGACCGGCAGGGGCGAATGCGTGCCCTATGCCCGCTATGGCGAAACCCCCGAATCCGTCCTTGCCGCCATCGAAGCGATGCGCTCCGCGATTGAAGGCGGCATGGACCGTGCGGCACTGCGTCACCGCATGGGCGCCGGTGCCGCCCGTAATGCACTTGACTGCGCCCTGATCGATCTGGAAGCCAAACAGGCCGGTCTGCGGGCCTGGGAGGTCTTAAGCCTTGCCCCCCCCGTCGCCTGCACCACCGCCTACACCATCTCACTGGCAGACCCTGCGTCCATGGCCGAAGCCGCAGGGAAAGCCGCCCATCGCGCCCTCCTCAAGATCAAGCTCGGGCGTGACGGCGACGACGCGCGCATCGCCGCGGTGCGTCAGGCCGCCCCCCGGTCGGAACTGATCGTCGACGCCAATGAGGCCTGGACCACGACCAATCTGGAGGCAAATCTTGCCGCCTGCGCCGCTTGCGGTGTCACTCTGGTGGAACAGCCGCTGCCGGCGGGAAGGGATGCGGCGCTCGCTTCCATCCGCCGCCCGGTTGCGGTCTGCGCCGACGAGAGCGTGCACGAGACCGCATCTCTGGCCGCACTTGCCGGACGCTATGACGCCGTCAATATCAAGCTCGACAAGAGCGGCGGCCTCACCGAGGCGCTTTCCATGGCCGATGAAGCGAAAAGACTCGGATTCGACATCATGGTCGGATGCATGGTTGCAAGTTCGCTGGCGATGGCACCGGCCATGCTTCTGACCAGGAATGCGCGTTTCGTCGACCTCGACGGCCCGCTGCTGCTGTCACGCGACCGCCCGCACGGACTGCATTACGAAGAAAGCCTGGTCCATCCGCCACAGGCCGCGCTGTGGGGATGAGCATCCCAGGGATTCCGGGGATGGCAGGCGGATCCGAGAGGCTCGCCTCTTGCCGCTCCGACCAACGGATCCGAGCTGCACGATGATCACAGGCCAGACCTGATCGCGCCGCCAGGCAACCGCCGACAGCCGGCCGCTCCCTGGTCGGGGACTCGGGGACCTGAAAACCCGATTGCCGCGCGGCGGCGCGGCCACGTGCGAAAGGCACGTTTCAGTAATCGCGCACCTGATCGAACCAGTCCTGCGCCATCTCCTCGGTGACGCCGAGGCGCCGCGCGTCATCGGTCTGGCTCAGCTGGCATACCGCGTCTCCAAGATCCTCGCGCTCTGGAGTCTCAATGCCCTTGAGTTTATTGAAACGCATGATGAACCTCGTAAAGGCGGCTTGCGCCTCCGCAATCGAGGACGCCCCTGCCAGCGCCTTCAAGGCGGCGTCATAGGCTTCATTCGCCACCCGGGCGCTGCGCTTCGGCCAGGCTGAGAAGGGACGCCCGAATTCCGCCGCCCACCATTCCGCCTTGCGCAACTGGCTGACGGAGAAATACCCGGTTTTACGGTCCTTCTCCGGGTCTCCTTGGCCCGTCGAGGGACGTTGGCTCGCTCGCGCCCTGACTTGGCGGCGCAGACGCTTGCCGGCGGTCTCTTCAACGTTGAAGGCGATCAAATAGTCGAGCTTCGGCAATGTGCTCAGGTCCGGCAGTCCGTCAAGATCGGGCATGAAGCGCAACCCCAGGCTCTCCAACCCCGGCAAACCCGCCAACTGGTCGAGGTCAATGAAGCTGCCGTAAAGGTCCAGAGACTTCAGGTTCGAAAAGCGGCTCAGACATTCCAGCGAAACCGGTTGCGCCATCGGCGCGTTGCGCAGCGACAGAGAAGTCACCTGATGCAGGATCCCCATGTCCGGCAACAGATAGCAACCGCCACTTGCGGTCCGCCCCGTGGCAGGCGCCAGTTTCACAGATCGAGGCACGTGGCCCGCGGCTTCGAAGCGTGCCAGGTCTCCCTCCACACACAAAGACAGCTTTTCCTCCGGCAGCACGAGGTGCAGATGCCGGCAGCGATGATCGAGATGGATGTTGAGGCAACGGATCCTGGAGGAGCCGGCATCGACCGTGCTGTCCTCAGACAGGATCGGCGTCCAATACATAATCTCGATTTCACTCGCCCTCGCCCAGAAGAAGAAGCCCGTGTCGGCACCGGTGTAATCGAGCCAGCGCGGCCAGGGCGAGCCCATCGGCGTGGCAAAACAATCAAATGCCGCCCAGTTGATCGGCTGATCCGGCTCGACATGGAGATCCGCCTTCCTGCCCAGAGCTGCAGGACCGATCGACAGACTGCCGACACCCGGCTCCATGACCAGGACATGACTCTGCGGTCCGGTCAGATCGATCGGGTAACGCCCGTCTTCTGTGATCAGGTTTGAGGGTTGAGGGGGGTGAGAGGGCTTCACAAGCCGCACGGCCTTTTTGGCCTTTTTCGCCCCTTTCTTCGGCGCCGCCTTGCGCCCCGCCTTTGGAGCTTTCTTTGGCGCGGCCTTCCGGCCTGCCTCCTTCGCGGTCTTCCTGCTCACCGCCCTTTTTGTCTTTTCGGCCTTTTTGACTTTTTTGACTTTTTTGGCCTTCTTTGCCGCCTTCGCCATCCTGTCGCCCCTGTCGCTGCCAAAAACCTGTCCGAGCCAGGCTTTCCGCCCCTCTTGCAATTTCACCAATCCCGGGAATAGTCAAATTAAATCAATCGCATACCTGGAATATCCAGATTTCGGCAGGCCACATCAACTCGCCGATCAAAGAGCGGTTCCAAGCTGAAGCACGAAATTCGAATACGAGGAACCTGCATCCTGCATCTGCTCTCTCAAGAGCGTCCAATTCAGGAAAAATCAGCAACCGGCGTTGGAACCGCGCCAGGAACCATGCCTGCCATCCTGCTGCAAACATTCCCGGACCAGTTCCTCATCGCCAGCCTGGCAGCTCACTGACGCAAGAACTGCGCGCATCCAAAGGAGTGAACTGCCGTTCGCATGAGGCATGAGACAGCTTCGCCATCTCCATAAAGGACCCTGTTTCGTCTCATCCGGAGTTCCGCCGCAAGGATCCTGGAACAGGCATCATGGAACAGGGAAGACGGCAGCCGGAGAAGTCAGAAATGGGAACCGGAGCTGGTTCCACACCGATCGACCATCGGACTGCCACAATTTCCAGCATCTCCCGCATCTCCAGCCGCTGCAAGCTGCGACCACGCTGTGAGGCGCAAATAACGTCTCCGCGGTCTGATGCACGTGCAGGATGTACGGGTGATGACTCCTCTTGCCGCCTCCTGCGCACTGCAACGCTGAGCTGATCACAATTCAGGCAGGGAATTGCCGGAAAGGAACCGCCACAATCATGCGCAAGCTGGTCGCGGAACAGACTCAGCGCTGTCCTGCCCGCAATCCGAAAAAAGATTTTGCGCGATCGCGAAAAAATCGTGCCGGCACAATTTTGTGCCTCGTGGCCCATCAATTCAATTGCGATTCAGCCCGGATCATGGTGTTTCTTGAAGGCCGAGGAAAATTACGCGAATCACCTGGGGGGACAGAAGTGCCTGGTTCCCGTCCTCACGCGCTGATTTCGGAGCAGTTCTTGTCAAACGGCTCCTTAGCATGACGCGCACGGATTTGCGCCACGGGACTATTATGGCCAGCGACGCTTTTGCCATTTCACCGATTTCAGCCCGGGCTGTCGCGCCCGATGAGATCGATTACGATGCCATCCGTGACGCTTTCATGGAAACCGCCCGCGGTCGCTGGTTTCTCGACGAATATGCCAGACGCAACCGCAACGCCGACACCAGCATGGTGCTTGACGCGGTCACCCGGATCGAAACCACGCTGGCGCGCCAGCGCGCCCAGATCCTCGACAGCCGCCGGGAGGATCCTGTGGTCCGCCCCCTGGTTGACCGCCTGGACGAACTCTTCACCACCATCCACCGCGCCGTTGCCGAGGCCCAGACATCGGCAACTTCAGCCTGTGACGAACTCGCCCTGGCGGCACAGCTCGAACCGGTCCGCCGCGCCAGTTGCATCATCCGGGAGATATCCTGGAGCTGGCGCGAAATCGGTGCCGATGCGCGGATCTGCGATCTGATCGATGCGGAACTCTCGGCCATCGACACTGCCTGCAGTCAGATCCTGACCGACACCGCCCAGAACCGCGTCAAGGCGGCCTTCACAAACCTCAGGCAACAGATCCCATCCGGGGCCAGCGATGGTGCTTTGCACCCGCGGCCCCGGGCAATTCCGCCTCGCGGAATATCCCCTGTGTATCCCGTGGTACCGGCCACGACACCTCATGAGCTGCGCCAGGACAGCATTCCGGAGGCCGATCCCGCAGATCAGGCCGCGAGAGCCGATGCGGAGGATGACGCCGTCCTCGAACTTGTGGCGGCGGCCATGCTGGATCCGGCTGACGAGGGCGCAGGTGACGAGCCCGGCGAGGCAGGGCCTGGTGCGGCCGTCGCCGTGACGGAGACCCCGGAAGTGGCAAGCCCGCCAGATCTCGCTGCGCAACCCGCTCGCGTGATAACGCGCGATCCGGGCGCTGGCCGCCGCCTGCGGAAATTCCGCGCCATGGTCGGCGACCCCATGGAACCGATCCGCCGCATGAGCCAGGCCGAAAAAATCGCGTTTTTCTCCTGATCCGCTCCTGCTTTTTTTAAGGCGCATGGCCTGACCGTCATGCCTGTTGCCTTGATTGGGGACGGTGACGATGTCGAGAACGATTTAGCCCGTCCGCAGCCTCCCCGACAGTACCATCATCCTGCCAGCAGACTTCAAGGACGCCAGGCCCTGCGACCGGATCAGTACCAGGCGTGGAAATGATGGATCGGCCCGTGACCGTGACCCACGCAAAAGCGGTCCGCCGCTGCAATCGCTGCACCGATCCATGTCCTGGCCTGACGCGCCGCCACTTCCAGTTCCTGACCTTTGGCCAGCCCGGCTGCGATCGCCGATGCCAGGGAACAACCGGTGCCATGGGTATTGCGGGTTGCAATCCGCGGCGCCGCGAGCGCAAGCGTCATGCGCTCATCGACCAGATAGTCGGTGCTCTCCGGCCCCTGGCCATGCCCGCCTTTGATCAGGACCGCGCGACAGCCGAACCTGAGCAGGCACCGGGCCTGACCGATGATCGCGGCCTCGGTCTCAGCTATCGGCTCATCGAGAAGCGCCGCCGCCTCGGGCAGATTCGGCGTCATCACACTCGCCATCGGGATCAGTTCATCGCGCAGCGCCGCAATGGCGTCAGAGGCCAGGAGCCAGTCTCCCGAAGTCGCCACCATCACCGGATCCAGCACCAGATGCGGCGGCGACCAGCGTCGCATACCAGTCGCGATCGCCTCAATAATGGCGCGCTCCGCCACCATGCCGATCTTGACCGCGCCGACATTAAGATCGCCACACACTGCATCGATCTGCGCGGTCACGAACTCCGCCGGCACCGCGTGGATGGCACGCACCCCGGTGGTGTTCTGCGCCGTCAATGCCGTGATCACCGAGGCTCCATAGACGCCGAATGCAGCAAAGGTCCTGAGATCAGCCTGGATGCCGGCACCCCCGCTCGAATCAGAACCCGCAATGGTCAAGGCGACAGGAGTCATGGCGACAGGATTCATGGCGGTCTCCCCGGAAACATCTCCGACGATCTTGAGGCAGTCCTAACATGCCTCCTCCGTCGGCGCACGCCAAGGCTCACCAAGGGGGGCCAAGGTGCTGATCCTCTGACCAGTGCCTTCACGCACGAGACCCCCTCAGCGTTGCGGTCCGCAGCCTTCATGCTGTTGATATAGTTAAGAAACTCCGGCTTGCGAGATGCCGGCCTGCGGACCCCAGCGCCCCGCCATGCCTCTGTGCCGCACGACAGATCTGGTTCGTCGACGTCAAGACTTCCTCGACAGATCACTTTCTCCGTAGCCTGCCGAATGCTCCCCTGTGGTCCAGTTATGACCCTGTTGGAGTGTCCTGCTCGCGGGTCAGGATCACAGTTCTCCGTCCCTCTCGCCCGCGCATCTCCAACAGCATCGGCATGGCAAAGCGGATCGGGATATCAAGCCCGACCAGCGCAGCAAGCTGATCGCTTCCGAGTTCAAATTCAGCCTCCACGCGGCTGCTGATCGGAACAGCAAACCAGGCGCTTTCAATAAGCTGATGGTTACCCAAGTCAAAATCGATCGATATCTTGAACCGGATCGGAATGCCGAACCGGGCCAGGGCCGCAAGCCGCCGAGTTCCCAGCTCAAACACAAAAATCTCTTTGTTATTTCTGTCCTCTCGATCAATGGCTCCAAAAATCACGATGTCGAAATAGGCCTCCTGAACACCGGGCAGTGACCCCAAAAGCAGATTAACCTTCTCCAGACCGCCAAGAAATTCGCTCACAACATGCGCCACTTCCCCGTCATCCGGATTCCGATCACTATACAAGATCCAGACCCCGCTCTTCCAGGGAGCATATTGTTCGAAACCCGTCACCCGTGACGTTCGCTTGTCCCCCTTGCGATGCCCGCTTGATGGCAAGACGCCAAGAATCCCGGAGATTTCATCCGGATTCAGATCATCACCATGAAGACGAAGGCTCATCTCCACTATACTGCCGTCCGAAAGCTTCATTGCTGTCTCTCTACACCGGCCTCAGAAGAACTCATCGCGCCAAGTTTTACAATATCCTGCGAACCACGCAACTCACCTCACAGCCCGCTTGCCCGCTCATGCCATATTAACATATCCATGAAACATCTGATCCTGCAAACTTGTCGCGAGGGAGTGCAAATCGTCAATCCCGGCAGCCAAACGTGCGATTTTCAGTCTTGTCGGCAGTGCCGCAGGATGCACAGATCACATTGAGGTTCTGAAAGATGCCTTCTGTCGTCATCCCAAATGTTTCCGAAAAGGTGCATTGCGCCCTCCACCTGCGGGCTGCGAAACATGGCACCGGCATCGAGGCCGAAATGCGCAACGCCCTGACGTCTGCGGCAAAGCCGCCAGGCAGGATCAGGCCGGCCCCGCTTGCCGCGCCGAATCGGCAGAAAGGTCAACCTGACCGATAACAAGTTTGCCCTCTTCACCCGCATCCGCGACGAAATCCCTCCCCCGCGAGGAAAACTTTGATTGAATGATCCATCTGGATACAGACGTGGTGTCGCCAGCCACAGCGCGCGCATCCCCGAAACCCGCTTCATCACGTGGTTCGATGCGCCCCCCTGGAGACGCTCTTCCTGTCTTGCTGTCCGCAATGACGGTGGCGCAGGCTGCGGGCGCGGGCGTCTGCCTGTGCCGCATTGCCGGCGACGGGCCGACCGCCTCCGAAAGGACGGAGCGAATGCCTGCTCAATAGTTCAGACTCCAGCCGATCAGGTTGAACATGACCGCAACATAGAGCACGATCAGCGAGGCTGCGGAAAGCACGACACCCCAGGCTCGTACCAGCCAGTGCCGCCTGCCCCGCCACACGCAGGCAAGATCCCACAGCGCCGCCAGCACAGCTGCAGGCACAAGAAGACTCAAAATCCGGCACAGGCGCAGCACCCAATCCAGCTTCAACCCCATGTCCACGATATGAAAAGGGTCTTCCAGTGCGATATGCCAGAGCAGAATCACCGCCAGCATCAGCCAGGCACCGAGCCGGGCCAGCCGATGGGCAACGATCCCGGATCGCGAAAGAGTGAGGGGCCGGCGCGCCACCCGGCGGAGGATGGCAACAAGAGGCCAGGACAACGCGCTTACGATCAGGACAATCTGGGCAACCAACAAGGCCGGCAACAGCCACGCGGCATCGCGCGCCATGCCGGGGCGGTCAAACACCACCACCGGGCTGTCGAAGCCGATACGCGACGCGCGCCCGTCTTCGATCTTCGCCGCCAGACGCGCATGGCCGTCCTCCTGGCACCACAGGAACGGCGCGACTTCGATCCATTTGACCTCACCCCCGTTCCGCGCGTGGACGCGATCCGTCACCAGTTCCCCCTTCGCGCCAACCGCAATCCTCACCTGCGTGAACAGGCCGACGACGGCGCCAAAATTCGAGAACGAGCGACGCGACCAGGCCCAGGAGCCCACCAGCATCTTCGCGTGGCTCTTCGCGGTCTCGTCATCAACGCCCTGTTTCACCGCGCTGCCGCCGAAATAGCGATCGGCGAAGTCCTCAAACAGGGCGCGACGCAGCCACCCCGCGCTACCCGCCCGGCCCTCGCTGTTGAAGGAGACATAGATGCCGGTATTCTCTTTGAGGAACAGATGGAGCGCGCTGTGGAAATGGGTGAGATCACCATGATGCCCGATGACCTCGCGGCCGTTGATCGCAGTCTCATAAAAACCCAGCTCCATGCCATTGAACAGGGGCATCAGGCGAAGCGGGCTGTCATGCATGAGCTTTGCAGTTTCCTCCCGCAGGATGCGCCGGCCCTTATATTCACCATTCTGGAGATGGGCGATCATGAAATGCGCCATGTCCTCTCCCGAGGCCGACAGCGCTCCGGCCGGGGGCGCCCCGAGAAACTCAAACTTCCCGGGCTTTTCCGAACCACGCCGGTATCCCTTCGACATCAGGGCCGCGAGATCCTTTCCGAGTGGCTGGCGGAACGTCGCATGCGCCATGTCGAGCGGCCTGAAAATATGCTCTTCGACGTAATCCTCAAACGGCTCACCGGAAACCCGCTGAACGATATAGCCGGCCAGCGCAGCCCCATAGTTGGAATAGGCCGGAGTGGTGCCGGGAGCGAAGACGCGCTCCGGGATCCAGTCTTTCAGCCATTGCTCAAATCGCTGCGGTTGCTGTGACAACAGCCCCCCGGCCCGTTCCTCGAAACCGGCCGTGTGCTGCATCAGATGGCGCATCGTGATCGGCTGGCCGTCACGCCCCTCTATCCGGAAGTCGAGATACCTATTGATATCGCCGTCAAGACTGATTTTGCCCTGCTCCACGAGCTGCATCACCGCAGTCCACGTCACCAGTTTCGACACCGAGCCGGGGCGAAACAGCGTGCGCTCCGGATCGACCGGCGTGCGCGCGGCAACATCGGCATAGCCGAAGCCGCGTTCCGTGACGATGCGGCCATCCCTGACCACCACCACCACCGCACCGGCAATATCGGCCGGACCGAGCGCGAGCGGGATATAGCCATCGAGCCAGGCATTGAGATCCGCCGCAGTCAGCGGCTGCGCCCCTTTCGTCTCCAAAGACGCGACCGCTGCGGTTGCACCGTCTCCGTTCTGCTCCGCCGCCGCGACGTGCGCCTGCGCGCCCGCAGCCAGCACCACCAGCGCGACCATGCAACCCATCCGCCATCTTCGCCGTAATTGCATGGACAGGTTTCTCACCTTTGACTTTCGCGGTCCGCCAGGCGGGAGTGCAGAGCGGGCTTGAGCACAGAGTGGCCAGAAGTGCGGGCGCAAGGCCACGCCCACGCCTTTCCAGACTGCAGCGCGGCAGGAGATAGAAATTCCCACAGATCTCACCGGGCAATGACCGGAGGGCGCTGTGACGGCGGAGCGGAGCTTACGAAACGCGTCGCTTCGATCTCCACGGTGCCGAAGGGCGTCGGCCATGTGATGCGGAACGGCACCAGGATCCGGGTTCCCGCAACCGGCGCATAGGCGACCTCGCTGCCACGCGCGCCTTGCACCTCCTTGAACGCCTCAGGCGCATAGCCCGCCACAGGCACCACATGCGCGGCGCAGACCACCACCGGCCCGTGATAACCTCCCTTTGCTTCAACCGTCTCCAGGCGCACGAAAGCACGTTTGCGATCGAAGCGGAGCCATCCGCTGAACACCGGAACGCTGGGCTCACAGGCCGAAGCTGTGGCCACATCGCCGTTGCCTGACACATGCACGGAAAGCGACGTCAGATCATCAAAAACGCCACGGAGCTGGGCCTCCGTGGGGGCAATGCGTCCGACGACCGCCGCTGGCTCGGGCACGATGCTCGTTTCCTTGACATCGCCTCTGGCAAAGGTGACGGTAACCTCCCCGGTCTCCCCTCCCGTGGTGCTGGTCAGATGGTAGGAGTCCGGAAACAGCGCTCCGTTGACCACATGCCCCCGAACAGACATGATCCAGGAAAAGCTCTTGAAGAGCTTCACCACACCGACAGAACCGACGTTGAACGCAGCGGTATACTGGTCCTCCCCGATGTCAAGATTCAGGGTACCCCTGGCGACCGCAATACCGGCAAGAGTCGCCTCATAGTCCGCCTGCAGCCGGCCTTGCGCGGCCACAGGCGTTGCCGTCCAGACAAGGCCGAGGGCCAGAGCAATACAGCAAAGCTTGAGCCAGGCATCGCGCCAAGGCACGATACAACGACCCCTCGACAGTTTCATGCGCAGTTTCTTTCCCTTGTCAGTCATTTTTCCCGAACTTCATGGCCTGGTGTGCTGCTACACCCATTTTCGCCGCCGCCTGACGCGATTCGACAGTAACCTGCGCCCCGATCACGGGGGCCTGCCCCTGTGAAAAACACCTGGGAGCCCCTGGGAGCCGTGGAAAAGCAGGTGATAAGTGAAATAATTCCCGAACAATTGCAACCTGGGCGCGAACACCTTTTCGTGAGCCGCATTCCCTTGTCGCACCTCTCACGGTATCGCCGAGTCCATGTGTGCGCAATCAGGCAATCAGCGATCCTCCCACCGCTCATACTACCCGTCTCCACGCGACCGCGGCCTTCCGCAGGCACAGACCACATGGCTGGGGTGATCCGGCCTGAATGTGCCATGAGCTGGTGTCAGCGGAAGTCGCGCTTGCCGGCTCAAGTGCCGCATCTGCGCGCAGACAGCACGAGGTCGGGCTGTATGTGCGTTGCCACCTCCCACCGACAGCGAGAAAGCGCGTACCGCGCCGGGCTCGCCGCCATCTCGCAATCCGTCAGGGACTCCGTCGGCCACCGCCTCCGCGAGGCACATTATCGGCCGGCACACCGTATCTCTTCAGACCAGAGAGATCACAGCAGTGACAACTCCGTCGCGTAAACACGACGGCTTCTCAGACAAGCTCTGCGGCAATCCGCTGGCTTGGCGTCTGACAGCCGTGCCCCGGCTGGAATTCTGCTCTGAAGAGGACGTGTGCCGAGCC
>WQYW01000131.1 GCA_009781045.1 Alphaproteobacteria bacterium
CAAGAATCAATTCCGTCGGAGAATTCAATGGGGTCCCGGAATTATGAAAGAGAACAAATCCGAATCGCCCCGCGAACGAAACATGATTGTGGCAAAAGTGACCACAGATTGACTCGCACCCGTTCGCAAAACAGCCGAAGGACACCGCCCGGCACAGGGCCTTTTCATCGGGTCGACAGGTCATGCACGTGTGGATTTCAGTCGCTGCACGTCACCGTCCTCTCGGCGTACGCCGGACTCTCACAGCACTTTTGCGCCTGTCAGATCCGATCCGGTGATGCGGCGGAAGGCCTCCAGATAGCGTCTGGAGGTCGCCTCCACCACGTCCGCCGGCAATGGCGGCGGTGGCGCCTCGCCGTTCCAGCGCCCGGCACGCCGCTCGGAGTCAAGGTAATCGCGCAGCGGCTGCTTGTCGAAACTGGCCTGGCCCTGACCGGGCTGATAGAGGTCGGCCGCCCAGAAGCGCGAACTGTCCGGGGTCATCACCTCGTCAATCAGAAGGATGCGGCCGTCAGCGCTGCGTCCGAACTCGAATTTCGTATCGGCGATGAGGATGCCGCTGTCACGTGCAAGGCGTGCCCCGAAGCCATAGACCTGCCGCGCCATGCCCTCCAGGGTTGCCGTCACCTCGGCCCCGACAATGTCACGCATCCGCGCCACGGTGATGTTCTCGTCATGGCCGCTCTCGGCCTTGGTGGCAGGACTGAAGATCGGGCACGGCAGTTCCTGGCTCTCGACCAGACCCGCCGGCAGCTTTTCGCCGACCAGCGCCCCGCTCTGCGCATAGTCTTTCCATGCCGATCCCGAGATGTAACCACGGATCACGCATTCAATGGGAAACACCCGGGTCCGGCGCGCCAGCATGATGCGGCCGGCCAGCGCCTCGAGCCAGGGCTCAAGCGCCGGAATCCGCGCCACGATGTCGGCACTGTCGGCGCTGATCATGTGATGGGGCACCACGCTCTCAAGGGCCCTGAACCACCAGGCGCTGAGCTGGGTCAGCACCACGCCCTTCATCGGGATGGTCTCGTTCATCACCACATCAAAAGCGCTGATGCGATCGGTGGTGACCAGCAGCAGCTCTTCATCATCGACGGCATAGATGTCACGTACCTTGCCGCGGCCGATCAGGGGAAGCGGCAGGTCGCTGCCGCGCATGGGAGTCGTTGTCATCTTCGCCAATCCCTAAATCTCTGGTGGACACGTAAAAAGAGAGCCGTTTTCGGCGATCCGCGTCTCACCGCCCCTCCAGCGCCGATGGCGCTCCGCTTCGATTCGCGGGCCCATTGCCGCCCGGCTGGCCCGCGACGAAGCGTGAAGATCGCGCTCCATCCGCGTCCGCACAAGTGATTCCTTGTGCGCCCTGCCTACCCCTTCCGCCACGGCCACGCAATTGTCGCAGCAAGGAGGCGGAAACGCAGGATCAGGAGCCCGGCATAGACCAGCGTTCCCACCGCAAGCCCGATCCACACCCCGATCGCCCCCAGCCTGACGCCGAAGCCGAGCAGCAAGGCCAGGGGAAAGCCGACACACCAGTAACCGCACGCAGCAAAAAGCACCGTCATTCGGGTGTCATTGAGACCGCGCAGCGCACCTGCCATGATGGTCTGAAGCCCGTCCGCGATAAAGAAGGTGCCACCGACCAGCAGCAATGTGGCGCTCAGCTCAACCGCATCCCGACTGACCTCTGCGCTGCCCAGAAACAGCCGGGCCAGGCTGTAGCGGGTCATGACCACGGCGACCGTGAGCACGACGGCAGTGCCTGCGCCCATCAGGCCCGCCACCAGCCCGGCGCGTCTGATGCCCTCGACATCGTCACGGCCGCGCGCCTGCGCGACCCGGACCGTTGCCGCCATGCCGATCCCGAGCGACAGCACAAACAGAACTGCCGTGATCTGAAGCGCGACCTGGTGGGCCGCCAGTGCGGTGGTGCCGATCCACCCCATCAGCACAGCAGCGGAGGCGAACACACCATATTCCATCAGCATTGCAGAGGAGATCGGCACCCCGATGGCGACGAGCCGGCGCATCAGCGCCCAGTCGATCCGCCACAGCCGGGCGAAGGGATGATAGTGGGCGAAAGGCGCCCCCCGGGCGACAATGGCCACCGCGGCAACAAACGTCCCGAAATTGACCAGGCTCGTTGCCACACCGGCACCCTGGAGGCCGAGCCGGGGCAGACCGCACACGCCATGGATCAGACAGTAGACCAGCACGATATTGGCGGGGATGGCGGCGAGGATGATCCACAGCGGCGGCCGGGGCCGGTTGACCGCGGCCATGAAGCCGCGCATCGCCACAAAGCCCAGCGCCGGCGCTATGCCGAAGGCAAGCCCCCACAGGTAATGTTCGGCAAGCGCGGCCAGCTCGGGGGCCTGACCGAGCGCCCGCAGGATGGGGCCGCCGCAGAGCGGTGACACCATCATCGGAGCCGAACTCAACAGCGCCAGCCACAGGCCGGCCCGCAGCGCACGACGCAGCCCGCGGACATTGTCCCTCGCGAAAGCCTGCGCCGCCAACGGCGACACCGCGATCACAAGACCAATACCGAGGGTGAAATTGCAGAAATAGACCGTATGCGCCAGGGCCGCCGCCGCCACCGCATCCTCGCCGAGGCGCCCGATCAGCGCCAGATCGCTGGTCGTCATCGCGATCTGGCCAAGCTGCGTCAGCATCATCGGCACCGCCAGGCGCAATGTCTCAACAAACTCAGGCAGAAGCTGACGGCGCAACCAGGTCACCCATTGCCATCCACGGTTCACCGGTGAGCTTTTGTCACCGCTATCATGGATATCGGTCAAGTCCTTGATATTGCAAGTATGAAATTTACCACCCGGGGTTTGCCCGCAGCGGCATCGGCACCGCAACGGCCGACCGCGATTGCCGCATCCGCCACGCGCGGCAAAGCCCGGCCGCCCGACACGCGGAACCGGAAAGGGCCCGTCCGAAAATTGCCGCTCCAAAATGAGGGACAGGAACCGCCCGCCAGCGCCATTCCGCCTGTCGACGTCAATTGGCGTTGTTCCCTTACGGCCCTGCCAAAGCCGTGGTGCGCTGCAGCCTTCAGCTCGTCTTCTCACGTCGGATCCCGCGTCTGCTGAACATGGTTCTGCCGCGTCAGGACAACGAGCTCATGCAAGTCCTGTCTGCGTCAGCGGACGCCCTGACGACCCCCGAAAATGATGCTCGCGCTCAGCCAGCAAAGCCCAAAACGTGCCCGATGGCAAAAAGGGCACGGCTCCGCAGTACCGAAAGCGCAGATGCTGTGCCGGATCCGGGTTTTCCTCTGCAACAGCAGGACGCCTGCCAATGATGGTCATCGATTTCGGTCGCGGGGCACGGCGATCCTGTCTTGAGCTGCACAGAGAGCTGGTCCGAATCGATCTTTCACTGAACCGTCGTCGACTCGAACGGCAGCAAGTGAGCGAAGAGGCAAGTCAGATTGCCCCGGGACATCTCAGGCGTATTTCCTGGCTTTATCCCCGTGAGGCGGTCGATGAACTGGCCTGGGGCAGCATCCGGTCTTCGTTTAACGGCCCCGGATCCAGCCGCCGCGCTACGCCCTCCGGTCATCAGCAGGCTCGCATTTCGCCGCACCGGGCAAGGCGTCGCCTGCCCGGCCGGACCGATCGGCCGGGAAGCGAGGCACTGGCGACGACGCTGGATGTTTCGAGGCACGGGGGGATCGGCACCGTCTGGCAACACAACACCCGCCTTCTGTCGGACAGGCGGCGAAAGCCATCTGGTCACGCGCAGTCAGGGCAACGCCGCAACGACGGGAAGAGGACGCGCACAACCACCGGTGGACAGCATCATGCTCAGATGTGGCAATCCTCAGCCTGGCGACTGCCACGTCAAACCTTTGTCAACACCATGCAATGACACATCACGTACGCTGACAGCACAGGGCGCGATTGCCACAACCCGGAATCTGCCCGATCGTGGCGCCTGGCGCAGCCCGCATTCTCACGCGGATGTGATCCCCTTCGCTGGAGGGCTCTACGACTATCCGCCCTCCCTGCCGGGGCCGACCTTCGACATGAAATCTGGCATCGGGTTCCAGATAGTTGCGGTTCCGGTCGGTTGTGTAGTTGGCACTCTGTCACCATGACGGATTCTGCACGATTGTGCAGCACGGCGGGTTTCCAGATTGTGGTTCGAACCGAAGCTTCGCCGGGAAGGCCTCGACCAGCACGGAGATCCATGGCGGACTGCGCGTTGGTGCAGAAACCAGATGGATGGGCTATCGCGTGCAGCCGACCTTGTCGGCCGTGGCTTTCAAGGTGAGAGACCAGAGCGGTGCGGCCATTCAGATCTGGAACCCGAACCTGCAGAACATGGTCAGCCCCGCCGGTGCGGTCGGTGTCCGCGGCTCAGCGAAAATGACCGTGCTGTGGAAGGAGAATGCCTCCTCCTATCCCGGTTTCCATGCCAGCACCCTGTCGAGCCCGGACATGTCGAATATTCAGGTGCCTGGCGTGCAGGGCGGGCTTCGCTGCACATTCTGAACCGAAAAACTCCGGCGGAGGGAGGAGAAGCGCAGAAAATGCCGGGCTGCCCGCGGGCATTGCTTTTGCGTTGACAAAATCAGGGATACAGATCCGCCTCCCGCAACCTCACCGACCTCCCCGATTTCGGTCGGGGGAATTGGATCGGGCACGCGGTTTTGATCGCTGTGGCCATCGACAGGCTGGTGCGCTGTCGCCGGCGCGGGCATAGTGCAAGCCACGCGAAT
The DNA here is from genome assembly GCA_009781045.1 of Alphaproteobacteria bacterium. GTDB lineage: Bacteria > Pseudomonadota > Alphaproteobacteria > Rhizobiales > Xanthobacteraceae > Bradyrhizobium. The sequence continues at coordinate 4,736 of WQYW01000131.1, forward strand.
TCGCGGACAACAGAGTGCATAAAGGGTTTCCCGCCGCCATGCGGCGGACGATAAAGATAAAGATTGAGACCGTTTCGCCGGTGCCCGGGCACAGCGCTCCAGAGACCCCTTGCCAGTTTCCCTGGCATGGGGCGAGCGGCCCGGAGCGTAATCGTCGAAGCGACGGAGTGGACCGATGGACAATGACCGCAACCCCGTTTTTCCCGGCGCGAGGACGGCGCTGGCGCGCCGCCTCGTGCCCCTCCTCGCCGCGACCATGGTCGTGCTGTCGCTTGCCGCCACACCCCGCCCGGCCTGGGCGGAACAGAATATTGCACTGGTGATCGGAAACAGCAACTACCGCAAGGTGCCGAAACTGCCCAATCCCACCAATGATGCCGCCGATATGGCCGCGTCCCTGCAACGGCTTGGCTTCACCGTCACCCAACTCAGCGATCTCGACTATAACGGCTTCCGCAACGCCCTGATCGACTTCGGCAAGGCGGCGAAAACCGCCGACAAGGCCGTGATTTTCTATGCCGGTCACGGCATGGAAATTGACGGCAAGAACTGGCTGATTCCGGTCGACGCTGAACTCCTCTCCGAGATCAACGTCTATGCCGAGGCGATCAATCTGGAGACCCTGATCGACATCTCGGTGCTGCCGAAAGTCATCGGACTTGTGGTTCTTGACGCCTGTCGCGACAATCCGTTTTCGGCGCTGCCGGGTGCTCATCAGCGCAGCCTTGCGGTGCCGATCAGGCGCGGCACACGACCCTCCGAAGTGTCGAACCCGGCACCGTCGAGCGCGCCATTGCCGGGAAAGGGCTCGCGCGGTCTGGCCGCAGTTGCCGTAAGCGACAATGTCATGGTCGGCTTTGCCGCCGCCGCAGGCACCACGGCGCAGGATGGCGTCGGGCGTAACAGCCCCTACTCCGACGCGCTGCTGCATCACGTCGAGACCCCGAAGCTTGAGGTCAATTATCTCTTCCGCAAGGTCCATGACGACGTGCTGCGCAAAACCCGGACCCAGGAGCCCGCGGTCTACGGCTCGCTGTCGAGCCTGGAGGTGTTTCTCAGCGGTCCGCCGATCGCGGCTGAGGACGCCAGCGCGGACGGCGAAAGAGTGGCCTGGGCCTATGTCCGGACCACCAATGAGGTGACGACACTGCGTCGTTTTGTTGATCAGTTTCCAGCCGGCCCCCACCGCACCAGCGCCCGCGCGCGCATCGCCCAGATCGAGGACGCCGAAGCCCGTGCCTGGAGCATCGCCGAACGGCAGAAGTCGGCCGCGGCCTATCGCGGCTTTCTCGATCTCTATCCCTACAGCGAACATGGTGAAAATGCCCGCGTCACCCTGGCCTCGCTCGAAAAGCCGAAAAAGCCAGCAACGGCGGCGCTTTCCCTGCCGACACCGCCGCCCGCAGCAGCCGATGGTGCCGACGAACAGGCAGCGCGAACCCCGCAAGGGGTGGAGCAGGCCTGGGAGGTGCTGAGGCAATCCCGCGATCCCGCGATGGTCGGACGCTTTGCGGCACGATACCCCAGTCAGCGCCAGCACCGCCTGCCCCCCGGCAGTGATCTGGCATTGCGGCGCGTCAACCCCACCGAGCTGATGCTGCGCACCGCGGGAGATGAGGACGTGGACAGCTGTTTTCGCGGCGAGGCGAGGCGCTGTAACGACGCCCTTGCCCGCTTTCCGGACTTTGTCCAGCTCCGCTTCCAGCTCTGCCGCCTCTCCACCAACCCCGCCAGATGCCTGAAAAAGGCCGTCGACGCGGCACGCAAAAGCGGCCTTCTGGTCTCCGCCTATACCCGTTCAGAACGCGAGAAGGTCCGCAACGCCGCCTATCGCCTTGCCGTGAACCGGGTCCAGGACAATATCGACAGCGTGGTCCGCGACAACGTCAGCCGCGCTGTCGCAACCTCGGTATCGCACAGCACTGCAGCCGCCGCCTCGAGCGCAGCAGGCGCGGCCGCGTCCGGCGCGGCAAGCCGGGCCGCAGCCGCAGCTTCCAGTGGCGCGGCCGCGCGCGCCGCTTCCGGGGCAACCTCGCTGGCCACCAGCCAGGCAGCCAGCCAGGCAGCCGCGAAGGCGGCTTCCGACGCCGCCGCAAGGGCGGCCGCCGCCGCGGCGTCAGGCGCCGCCAGCAGGATCAGTTCCGACCGAAGGCTCAAGCGCGATATCACCGAAGTCGGCACCACAGATCCAGGGCTGCCGCTTTATCGCTACCGCTATAGCGGCGACCATGTCTATTATGTCGGCGTCATGGCCCAGGATGTGCAGACGCACTTCCCGCCTGCGGTACGGCGGGGCGACAATGGCTATCTTGAGGTCGATTATGGATTGCTGGGCCTGAAATTCATGACCTGGTCGCAATGGCTGAGGCGACACCCAGCCCACCCCCAGCGGTGAGGCGCATCCTTCGTGCGCTGGTTCTGCCTCCTCATCGCTGTTGTCCTCGCGCCCTCCCGTGCCGCTTCTGACGAAGCGACCCGGGTTGCCATGGTGATCGGCAATTCCGCCTATCAGACTGCCCGCGCCCTTACCACACCGGTCGACGACGCCACCGATATTGCCCTCGCGCTGCGGCGTCTCGGCTTCGAGGTCGATCTGCGAACCAATACTTCCGGTCCACAACTGCGCGCCGCACTCGATGCCTTCGCCGTCAGCGCCGCCCAGGCCGACATCGCCGTGGTCTATTTCGCCGGCCACGCCCTCTCGCTCAACGGCAACGACTATCTGATCCCGGTCGACGCCACGCGGACGCCGCTACGCAACGACACGCTCGCCGTGAGCGATATCGGATTGGCCGCAGCACGCGCCCGCCTCCTTGGCCTCGTCCTCCTCGACCTGCGCCGTGGCAATCCCTTCCCGGGCGAAATCGATGCACGCCAGTTCGCGACCGATGCCCCAGCTGCGGCTGGCCGCGACACTATCAGCCGCAACGTTCTGCTGTTCTTTGCCGCTGAACCCGGCAACGAGCAGGAGGGTCAGGGCCGCAACAGCCCGCTGGCCGGCGCGCTCCTCCGGCAGCTCGCCACCGCCGATCTCGAGATCAGTTTTCTGCTCCGTGCCGTCCGTGACGACGTGCGCAAAACCACATCCTCCCGCCAGACGCCCTATATGTACGGGCAGCTCTCCGGAGAGCGCATCTATCTCAACGAGGTCCACGCCGCCGTGCTGCCCTGCGACCGGCTCGCCGCCAAGGCGGCCGGGATCACGGCGGCCGCCACCAGCGGGTTAAAGACCGCCGCCAGCACACCCGCTCTTGAGGAAGCGATCGCCGCATGTTCCGATGCCGCGGTGCGTTTCCCCGACGTCAGCCGATTTCATTTTCTGCTCGGACGCTCCTTTTTCGCCGCCCGCAATTATGCCCCCGCCCTCAACAGCTATAAGCAGGCCTTCCGCCTTGGCGACGTGCGCGCAACCTGCGCCATCGCCACCATGTATGAACAGGGGCTCGGGGTGAAGAAAGACCTCGCGCTTTCCCGCTTCTATTTTGAGACCGCAGCGGAACTCAACCATGTGCCGGCGATTCTGCGCCTCGCGGCCCAGTACGAAAGCGGACTTGGCGGGGCCGGGGATCTGGCAAAGGCCTATGGTCTCTACAGTCGCGCCGCCGAGGGCGGCGACGTCTCCGCCATCAACCGGCTTGGTGAGATGACAGAGAAAGGACAGGGCCACACCCGCGATCTCAAAGAGGCGCGCGCGCTCTACGAGAAAGGCGCGGCCGGAGGCAACACCCGCGCCATGGTCAATCTGGCGCGCTGTTACGCCGCCGGCATCGGCGGTCCGTCCAATCCCGAGGCTGCCCGGCGCCTGCTGCGGCGCGCCGCGAACGGCGGAAACACAGCAGCAAAAAGCATCCTGCTTGAGCTTGAGACCCCAACGCCCCAGTGATCTCATCTCCAGCCAGCGAGGCAATTTCCCCTCTTTCCTCTTTCCTGCTCTGCTGCCGAAGTCCGCCCTCCGCACGGACAGGGCGGCGCCGCCAACCCCAGCGGCGCCTGAGAGAGGCGCCTCCCTCCTGAACCTGCGCCATGCTCCATGTTCGTCGGCCCGCGCACCAATCTGGCAAGCAACTCTTCCGTGAACGGCTCCGGACCTAAAGGTCCAGGCCCCCGCCATTCCCCCCGCCCCGGCCCGGGATGCTCAGATTGTCGATATTGATGAGAACCAGCGGTTGCGCCGAGCCCTCCGGCGTCACCACCCGCAGGCGCCGCTGGGCCATCCGAGTCGGCTGCATCATTGCATCATTGACTTTTTCGCGATTTCCTGAATCCCTATTCTCCATGGGATCTGCGATGACGGAGGTGATGCGTCGCCACGAAACTGGTTCCAGAAAAAGGGTTCCCCATGTGAGGGGCGGCCCAGCAGGGGCAGCGTTCTGCTCAGGTCAATCCGGGTCCCATGTACAAGGGCAGGCCTCGTGTGATGAAGAATTGTGCGGAGGCCGTCACTTTGTATCACCGCGCCATCAGGCACGCCGACCCTGCGGCCACCTTCCACCTCGGTCGGATGAACGCCAGCAGCCGTGGAGTTCGCAAAAAGCGGGGCGGAAGCGATTGCTTTCCTCAACGCGGCGGCAGCCAGGACATACCCTGGTGCAGGCAACGCCCTGGCCAGAGAGCGGCCAGGATGGTGATGGTGAAGCGTCTGTCGCCAACCGTGGAATTCGACCGCAAACGGCTGGTCGCCACGCCTTTCCGGCGCCAGCATCAGGCTTCGCGCGCCGGCACACGCGTGATCTTCGCGCCCAGCGCATTGAGCCGCTCGTCGATACGCTCATAGCCGCGCTCGATCTGGTCGGCGTTATGGATGGTGGAGACGCCATCGGCACAGACCGCTGCCAGCAGCATGGCCATGCCGGCCCGGATATCCGGCGAGGTCATCGGCGCCCCGCGCAGACGGGACGGTCCCGCGATGATCGCCCGGTGCGGGTCGCACAGCACGATGCGCGCCCCCATCGAGATCAGCTTGTCGACAAAAAACATCCGCGACTCGAACATCTTTTCGAACATCAGGATCACGCCCTCGCATTGCGTGGCGGTGACGATCGCAATCGACATCAGATCGGCCGGGAAGGCCGGCCAGGGCTGATCCTCCAGTTTCGGCACATGGCCACCGAAATCGTCCTGGATCTTGAGCGTCTGGTTTGCTGGTACGATGAGATCGTCACCCTCGACCCGGGTGACGATACCGAGACGCTCGAAGCCCATGCGGATGGGGCGCAGATGCACGACGCCGGCGCGCAGGATGCGCAGCGGCGAGCGCGTCACTGCAGCCAGCCCGACCAGAGACCCGACCTCGATATGGTCGGGCTGCACCGTGAAGCTGGAGCTGCCCAGCGCCGCTCCGCCATGAACGATCAGGGTATTGGTGCCGATGCCTTCAATCCGCGCCCCCAGCGCGGTGAGAAAAAGCGCCAGATCCTGGACGTGGGGCTCGGATGCGGCATTGCGCAGATGGGTAACGCCCTCGGCGGCGACCGCAGCCACCAGTGCGTTCTCGGTGGCGGTGACGCTGGGTTCGTCAAGGAAAACATCGGCGCCTTTGAGCTGCGGGCAGCGGAATTCCAGCCGGTCGCTGGCGGAGACCCGGGCACCGAGCTGCTCCAGAGCCAGCACATGGGTGTCGAGACGGCGCCGGCCGATCACGTCGCCGCCCGGTGGCGGCAGCATCACCGCACCGCAGCGGGCCAGGAGGGGGGCTGCAAGCAGGATCGAAGCCCGGATGCGGATACAGATATCGGGATCGAGATCGGCCGCCCGCACGTCGCGGGCATGAATCCACAGCGTGTTGCGCGCCCGCCACTCGGCCTCGGCCCCCACAGAACGGACCAGTTCGACCAGCGTCTCGGTATCGCGAATCCGCGGCACATTCTCCAGCGTCACCGGCTGGTCGCTGAGCAGTGCCGCCGCGATGATCGGCAGCGCCGCATTCTTGTTGCCGGATGGTTCAATCGACCCCGAGAGCCGATGACCGCCCTCAACGATGTATTTGATGGCCGCCACAGCCCTGTTTCCTTACTTTCAGGAGGCAATCCCCGCTCTGCGAAGCCGCCTCCATTCTGCTCCTGCCCCTTTTAAAGAGGCCCTGCGATCCGCCCGCGCCCAATGCGCGCAATGTCAGATATCGATCTCGGCACTGAGCGAGTTCTCCTGGATGAAGTCCCGCCGCGGCTCCACCACATCGCCCATCAGCTTGGTGAAGATGTCGTCGGCCTCATCCCCCTGCCGGACCCTGACCTGGAGCAGAGAGCGCGCCTCGGTATCGAGCGTGGTTTCCCACAACTGCTCCGGATTCATCTCACCCAGACCTTTATAGCGCTGCAGCGCGATGCCCCGGCGACCCGCCTCGATCACCGCCTCGAACAGGTCGACCGGGCCGTGGATGATGCGGTCTGAATCGCGACGCCGCAGCCGGCCCGCCCGTTCATAGATGTCCTGCAGTTTCAGAATATATTCATCCAGCCGGCGCGCTTCGACCGAGCCTAAGAAGGCGTCGTCGATGATCGCCTCCTCCCGGACCCCGCGCACGGTGCGCGCGAAGGTGAAACCCTCGCCCTCGATGAAATGCCCGACCCAGCCGCGCTCCACCTCCTCGGCCTGGTTGTCGAGCCGGTGCGCAATATAGTCCGCCGCAGCTTCCGCCTTGTCGCGATCGCCATAGATCTCCTTGCTCAGGACCCCGGTGATCGCCGCCTGTTCAATGACCCGGCGATTATAGCGGCCGTGCAGACTGCGCAGCACATTGCGGATGACACGGGCGTCATCGATCAGCGAACGCAGGTCGCGGCCGGCACGATCCTCCCCGGTGCCGGGCCGAAACACGCAATCGTCGATACCGGCCTCGATCAGATATTCCTCAAGCGCACGCTCGTCCTTGAGATATTGTTCGGATTTGCCGCGCGTCACCTTATAGAGCGGCGGCTGGGCAATATAGAGATAGCCGCGATCAATGATCTCGCGCATCTGACGGTAGAAGAAGGTGAGCAGCAGGGTGCGGATATGGGCGCCATCGACATCGGCGTCGGTCATGACGATGATCTTGTGATAGCGCAGCTTGTCGACCGAGAAATCATCCTTGATGCCGGTGCCGAGCGCGGTGATCAGGGTGCCGATCTGCTCGCTCGACAGCATCTTGTCCGGACGCACACGCTCGACGTTGAGGATCTTGCCGCGCAACGGCAGCACCGCCTGGAAGGCGCGGTTGCGCCCCTGCTTGGCGCTGCCGCCGGCGGAATCTCCCTCGACGATGAAGAGTTCGGACTTGGTGGGGTCCTTTTCCTGGCAGTCGGCGAGCTTGCCCGGCAGGGACGCCACCGACAGCGGGCTCTTGCGCGTCAGTTCGCGCGCCCGCCGCGCGGCCTCGCGCGCGGTCGCGGCCTGGATGACCTTGCCGACGATGATCTTGGCTTCAGAGGGGTGTTCCTCGAACCACGCCGCCAGGGCCTCGTTGAGGACGTTCTCAACGACGGGGCGGACCTCGGAGGAAACCAGCTTCTCCTTGGTCTGGGACGAGAATTTCGGATCCGGCACCTTCACCGACAGGACTGCGGTCAGCCCCTCGCGGCAATCGTCGCCGGTGAGCTGCATCTTCTCCTTCTTGGCGTTGGCCTCGGCATAGCCGTTGACCTGGCGCGTCAGGGCGCCGCGGAAACCGGCAAGATGGGTGCCGCCGTCGCGCTGGGGGATGTTGTTGGTGAAGCACAGCACGTTCTCGTGATAGCTGTCGTTCCACCACAGCGCGGCTTCCACGCCGATGCCGTTGAGATCCGAGCGCACCATGATCGGGGCCGGCACGATCTCCTTCTTGTTGCGGTCAAGATAGCGGACGAACTCCTCGACACCGCCCGAATAATGCATCTCCTCGCGCTTTTCGACCGCATGGCGCATGTCGGAGAGCACGATATTGACGCCGGAATTGAGGAAGGCGAGTTCGCGCAGCCGGTGCTCCAGCGTGGCGAAATCATATTCGACATTCTTGAACGTTTCCTCGGAGGCCAGAAAGGTCACTTCCGAGCCCCGCTTGCCCCGGGCCTCACCGCTCACCCGCAACGGCGCCACGGTCTCGCCGTGAACAAATTCGACCACATGTTCCTTGTCGTCGCGCCACACCGTGAGCCGGAGCCGGCTCGAGAGCGCGTTCACCACCGAGACGCCGACACCGTGCAGACCGCCGGAGACCTTGTAGGAATTCTGATCGAATTTGCCCCCGGCGTGGAGCTGGGTCATGATCACCTCGGCCGCCGAAACCCCCTCCTCCTTGTGGATGTCGACCGGGATGCCGCGCCCGTCATCGCGTACGGTCACCGAATGATCGGCGTTGAGGACCACCTCCACCTGCGTGGCATAGCCGGCAAGCGCCTCGTCGATGGCGTTGTCAACGACCTCATAGACCATGTGATGCAGGCCGGACCCGTCATCGGTATCCCCGATATACATCCCCGGACGCTTGCGCACGGCGTCGAGGCCCTTGAGCACCCGGATCGATTCGGCGTCATAGTTACCGTTCGCGGTCTCGTTTTCGGGGCGCGGAGCCCCGGCTGGCACTGTCATTGAAAATCCTGAAATCAGCAGCGCATGGAGGGCTGATATGGGGCCTGTTGTGCCATGAAAAAGGCCCCGTTTCCAGAGCAAAGTGCAGCCCCATAACCATTTGATTCCACGCGTGGTTTTAACCCCTCCCCAGGCCCGGAAACGGCCCCTCGCAAGGCCTCGCCAAAGACCGTTTTGCGGGCCTCCCAAAGCGCCCCGGACGGCAGGCGAATCACTTGATGCGCACCGGCGCCTGCCGATTCTGTTCCGCCTTGGACTCCGGGACGCGCGGCACCCCGCCGGAGGCCCTCGATCCGCTCCGTGACCCCTGCGAAATTCCAGGCCTGGGGAATTTCGCAACGACGCAAGCGCCGACAGCGCCGCCGCCAATGGCGGGAAACGGGCCGAGACAGGCCTCGCACGTTCTCCAGACCGCAACTCAGGAGCCCTCCCTCTCAAGCCCGCCGGAACCCGCCACAACCCCACACGGCCCTCGGCACAAGCCGCCATTTTTCAGCTCTGCCCGGGAGATGGCAGCGGCCTGTCACCCCGGCCAGAGACCAGGAGCACAGACAGCGGTGATGCCACGGTGCCAGGGCGCCCGGGCGCCCCGACCACAGCAGCCACAGCCGACAACGGGCACCACAGCAGGATTCCTGGCGGCGACAGCATTGCCTCAGTTGCGAGTTGCGAAGGACCCGGCACGGCAGCCCGCGGCAGGCTCATGCCTGCCTGTCGCCGAAGGATCGAACGCCTGATCGCAGAGGTGAAGATGGCGAAGTAGGAAGTGTCCCCCTCTTTCTGGGTCGATCAGGCCTCTCGCCTGCAAGGTCGCCTCGGGAAATCCCGTCCGCGCACGGCCTTCTTCCCCATCGGGTCTGCACCGGGCCGACATTTTCCCGACTTGCCGATTGCCGATTCAAGCTCGGTGTCAGCCGCCCCGGCAGCGCAATCAGCCCGCGCAAACCGGACGACCCTGGCTTCTTGCAACGGCACTCGCGTGTCGTGACTGGCGGGCTCGCCTGCAGCCTGATTCATGCCGCCATCAGCCGCCGCGTCGGACAAAGCAACAGCTTTGCCGCACTCACCACAGGCTGTAATTGCACTACATAACATACTGACGGTTGCAGCCGGGCACATGCAGGCACGAGAAAAACTCCGCAAGGCCTCTACCCGATCCGGAGAATCTGCCTTTCGAACACGCCGATGTGATCGCTTTCACCAAACCCATCAGCTAATATCGGATATCCCAGCGGGTGGTTGTCAGCCGGGCGCATCCCAATGAAATTTCGCGTAAAATCTCAACTCAACGGAGTTCCGGAGTGCTCTCGGACCGGCACCGATGCGCCACCCCCCGTCACCACAATCGACGACTTGCATTATAGCGCAGCCTCAGCCCTGTCTGCTCGCAGAAACTGGCGCACCAGAACCACACCCCGGGAACTGAAATCCGTAACCGGCGCACTCCGGTCCTGTCCCGGAATTCATGCTGTGCCCGAAATCCGCCATTGCGGGTGCCGTTCTCAAGAGTTGACCGGCACCCGCTCATCGTGCATGGCGCAGGGAAGACGAAGGTAACAGTGATGACTATGTGTATCCCGGCACCGGCCTCAAGGACGACGGCACCCTGTGGCGTGGCTGCGTCCCTGCTGGTTACCGGCATGATTCTTGCAGCCTGGCCGCAGGCTGCGGTGGCACAGAGTCCCGGATTTTGCACCGCTGCGACGGCAAGCAGCCCCCTCTGCACGGGCGGCACGGTGACGGGGCTCGCCGCCACTCTGGCAGCACAGCGCATCACCGACAGCATCCGCGATAACATCCGCGACAATATTCGCGACAGCATTCACGACTCCATCAATCACAGCGTCCGCACCATCGTCCCTCCCGCACCACCATCGCCGGAGAGGGGCAGGAGCTCCTCTCCCGACCCATCGCAATTGTCCGATTCCTCGCCCGGGGCCGCGGTCTACGGCCCCGCCGCGAAAGAATGGCTCTATGGCACCGGCCTGTTCGCCAGCGCCGACCGCGGCATTGCACTTGATACCCACGTATCGGTCGCCACTGTGGCTGGAGCGGCGGACGTAACCCGGATCGGCATCTTCTCAGCCACCGACGCCCTCACCTTCATCGCCACCGGCCTCAACTCATGGACGACAACAAAGACCACCGGTCTGCAGGATACCAGCTCCGCCATCCCGGCGACGTCG
>WQYW01000132.1 GCA_009781045.1 Alphaproteobacteria bacterium
CCTTGGCCTGACTGCGCATCCAGACGAGACTTCGAAATATGGCTGAAGCGGACGAAAAGGCACAACGGGCGCTTGAACGGGCCGCCGCCGCCAACGCGCTTTCCCGCTACCAGGACGGCCTGCGCGAGGCAGAGGCGGCACTTCAGCTCGACCCTTCGCTTGAGGCCGGCTACGGTTGCGCCGCACAGGCCCAGATCGGCCTCAACCAGCCTGCCGGAGCACTCGAACTGGCACGCGCCGGCCTTGCCCTCCATCCAGAGTCAGAGTGGCTCAATCGCGCCGCTTCCTCCGCCGCCCGGCTTCTTGGATCGAAGAAAGAGGCGCTGGCCTTTGCTGAGGAGGCCGTTCGTCTGTACCCGGAGCATTCCGTGGGCCACAACAGCAGAGGACGGTGTCTTGAGGCGCTGGGCAGACGCGCCGAGGCGCGTGAAGCTTACGAATTGGCGATTGAACTCGCCCCCGAGAATGCCTCGCACCATCAGGATCTTGGTGACCTTCTGCTCGCTTTCGCCCCGGCGGAGGCTGCATCGGTGTTGCGAAAATCGCTGGAGCTGGATCCAATGAGCGCCGTCGCCCACAACAATCTGGGTGTCGCGCTGCTCAAACTCAAACGCCCCGAAGAGGCCGCGCTCGCCTTCAAGACCGCCGTCCGCCTCGACCCGACGCTGAAAGTCGCCAAGGAAAACGTCCATCTTTCGGTCTCCGGGCTGCTTGGCAAGCCCGTCGCCATCGGCACCATTATCCTCTGCGTCATTTCCGCAGCGCGACTGGTGGCTGTCGCCGGAGCAGCGGGCCTCTTTATCGTCGCGATCGCCATTGTCGTGGCAATCGCGTTTCTCAGCATGCGACAAGGAAAGCGAACGCGTCAGGAACTGGATCCAGATCTGCTTCGCCTCTATGACCAGATCGACGCCGACCTCAAGGCCAAACGAGTGTAACCTCCCCCTTCGCGTGCCCCCCAACTATGGCGATGGGACTCCGAGAAGATGCCGGTGATGCCATTTCCATCCAGAATCCACCTGGATATCAGGATTTCCGGATCTGCCCTGCCGGGCACGGCAGACGATGATCGATGGTCAACGCTGCCGGCCTCCCTGCCTCACGCAATGACACGCCCCCGTCAGTCAGCCGGCCAGACGGTGAATCAAAACCGTTTTGGGTGCCAGGCCCATGCCAGCAACGCACGGCAGTCCACCGACCCCTGGAAGCGGGCGGCAATCGCTGGATTGACGCTCCATCGATACCACACCAATATTCAATATTCGCCACATTCCTGCTGTCCGCGCCATTGATCGCGGTTCCCGCAGGCCGGCGAAAGCCAACCGCTCTTGCGCCGCCTGGAACCTCTCCACGTCATCCGGATTGAGGCATCCCGCAACGCGACCACAAGGCTTCGCCTGAGAGGCCACCCACGGCCGAAATCGTGGAGCGCAAGAGGGCGCGCCGCGGCACTCCCTTCGTTTTAGACAGACGCGCGGCACGCAGAGGCCGAAGCGTTCACCTGACGCGCACGGATCCCAATTCGATATTCAGCTGCGCTTGTCGGCATCAATGATCGACGCAGCGATCGCCGGGATCGAACGAAAGAGAATCAAGGGATCATCTCTTGATGGAACAAAGCCGCGGCGCTGCCAGAAGCCTGCGGCTTCAATGTCGATCGCATTCACCATCACAGCACGCCCCCCGATGAGGGACGCGGCCGTCACGCATCGTTCCAGCGCATGTTTCAAAAGGCCTGTGCCTATTCCACGACCAGACCAGCCAACGTCGGTCGCAAGTTGACCCAGCAGGAAGCACGGAACCGGGTTCGGAGGCTGACCCGTGCGGATGGCTCGAGGCAGGACAGTTGGAGTGACAGCCGTCGGCGAGATGCCATAATAGCCAACGACTCGACCCACATCGTGAACAACGATGACGGCAGTGAAGCCCTTGTCCTGATTGGAAAGCGCTCGGGTCTTGAGCCAATGGTCGAGCGCCGGCTTGCCGCTGTTGAATTCCGAACAGTCGTGCATCGCGGTGAGAGGTTCAGGGGCCGAAATTGTCAAGATCAAAATCCAGGAGAATTCAGCGTCTGGCGACGTAGCCCGGTTCCCAGGGTGCCGGGCGCTTCATCAGCTCGACCAATTCTGAAACCGGCGCCGCAGGTGCAGCCAGAGCCGCCAGAAACTCCGAAAAGCCTTTCGAGCTCATTCGGATCATAGCGCTCTCCATCAACGCCTCTTCTGCGACCCGAACAGCGGCATCTCGCACGAATTCAGTACGGGAACGACCGCGGAGTTGTGCGGCCCTGTCAATAATCGCGATGTCCGCTTTCGGCAGACGCATTGAGATCGGGTGTTCTTTTCGTCCAGCGTTTGTGGCCATTTTTATCTCCTGTTCGAAGATAGCCCATGTATTGGAAATTGCAATACCGTTGCCTCCGTAATTCCCCGCGATTGCGGCAGCATTTTTCCAAGGGAGGCCGGAGGCCTGAAAGTCGCATACGTCTCTGTTTTATATCGGGAAAGGAGGAATGGAGGCATCTGCCAAAACCGGTTGTACCTTCAACCGTTCCCTACCCAGACATGCGGGGATGGCAACAGCCCGGTGTGAAGCTCTGGGGACAATGTAGCCGCCAGGGTATCCCGGCACGACTGACCGCGAGGATTCTGTCGGAATCTGCCCGCACCAAGGCGGTGAGGCGCCAGGGATGAGCGGTCACGACCAACATATGTGAACCTTTCGCTGCCGCGCGAAAATTTGAACAAGCCAAACGTGCTGTGCTGACAGGCTTGAACCAAAAACTGCGCGGCAAGGTGTGCCCACTGGCACGTGGGCCACCAGGGACAGAAAGCCGCCGGCGTGGAAGGGGCGGCCGCCCCGCTCGGAGATTTTTTCGGAACAGGGTAAGCGCATAGTCTCGCCTGGAAACTGGCAGGTGAACCGCAAGGAACACTGTTGGGATTTGTGGGTACAGGATGGCCATCGACAAGCAAACGCCCGGCTTTAATGGACGGGATACGGGTGGGAACATTCCCCGTCGCGAAAGCGAGCTGACTTGCCGCGCGGCATTCATAGGGAGAGAATATGACAAATCGTTGTACCTAGGAAGGAAAGCAGATGACGGAGATCGATTGCGCGGTTCAGGCCACCTCGCCGCCAGCCGGTCCACCCACGGGCGCCGACAAAAAGTGGGATCCGATAGACAGGTCCCCATTCGGAGCAGGCGTGAGACGACTCCAGATGCGTATCGCCAAACATGGAGTTCGGCCTTGATCACCGAAAAGGCGCGGGCTGGCGCAACCTGCGTTTTTCGAACCCCGGAGGGCACCCCTGCCACGGCGATTTGCCGATTCGTTTCGCAGGCCCTGACCTGAACGCGAAGCGAAACACCGGAATCAGAGGGGACGCACCGGAATTCTACCAAGCTGCGGGCTGCGGGGCTGAAAGCGCGCCCCTGGCATCGGCTGTCGCTATGGAAGTTGCGGCATCATTCGTTTCATAAATCCATCGAACAGTGGCACCGTGAATGCCGTATCGCCATGGGCAGGGCTATAGACCATGCCTTTTGCGATCAGCGAACTGCGCAGGGGAGCGACCGTCGTGACCTTTCGCTGCAGAATGTCGGCAATATCGCCCGAGCGATGGGGGGCTGGCCCGAGTTCGGCCATGGCACGCATGTAACGCTTCTCCGCCGGTGTGAGGCGATCAAACCGCACACGAAAGAAACTTGCATCGAGTTCGGCGAGCGCGACACCCGTGGCGCGGCGGATGTCGTCGATGCCAATCGGAGATCCTTCAGCGACGCTCCAACTTTGTTTTCCCCACTCCTGCAGGAAATACGGGTAGCCGCAGGTCTGCTGGAGGATCTCTGCGATGGCCACGGGGTCAAAAACAACATTTTCCTTTGCCGCCGGAACGATCAGGGCGTTTCCTGCATCGTAATCGCTGAGGCGGTCAACAAAGACGAATTCGAAAAGCCGTTCTGCATAGGACCTGGCGCGGCCGGTCTGCCCCACCAACTGCGGCAGTCCCGCTGCCATCAAGGTTATCGGCAGTTGATCCTGGGTAGCAGCGTGGAGCGCCGTGATGAGCGACGCGAGCTCGCCCTCAGGGACGTATTGCAGTTCATCGATGAAGAGCACAAGGGCCGTTTCCTGTGCGCGGGCCGCTTTGCCGAGATTGAGCAGGAGGTAGGTCAGGTCGGCGTCAAGATCGCCGCTGTCGGCCACCCCGCTCTCCGGGGCAACATCGACCGAAACCTCAATGTCCTGGTATTTGAATTTCAGCGCCTTGGCGAAACCCGCGAGCGCACGCATCGCATGAAGCAGGTGATCCTTCAGCACCCCCCCTTTGCTCAGGCGCAAAAGAGCGGAGCGGAACGCGGGAAGCAGGACGGCGGGAAGCGACCGCTCCTCAGGAGCCTCAATCCTCACCGCAGCAATCCCACGCGTTTCCGCGTCGAACCGCACCCGGTTGAGCAACACCGTTTTGCCAACGCCGCGCAAGCCGTAGAGGATGAAACTCCGCGCCGATCTTCCGGAACGGATGCGATCCAGAGCCACACCGGCTCGTTCGATAAGTTCATTGCGCCCGGCAAGTTCGGGGGGAGGCGTTCCGGCACCCGGTGCATAAGGATTTCGGCGCGGGTCCATTTATAGCTACCTTACCGCAATTTATTGAAGTTCGATAAACTGCCATAAGATCTCTAAAAGTCAAGCACCGAGCCGACGGTCCAGCCTCCCACAAACCGGTGGCTGCCAATAATTCATTGAAATTAATAATAATTTCCTGGCAACATCCAGAACTTGAAGGCGCGACTGGCACCACAGCGCCCTCCCGAAATCACCGGAACGCGAGCCGATTCAAGGTTCGGCGATCTCCATCACGCTGTAGATGAAGTCTCGGAGCGCTTGGAAGATATAGACTTTCGGCGTGGCTCCGATTTGAGGGAGTTTATTACGGTTTATCGTTTTTCGATAAACCTCGATAAACTTTCTCAAAGTCGTCCTCCGGCGCAGACAGGGAGGGTGCGCAGGGAAGTCGACCAGAAGAATCTCCCGCCCCTGAGGTGCTCAGATGGCAGGACTTGAGGCGCTGAAAGACCGAGAAAGCGACTTCACACGACATTCCTCCTCTCACCGACAGGTTTTTCAGGAACGGAATCCGCAAATCCATTCCTGAAATCCGGTCAATGCCTCGAACACGGTCCGCATGGACGCGGATAGACTGGCGTGGCTGAGACAGGAGGGAAAGGAGTATCAAACGCGATCCTGAGGGATACCCTGGTGACCAGCCTGAAGTCCCAACAGTCCCACCAGAAACCAGAAGTAGAAAGCAGCTGCACCAGGGGCGCACAGCCGCAGCACGCAGAATAGACCGTAGGGTCGAGCTGTCCCGGGCACCGAACACACAACGGCGAGAAGGGGATGTGGCCGCGCTGTTCGATGTTCCAGATCACCTCTTCGCTTCGTCAGTCCGCCGCTGGCGCTGGCGCGCTCCCGGACTGTTTGCGAGAGGCAATCGTCACTGCTGAGGCGAAAGTCATGAAGAACCGCGCGGCGCCGGAGGGGCCGCAATAGCACCCCTGGCCGCTGCTGAGATAGCTGGCAAGGGCCGTAAACCTCCAGGCGTCCTCCATTGACGCCGCGATCCTGCGCGTCACCAGCGCCTCCAGCCCGTATTGTTCGCCGAAGGCACGGACACGCCGGGCATGGGCCGCCAGCGCTTCCGGCACCGAGGGATGATCCCATCCCCACAGCCAGCTGCCGTCGTCGGTATTAAAACTCCCGACCACCTGCACCGCTGCGCTCGCCACCAGCCCCTTTTCTTCGCTGCTGAAGGTGATCGTTCCAGCGTCGAGATCGGCATTCCACGCGGCCTTGTCCATACCCCACAGATCGACCGCCGATTGCGTGCGTATCGCCATCTCGCTCATAGCGCGCGCGAACGAAAGCTCGGGCTCCTGAGGTTCCGGATCATCCTGGTCGCGGCCGGAAAACAGCCTTTTCAGAAATTTCATGGTCGCTGCCTCCTCAGGCCCACCAGCACCTTCGACCTCGCCTGAGGCGAGGTGCCTCTTCGTCTCCCCGGCACCGTCAGAGCGTCGACCAGAAGGCGGGACGTGCCGGCTCCAGCCGGCCGCCGATGCGCACCGGGGCGATCCGGAGTGCGAGACCCGTGGCATCATCGGTCTCGACCGCAACGCCGCACAAGGTCGCGGGGCCAAGCGCGGGCTCGAAGCGGGCGGAGGGAAAGGCCGAGGTCAGGCGCCGCATCGGCTCATCCTTCTGCATGCCGATCACCGAGTTGTAGTCCCCGGTCATGCCGACATCACTGATATAGGCGGTGCCGCCGCTCAAAATCTGATGATCGGCGGTGGGCACATGGGTGTGGGTGCCGACCACCAGGCTGGCGCGGCCGTCGCAGAAAAAGCCCATCCCCTGCTTCTCGCTGGTGGCCTCGCAGTGCATATCGACGATGATGGCGTCGGTGGCGGAGCGCAGCGGACAGGCCTCCAGCTCGCGTTCCAGCGCGGCAAAGGGATCATCATAGGCGGTCATGAAAACGCGCCCGAGAAGGTTGATCACCAGAGCGCGCCTGCCTGCTTTGGTGTCGATCAGAGCCGCCCCCCGTCCGGGCGTGCCGCGCGGATAGTTCAGCGGGCGGATCAGCCGATCGGCCCGCTCGATAAACACCAGCGCCTCGCGCTGATCCCAGGAATGGTTGCCGAGCGTCACCGCATCGACCCCGGCGTCGAGCAGTTCGTGATAGATCGCTTCCGTGATCCCGAAACCGCCGGCGGCATTCTCACCGTTGACGACCACAAGTTCGAGTGACCAGTCGCGGATCAGCGCCGGCAGACGGGCTGTGATCGCGGCCCGCCCTGCCCGACCGATGATGTCACCTACAAAGAGAATCCGCAATTTTCCCACTCCGGAAATGGAACCAGTGGTTTTCTGTTACCACATAATCGAGCGCGACATCGTGCGAAGTTGCCGGGACCTGTGCCACCTGCTGCATTGCAAAAGCGAGTCCGACCGCGACCACCGCTTTGCTGCGCCGCAGCTCCGCCAGGGTCCGGTCGTAGAAGCCGGCGCCATAGCCGAGACGCTGGCCGCCTGCGTCAAACGCCAGCAGCGGCACCAGAATGACGTCGGGCGTCAATGCGCGGCAATCCGGCGCCGGCTCGGCCACGCCGTAGCGGCCCCGGACCAGCTCCTGACCCGGCGCGTGCGCGCGAAACAGCAGGGGCTCCCCCGTTGCCGTGACACAGGGCAGCGCCAGTTCTGCGCCCCCCTGCCGGAGCCTTGCCATCAGGGGAGAGGGATCGATCTCACCGCGCATCGGGGAGTAGCCGGCAACGATGCTGCCCGGGACCACCGCAAACGGCAGGCCACGCGCGGCCAGGCTCCCGGCCGCGCTGCCACGCTCCGCCTGCGCCACCGCGGCGCGCGCGGCAAGGGCCCGGCTGCGAAGTTCGGCTTTGGCAACATCGCTCATGAGGACGTCAGACACACAACGGATCCGGAGGATGCAGGAGAATCGCCCGCGGAAAGGAAAGGGGAGCCGGGATGAAGGGGGAAAGTGCGAGGCCGCGAAAACGCCGTTGAAGCACTCGATCCCGGAGTTCCCTACGAAAGTAGGTGGGCACCATATGTCCGGATCCACGGACCCGGTCAGGGACAGTTCCCTTAAGGATCGATAAGGGCCCGGGGATATATGGCTCCTGACGCACGCCACAGCCTCGCGAGGCTCACTCTAGCAGCACCGCGGGCACATCGCCACAATTTTAGTTGCGCCCCTTTCCGGTTGCGGCAGACCACATCAGCCGATGGCGATACCGCCGCCCACCGTGCGGTTGAGCGCCTGGGTCGATTTTTCGATGCGCTCGGCTGCGGCATTGAGCGCGTTCACCATCGCCGTCTGGGTGAGACGGGCGCGCTCGGCCGCGGCATTGCGGAAATCCCGCAATTCGTTGAGTTCGTGCTCCATCGCCAGGAGACGGTTGCCGGCATCGACCAGTTCGTCGCAGGCGGTCAGCGCCGCCATCACGGTCAGCCGGGCATCGCCGATCTCGCCGAACTTGCCGCGCAGCGACTGAATCCGCCCCTCGAGATTTTCCGCAAGATTGCGCAGCCGCGTCTCCTGCCCCTCCTCACAGGCCATGCGGTACTGACGGTCGTTGATGGTGACACTGATATGGCTCATGCGCCACCTCCGTCAAAGTTCTGCCGCACTACACAGGATCGGCATCCTTCAAGAGCTTTCTTTCGTTCCGTCTTCAGGGAGCCCGGTCTGCCTCAGGGAACCCACAAAGCTCAGCTTTCCTCGCCGACATCAAGCACCGCACGCATGGTGCCGATGGCCGCATCAAGACGATGCGAGACCTCGCGACTGGCGCGCTCAAGCCGGCGCGCCTTGACCAGCGCACCATCCAGTTCATCGGCCAGCCGCGAGCGATCAATGCCGAGCGCCTGGATCCGTGTCGCCAGTTCGCTCTCATCCCGATCGGCGTCACGCCGGCGCTCCACCGCATTTTCGAGCCCGTCGAGCGCGGCCATCAGCCGCCGCGTCGCCGCCTCCAGTTCGGCAGAAACGCCCTCCCGGGCCGCATTATTTCCAGAACGATCCTCCATCGGATCAACCGTAAACCTGACGTTGAGTCATGCCAGACGCACCAAAAACTGCGATTCGACAACCGGTTACAGCGGCAGGTTTACGTGCTGGAAAAGCCCGGCGCAACAAGTGGGGCAAGCTATGCACGGCAGATTTTCATGCCTTGAGCCCTGAGGGCTGTTCCTCAGGCTTCCCCGAAAGCCGCCGCAGCGCCGCAGGGCCTCGCCGCTCCGGTTGCGGATAGCTGTGAAAAGACAAGGAAATCCTCATTTTCCGGGGCGCAACTGGGCCACGGAGGTGGCGACTGCCTTGGAGTCAGAAAATCCAGCTGGTATCCAGCCCACCCACCCCTTGAACCTTCCCGCGCGCCGGCGCTTTTCGAGCCGCCATCACGCGCCTGTTTCGGATGGATACCATGACGCAGGTCGACCCCACTCGCATGGCCAATGCGATTCGCGGACTTTCAATCGACGCGATCGAAAAGGCGCAGTCCGGCCATCCCGGCATGCCGATGGGCGCTGCCGATATCGCCACCGTGCTGTTCACCCGATTCCTCAAATTCGACGCCGGCGCCCCCGCCTGGCCCGATCGCGACCGCTTCGTGCTGTCGGCCGGCCACGCCTCGATGCTGCTTTATTCCCTGCTTTATCTGACCGGCGATGCGGAGCTGACGCTCGACCAGATCCGGCAGTTTCGCCAGCTCGGCGCGCGAACTGCGGGGCATCCGGAGAATCTCAGCCTCAGGGGCGTCGAAATGACCACCGGCCCGCTCGGCCAGGGGCTTGCCACCGCGGTCGGGATGGCACTGGCGGAAAAAATGCTGGCCGCCGAATTCGGCCGCAAGATCGTCGATCACCGCACTTTCGTCCTCGCCTCCGATGGCGACCTGATGGAGGGGGTGAGCCAGGAAGCCATCGCCATGGCCGGGCACTGGAAGCTCAACAAGCTGATCGTGCTCCATGACGACAATGGCATTTCGATCGATGGGGCCATCACGCTGGTCGATTCCGTGGACCAGATCAAGCGCTTCAAGGCCGCGGGCTGGGCTGCCGAGAGGGTCGACGGCCATGATCCGGAGGCCATTGCGGCCGCACTCACCCGAGCCCTGTCCTCCAGCAAACCAACGCTGATCGCCTGCCGCACCACCATCGGCTTCGGTGCCCCCAACAAGGCCGGCACGTCCAGGGCCCATGGCGAGCCCCTCGGGCCTGAGGAACTCAAGGCCGCCAAGGAACGTCTCGGCCTTTCGCTGGAGCCCTTTGCGGTCGATGACGAGGTGCTTGGCGCCTGGCGCGCCTGTGGCGCGCGCGGTGCCCAGGCCCGTCAGGAATGGGAAGCCCGGCTTGGCGAACTCGGCAGCCGCAAGCGCGCCGAATTCGAGCGCCGGCTGCGCCATGAGCGACCGCAGACCCTGACCAGGGCCCTCAAGGCCCACAAGAAGGCGCTGCTGGAACAGCCGCTGGCGGCGGCCACCCGCAAATCCTCGGAAGCGGCGATCGAGGCCATCGTCAGCGCCATGCCGATGGAATTTGTCGCCGGCTCGGCCGATCTCAGCGCCTCCAACAACAACCGGGCCAGGGCGGCAGTCGCCTTCAGCGCCCGGACCCCCAAAGGCCGTTTCATCCATTACGGCATCCGCGAGCACGGCATGGCCGCGGCGATGAACGGCATTTTCCTTCATGGCGGCTTCGCCCCCAATGGCGCCACCTTCCTGGCCTTCACCGACTATGCGCGCCCGGCGATACGGCTGGCGGCGCTGATGAATGCCGGCGTGGTCTATGTCATGACCCACGACTCGATCGGTCTGGGCGAGGACGGGCCAACCCATCAGCCGGTCGAGCACCTCGCCGCTCTGCGCGCCATTCCCAATCTGCGTCTGTTCCGGCCCTGTGATGCCGTTGAGGTGGCCGAATGCTGGGAACTGGCGCTGCGGCGCATCGACGGCCCCACGGTGCTGGCGCTGACCCGTCAGAGCGTGCCGCAGCTGCGCAGCACCGCGCCGCTCGACAACCCCTGTCAGTACGGCGCCTACGAACTGATCGCGGCCAATACCGAGGCCCGGGTGACGCTGTTTGCCTCCGGCTCGGAGGTCGCCATCGCCGTCAACGCCCAGCAGACGCTCACCGAACTCGGCATCCCGACCCGGGTGGTCTCCGTGCCCTCGCTCGAACTTCTGCTCGAGCAGACCGACGAGCGGCGCCGTGCCATCATCGGCAGCGCGCCGGTCAGGATCGCCATTGAGGCTGCCTCACGCTGGGGCTGGGACGCAGTGATCGGCAGCGGCGGCACCTTCATCGGCATGAATTCTTTCGGTGTCAGCGCCCCGGCGAAGGACCTTTTCCGCCATTTCGGGATTACTGCAGACGCGGTGGTCTCTGCTGCGCAGCAGCGCCTCGCAGGATGACAGTTGAGCCGGCGCAAAAAATGGACTACCAAACGTCCATACGATCCGACGAGCGCCCGGCAGAACCGGGCGTCGACCTTTCAAACAGCCCGTGAGCCGCCTGCGCCCTCACGCGGCTTCGATTTGGCATTCAAGGAGACAAACGATGGCTGTCCGTGTCGGCATTAACGGTTTTGGCCGCATTGGCCGCAATATCCTGCGCGCCATTGCCGAGTCCGGCCGCAAGGATATCGAGGTGGTGGGGATCAATGATCTCGGCCCGGTCGAAACCAACGCCCATCTGTTGCGCTTCGACTCCGTCCATGGCCGCTTCCCCGGCACGGTCACGGTCGATGGCGACACCATCTGCCTGGGCGCCAACAAGATCAAGGTCACCGCCGAACGCGATCCCGCCAAACTGCCGTGGAAAGATCTCGGCGTCGATATCGCGATGGAGTGCACCGGCATCTTCACCGCCCGCGACAAGGCCGCAGCCCATCTTGCCGCCGGTGCCAGGCGGGTGCTGGTTTCCGCTCCTGCCGATGGCGCGGACGCCACCATCGTCTACGGCGTCAACCACAAGACGCTGACCAGAGATCACCTCGTGGTGTCCAACGGTTCCTGCACCACCAATTGTCTGGCCCCGGTGGTCAAGGTGCTCAACGAGCTGGTCGGTGTCGAGACCGGCTTCATGACCACGATCCACGCCTATACCGGCGACCAGCCCACCCTCGACACCCTGCACAAGGATCTCTACCGCGCCCGTGCGGCGGCGCTGTCGATGATCCCGACATCGACCGGAGCAGCGAAGGCCATCGGGCTGGTGTTGCCCGAGCTCAAGGGCAGGCTCGATGGCGTCGCCATCCGCGTGCCGACCCCCAATGTCTCGGTGGTCGACCTCAAGATCGTCGCCAGGCGTGCCACCGACGTGAAGGAGATCAACGAGGCGATCCGGCGCGCCGCCGACGGCGAACTCAAGGGCGTGCTGGGCTACACCGATGCCCCCAATGTTTCGATGGACTTCAACCACGACTCCCATTCCTCGACCTTCCACATGGACCAGACCAAGGTGCTCAACGGCACGCTGGTGCGGGTGATGTCCTGGTATGACAATGAGTGGGGCTTCTCCAACCGCATGGCTGACACCGCGATTGCGATGGCCGGCGTGATCTGACGCAGGGCGCAGAAAGCGGACCGGTCCTTTGAGGGCACCTCAAAGGACCGCCGCTCTCCGCGAGCCTCGCCGTCTTTGCCGGCACATTCCGCAAACCCTCCTTGCAGAACTCGCCCCTCCTCGCAGAACCGGACCCTCTGGCAGACCGGAGCATTGCCGGTCCGGCCAACTGCCTCCAGCCCGCGGCCTGGGAGATGGGAACGCAGCAGAACACAACTCCCGACCATTCCTGAATTGATGTTTCCGCTGATTTGATGCTCCCTCGACCCGGGCGCCGCCCCCTGAATTCAGAAAAGTGAGTGATTGGATCATGGCCAGCTTCCGTACCCTCGACGACATTGATGTGAAGGGCAAACGCGTCCTGCTGCGGGTCGATCTCAACGTGCCGATGGAAAACGGGCGTGTCAGCGACGCCACCCGCCTGACCCGGGTGGCACCGACCATCCTCGAAATCGCCGACAAGGGCGGCAGGGTGATTCTGCTGGCGCATTTCGGCCGGCCCAAGGGACCGGATCCCAGGGACTCGCTCAAACCGGTCGCCGAAGCGCTGAGCCAGCTGATCCAGCGCCCGGTCGGCTTCGCCGCCGACTGTATCGGAGCGGTGGCGGCCGAGGCCGTCGCCGGCCTGAGCGACGGCGCCATCCTCTGTCTGGAAAATACCCGCTTCCACAAGGAGGAAGAGAAAAACGATCCGGCCTTCGCCGACGAACTGGCAAAGCTCGGCGACATCTGGGTCAACGACGCCTTTTCGGCAGCCCATCGCGCCCACGCCTCGACCGAGGGCCTGGGCCACCGCCTGGTGGCGGTTGCCGGGCGCACCATGCAGGCCGAACTCGACGCCCTGGCCAAAGCGCTGGAAGCGCCGTCACGGCCGGTGATCGCCATCATCGGCGGCGCCAAGGTGTCGACCAAGATCGACCTCCTGGAAAATCTGGTCCGCAAGGTCGACGCCCTCGTCATCGGCGGCGGCATGGCCAACACTTTCCTCCACGCCCAGGGCGTGGCCATCGGCAAGTCGCTGGCGGAGAAGGATCTGGCGCCAACTGCGTTGCGCATCCTGGAAAAAGCGCAGAGCGCAAAATGCGCCATCATTCTTCCGGTCGACGCCACGGTGGCATCTCAGTTCGCCGCCAATGCGCCCTCGCAGGCCTATGGACTGGGCGCCATTCCCCAGGACGGCATGATTCTCGACGTCGGCCCCCAATCGGTAGAGCGGGTGCGCGCGGCCATTGATGACGCGGCCACCCTGGTGTGGAACGGCCCGCTCGGAGCTTTCGAGCTGCAGCCCTTCGACCGTGGCACCGTGAGCGCGGCGCGACACGCCGCCGAGCGCACCAGAGCCGGCAAACTGATTTCGGTCGCTGGCGGTGGCGACACCGTGGCCGCCCTCAACCAGGCGGGGGTCGCCGAGGATTTCACCTATGTCTCGACCGCAGGCGGTGCCTTTCTGGAGTGGATGGAAGGCAAGCCCCTGCCCGGCGTCGAGGTTCTGCGCATCAGGTAGACGAACAACCCAGAGGAAGGAACAAAACCATGGCCCGGATCACGTTGCGTCAATTGCTCGATCATGCTGCGGAGAACGACTACGGCGTGCCCGCCTTCAACATCAACAATATGGAGCAGGCACTGGCGATCATGGAGGCGGCGAGCGGGCTCGACGCCCCGGTCATAATCCAGGCCTCGCGCGGGGCGCGCGCCTATGCCAATGACATCATGCTCAGGCACATGATGGACGCACTGACCGAGATTTATCCCCACATCCCGGTCTGCGTGCATCTCGATCACGGCAACGAGCCTGCGACCTGCATGACCGCGATCCAGGCCGGCTTCACCTCGGTGATGATGGACGGCTCGCTAAAGACCGATGGCAAGACCCCCGGCGACTGGGACTACAATGTCGGTGTCACCACCACGGTGACCACCATGGCCCATCTCGGCGGCATTTCGGTCGAGGGCGAACTCGGCGTGCTGGGCTCGCTTGAAACCGGCATGGGCGAGAAAGAGGACGGCCACGGTGCCGAAGGCAAGCTGTCGCATGACCAGCTCCTGACCAATCCCGATGAAGCGGTGCGCTTCGTCAGGGCGACGCGGGTCGACGCGCTGGCGATCGCGATGGGGACCTCGCACGGCGCCTACAAGTTCACGCGCAAGCCCGACGGCGACATTCTCGCCATGAAGGTGATCGAGGAAATCCATCGCAAGCTGCCCAACACCCATCTGGTCATGCACGGCTCGTCCTCGGTGCCCCAGGAGCTGCAGGACATCATCAACGCCAATGGCGGCCGGATGAAACCGACCTGGGGCGTGCCGGTTGCGGAGATCCAGCGCGGCATCAAGAACGGCGTGCGCAAGATCAACATCGATACCGACAACCGCATGGCGATGACCGGTCAGATCCGCAAAGTGCTGAAAGACAGCCCGGAAGAGTTCGATCCGCGCAAATATCTCAAGCCGGCGATGGAGGCGATGGCACGGATCTGCAGACAGCGCCTGGAGGAATTCAACACCGCGGGCCAGGCATCGAAGATCAAACGCATTCTGACCACGGCCGAAATGGCCAGACGCTATGCCAGGGGCGAACTCGACCCCAAAGTGGCGTAACCACGTGCCGCTCTGACCTTTGAATCCCGACCGCCAGGTTGCGGGATTGCAAGACCCCGATCGGCGCCGGCCCAGCTGTCTCCAGCTGGGCCGGCGCCGGTTTATCGGGGACGATTTTTCGATGCCATTCGATCCCGCGGCCTTCCCGGCTCAGCCGAACCAGGGAGCAGGCCACCACCAGCCAAACGAAAAGGCCGGACTGTTTCACAAAATTCGATAAAAGGAAGCCAACTGGCTGTGGGGGCGTCACTGGGACGGCATGGTCGGAGGCAACTCGGATCAGCCCGGCAAAGATGGTCACCTGGACTGGGCCATGTGCCTGTATGCAACTGCAGCTTGTTCATCCTGAGGGTGAATCTTTTGGAACGCTGAAAACCCGGTGTCATGCCGAATCATCTCAGGAGCCTGGCGATTTGACTGCCGTTTCCAGGATGAAACGAGCGTGGCGGTCATAATTGCGACATAGTCATTGTCGAAACTTCATGTCATCATCTCCGGCTCCAACCAGCAGGTTGTAAGGAGGAGCGTGAACAGTTTGCCGTCAATGTGACCGGCAACTCCTCGACGCGGAGAAGGACCCCTACTAATCCGTGCATAATTTTGATGACCCCTATTGCATTCCATGTTCTGTTAGTGTATAGTGCGTTCTATGAAAATTGATGGTCGCACAATTGGTCGAAAGAAGGCCGAGGAAATCCGCTTC
>WQYW01000133.1 GCA_009781045.1 Alphaproteobacteria bacterium
AAAATGAGGGCCGTCCCCGTAGTCAATAGGGGGGGCCCGCGCGCGCTGCGAAGTGGCCCCACACAGCAGACGGAGCAGTGCGCGTGGGGGGTAACTGTTGACCCACGGGGGTCGGCCGAGCCCGCTTGCGCAGCTGCCGCATCAGGCCCCTCCGCAGACTGGAGGCTGACCGACCACCCGGCCGTCCATTGAGCGCGGTTACCATCCTGAGACGAGGCAGCCCGTCGGCTGGCGAAACGGTTCTTTTTCCCGTTTCCTTTTCCCTGGACCCTATACAACAGGACGGAAAGGGAAACGGGAAAACCATCAAATATCGTGTCCGGACGACCATCAAATATCGTGTCCGCTCACACAAAAGACGGCTCCCTCAAACGTCAAACCTCAAACGGATGAAGATCGCTGGCGCTGACGTTGAAGAAGTGCGTCTTGCCTCCAAGCGGAAGCTCGATTCTGATGACCCCACCGAATCTGAAATCGGATACCTGAAAGGGCTGCTTCATGGCTTCGCGGATCTCCTGTGCTTCTTCCGCTGGCCGACCGGTCAGAAAGGGTTCAATATCCCCAACAAACCGCACGGGATCGCCGACCCGTATGCGAGACAATACACGTCCCCACCTGTCTATTCTGCCGGATTCAAGCTCAACTCAACGCGCGGCACCGCCACCCTCTTTTACGCCCATCCATCTGGGTAAAATCAAGAAGCGGGCTGCGTGTGCAAAACCTTCAACCACATCTGTCCTCTCACACATGTTCACGAAATTGTGATCGGCCTTTGGACGGCGATGCGGTAAGTCCGCAGGCGGACAGTGGTCAAAGGTGGCCTTGCATGAGCCTGCAGGCGGCCGAAGCGTCACGGAATTGATCGCGCGGCACACATCTGATTGAGCGCCCTTGGTGCCGCGCTCTCGTCCCCAACTGGTGCCCCGGAATGGGGACAGCGCCGGATTGGTGCGCGCCTTCGCCCATCAGCGGGCGGTCGACTCAGAAGGCTCAGAAAGCTCTGGCTCACCTGCGGTCGCCTTTTCGATCCATGGCTGCAAGGACGGTGCGATCAATGGCGCCTCGGTACCGAGGAATTGCAGCAGGTGTTTCTCCGCCGCTGACAATTCGCCTTCCCGCGTCAGATGCGCAATCAGCCAAGCCGCCTCGGTGTCGTCGATTTCCTCGCTTTCCGTCGGCGCCAAAGTTGAAGGGGCAGGTGTGCGGCCGCGTAGGCCGAGTGCTTTCAGTGCGCTGCGGAAGGGCTTGAGGACCCGATCGAGGAGATCCTCGCCTTCCTGGCTCCAGGCACCGGCGTTGACTGAGCGCGCCAGGAAACTCCCCAGACTCTCGCGGCTGCCGAGCCACTTTTCGAAATGCAGCGCCGCCGCGATCTCGACAGGGTGGGGGCTGATCGCCAGGACGTGGTTGCCGATCGCACGTGCAAAAAGGTCATCGAAGGATGGATCGGTCTTGGATGCGCCATGGGCGATATCGAACAGCACTTCCGCTTCCTCACGCGTGATGTGATCCGGTGTCCCCATGGTCTCCGCATAGAGCACTGCGCGCAACGCTTCGACATCGGCGGCCGTGACCATACCCGGAGGGCAATCTTCCCCCGTGATGGCGTTGCGATGGCCCGTAAGGATCGCAGTCTTGATCTCGTTCAGGGCGAATGCCGACAGCGATTCCGGAACGCCGAGCGCATGCGTCATCACGTCAATCAGCATGTCGAATTCCAGCCGCGAGCAGATGCCGCCATTGGCATTGAGCGCGGCAATGAGCCAATCGGCCTTGAATTCCGGAATATAGTCTTCCGGCTCGTTCTGGTGCACCATATAGTCTGTCAGCGCCTCGCTGAACAAGGCATCCCACTCCGGGCAGGGCTGGCAGCCTGTATCGCGCGCGAAGCGCAACAGCAATTCCATGTCCTTTTTCGTCAGCAGGTCATGCGAATAGATGTCCTTGCGCAGCCGGAGCACGGTATGCGGGGTCATGGTCTCGATGGAAGTGGAGGGAGTCTGGCTCGACATGGCGTGACCTTGAAATTCCTGTTGTCGGGCTGGCGGTGAGCCAACCTGCGCGAATTGCTCTATAAGGCCAGAAGTCGCTGAAGATTCGGTAAGAACAGGCCCGCAATAGCAGGGCACGGCCGTAACGTTAAACTTAAAGCCCTGACCCGCGCAGCAAGGGGGCCATGAGCCGTGAGGACGGGACAAAGCCGCTGTCTGCGGATCTTCCCGCTCAACGGGGAATGAACAGGAATGCTAAAAAGCCGGATAATGAGTATGGCGGCGTCCACCGCCCCCGATCGCACGCGAAAACGCCTGCTCATCGAAACGGATGCGGCTTTGACTCGGGCAACTCGGGCCGCAGAACGACCCGATGGTGGCAATATTTTGCACAGCTTCGGCGCCCGCCTTGGACGACAGGCAACGATGCGGCGCAACGTCGTCGTATCCGGGCAGCCCGTGCCGTTGTCGATCAGCTGCGCTTCGGCCTGGGCTGGTGCAGTCGTCGCTTTACGCCTGGGCGCAAGGCGCTGCGCAGATCCTTGTTAACCACAGCGAGATCAAACCATTCGGGATCGAAATGCCCGCCACACCATCGCTTTGTGGCAGCGTGTTCGGGGTTTTTCCGGTCGGACATGATTTCGAGGAAATTCTCATATCCGATCACGCCGCCTACGTCTTCCGGAGGTCTCGCGCGCGCGCCCGCGATGCAGGTCGCGTGCATCGGTGGAGGGTCGTGGGATTCGTATTTCTCGATTGTGATCGTATGTTGCCAGCAGTCGCCGAGGTCATAGAGATAGCGGAAGACGGTGCATTCGTCGATGTCGCGAAAGCGGACCTCGCGTGAACTGAAAACACGAGGATCCTCGTCATCAAGGGCCATGGACCAGGATTCGGCATCGCCATAGTGCAATCCACCGATGTGGAATTCGTGAACGTGGTAATTCCACCAGTTGAAGGCAGCCTGAATGACAAGGTGCAACTGCTCGAGGTTCCACGTTATCGGCAACACCAGCCGACGCCAGACCTCGGGCTCGATTTCATCGAGCGAGACCTTTATCTGTACTGCAGTGAAGGGTCCGTACATGTGTGCATTTAGAGGGGAGGAATCCGAAGGAGTCAAGTCAATGCATGGGCACCTGAGGACATCATCCCCCTTCGAGATTCGAGATCTGCCGTCCTCTCCTTCCTGTCACATTCCTCCCGCAGGGAGGGGAACGGGAAGGGGAAGCCATCAACCTGTAAACTTCAGTCGGGAACCCAGCCTGAATCGGAAAACCCCGATTTCACAATACGTTACTGTTACTTTGGCTACTTGCGGATGGTCGCCTCCGGGGTGAAAAGATGCGGCGGCAAAATCGTGAGTCAAGACAATGACTCGTAGTTCCGGGCGGATGTCTGGGGGATGGGGGTTTGCCGAAGGCGTGCGTGTCGGGGAAGCTTTTTGCGGATGTGGTGGGGCAATAAGCGACCAGGCCCCCGTTGCCGGGAACGAGCGTGGGCGGGCCGGCTGGAGTGAGCGGTTGGCGCAAAGGACAGCGGGGAAAGCCTTCAGCGTGTTTGAGGAATGGCTGCCGGACACAGTCCATCCTTTGCCGCCCTGGAGGCAGGCAAAGAGCCCCATTTTGCGCAAAGAAAGAGCCTGGTGACGGGATGGTTGATGGGTCATCCCTGAACCGCGGAGCCAGGCAGTGTCAGCAGGGGAACCGCCCGGTTCGGCGGCACAATGACGTGCAACGCCAGGAGGCGCTTCTGGCCTCGATTTGAGGGGGCCGGATTTCTCACAGGCCTGGCTTCGGCGGTGGTCGCAAGGTGACCGGGGCTTGCCTGGGTCGGAGGTTTGCGCTCTGCTCTTGGCGCGGGATCGACAGGATGGCCGCGATGTCGCACGGCCATCCTGCTGTTCAATAGTCGATCCGATGCCTCTGGTGGGAGCAACCGGTGCGGCGGCACGCGGATTGCAGCCCAGGCCGATCTTGGCCGCGAGCGAAGAAGGCGACTGCCCGGCCGCTGGACCGCTCGGAGTGTTCATCGGTCAGATCTGGGCCAGCAGGGTATCGCCGCCTGAGACCTCGACCTTGCCGGCTTCCGCCTCAACGTTGAGTTTCTTG
Organism: Alphaproteobacteria bacterium; assembly: GCA_009781045.1. Taxonomy (GTDB): domain Bacteria; phylum Pseudomonadota; class Alphaproteobacteria; order Rhizobiales; family Xanthobacteraceae; genus Bradyrhizobium. The sequence goes on from WQYW01000133.1 coordinate 4,103, forward strand.
ACCACGCCATCCTCCACCAGCATGGAGTAGCGCCTGGAGCGGATGCCAAGGCCGGCTCCGGAGGCATCCAGTTCAAGGCCGATCGCCTTGGCGAAATCGGCGCTGCCGTCGGCGAGGAAGACGGCGTCATCGCGCTGGTCGGTGTCGCGTTTCCATGCGCTCATGACAAAAGCGTCGTTCACGGAGAGGATGGCGATGGTGTCAACGCCCTTGGCCCGGATGGCGGCGGCGTTGATGAAGACGCTCGGCAGATGCATCTTGTGGCAGGTGCCGGTGAAGGCCCCCGGCACCGCGAACAGCGCCACCTTTTTGCCCTTGAAAATGTCGTTGGTGGATTTCTCGGTCATGCCATCGGCGGTGAGGATGCGGAACTTGGCCTCGGGCAGTCTGTCGCCAACCTTGATGGTCATTTAATTCTCCCTGTGAATGGAAACTGTGTTGGCAGAATATAGTGCGGCACGCCCGGCGTTCCAGCCGGGGGTGGGCAATGTGTTGCATCCCTGATTTCGGGGTTGGCCGCCGAAGCGGGGTCTCTCGGCCGCGCGATGGCGGTGGGTGTCGCTGAAGGGCGCTTCTGAAGGACGTGAGTTTGCCCATCTGGACAGGGGTCCGAATCGGGCGCTGCGGCGTCCCTGAGGCGGCACTCGGTCAAGACTGCCGATATACAGCAGGCAGGTTTGCGGCAGGTCTGCGAAGCCGGCTTGGTCCGCCCGATCGGGCGTATGCGATCGGTGCGGCCTCCAGAGAGGGGCTTGGCCATTGGCGAAGTTCCCCTGCGAGGCCCCTGGCGGCTATCCGCCCCCCAAGCTTTTGACACGATCCTGAACCGAGGCTGGTGACGTCGCGAGGGCGCTGGCAGAGAGGGGGCTGCTGAGAGCCCGAGGCCAGGACGGCGGACGCGGCAGCCAGGGGAACCTGGCGCGCTGCACGATGGTGCGGTCGGCTTCCTTTTCGCGGTCGGGTCAGACGGCAGCCATGTTCGTGTTCGGCAGAAGGCGGTTTACTCGAAGGACGTGAACGCTCTGCGGAGTTCTCCGGCCCGCGGTCTTTACCAGACTGACAGGAAATGGAGGGGAGTGGCGGCGCATGCCGAATCGGGCAGTCGCCGAGCGGAGGTGTGCGACAGCTCGAGCCATCCGCGTCGCCGCGGCGGTGCCCTGCAGCGGAACATATTGCGCCATGGCCGACTTTGCCCGCTGGGAAACCGACTTTGGCGGTGCGCGGCTGGCCTATGAGGAAGCGGGTCTCGGACCGCAGGATGTCGATGTGGTGGAATGTCACGATGTGTTTTCGGTCGGGGAGATCCTGACATTGTGAAGCACTGGGGCTGTGTCCACCGGGCGGCGGCGGACAACAGATTGAGGATCGCGTCATGTCTTTGGGAGGCAGGGTGCCGGTCAATCCCTCCGGTGGCCTCTTGAGCCGTGGTCACCCGCCGGGGGGCACTGCTGTGGCCCAACTGGCGGAACTGATCCAGCAATTGCGAGGGCAGGCGGTCGCGGGTCGGCGTCAGGTGGCCAATGCCCGGGTTGCGCTGGCCCAGTGCAGGGCACCGGGCAGTGACAGGCGCGACGCAGCGCTTGTGCGTTCGTCATCAGGTGTATGGTTCCTATGGCTGGCGGTGATCGCTGATCGAATGTGCGTCAGAAATGCAGCCCCCGGATTGGAGGTGGCGGGCGGGAATTGAAATCCAGTTGAAATCACGCTGCAATTCGCCAAAATGTGGATGCCTACACGGCTGATGAAGAAGACGATGGTACGGAAATCATTCGCATTATCTCCGCCAGATGGGGATAGGGAACACCATATGAAAGACGACGCTATGAGCACGAAAACGGTCAGTTATACTCTTGAGAATTTGCCGCCGATCAGTGACGAACGTTTGGCAGAAATGAAGGTGCAGTCGACTCTTCCAGTCGACACGAGTGATATCCCAGAGCTGACAGATGAGCAATTCAAGGCGGCGGCCCTGACTCGTCTTCGTAGGCCCCGAACAATATAACTTACTATCAATATCGATAGCGACGCGTTGGAATGGTTGGAGCTTGAAGCCGCAGTGGAAGGATTGTCACTTTTGTCTCAATGGCATTCTGCGAGATGTGATGTCGAGTGCGATTAGCTGACGTCTGTCATAACCTTCATTCGTCTGGTGCCGAATTTCATGAAAGGAGCCCCGACACTGGTGTCGGCTACGGGCTTCGTGTGCGCTCGACTACCAATGGCGTCAGCCGTTGCGTATTGCGTACGACGGTGCCGGGGATATTTTCGCAAACTGATCTCGAACCTCGGGAAATTTGCACTGCGAAGCTCTGGGTGCGCGGGGTGCCGGTGGTCGGGGTGATCGCGGATCGTGGACCGAAGGCATCCTGAAGGATTGAACGGCACGTCGCTTCCCGCCGCGGAAGGTTCAAATGAACCGCTGGGCGATATAGAGCATCACCGGCCGCAACCATCCTGCGTAGTGCGTCTTGAGCGCCGACGAGCCCCTGGTCGGCAGCCTTGCGATACCACACCAACGCCTCCGCGTCGTTTCGTGCGACGCCTGTTCCTTTCTCGTAGCTCTCGCCGAGGTTGGCTTGCCCGAGAACGTGGCCCAGGGAGCCGTGGAAAATAACTGAATCAATTTTGGCGGAGGTCGGCCTCATTACCTCCATTGGTGGCTTCGAATCCGGCCGAAAACCAGGGTGTTGCCGCCCAGCAACACATTTTCGTTCTCATTTGTTAGCGCAATTCTGGAGCAGTTTTTTTCCCACGCCCCCTAATTGGGTATTCGGCGCCAGCAGGGGGGCGTCATTCCACGGATTAGCAGTGGAAGTGGAAGCGCGCTGGGGCGAATTTTGCGTGCTTCTCTGGCTTGCCAGGGGGGCGCTTTGGCTGGGCTGATGGGCCCAAGCCGAGTGGTCGGTATCGCTTGAGAACCGCTCGCGGATCGTCCTGCTCACGAGCTTCGATGCTGCGGCTTGGGTTCGGCTGTCGATCGCGCCGGTCGTCGCACATGGGGGCGGCGACCCGGAGGCTGCTGGAGCCAACAGCTGCGATTTCGAAGGAGGAACGTCGTGATCTGGGCGGAGAAATCGTGAGCAGGACAGAATGCGTAAGATACCAATGGCTTAGGTCAGTATGGGCGTCAGGGACCCATGGGAGCTGACCGGAAAATCTGTGGCTTTGAGTTCAAGCCGATATGGCGCGGGTCGGCCAGCAGATAGAGGACGCAAGACGCAAGGAGGGATATAGCGCCACAATCGAACCCTCGCCACTCTGGTGGTGGCTGGGGCCGCCTGTGCGGAAATCGTGACTGGAGATCAAGGAATGACAGGAAAGGCGAGAACGACTCTTTATCGATTCGGGTTCTGTGTTCTCGCTATTTATGATCATGACCATGATCACCCTCCTTGGCTGGTTCAGCTTTCTGCAGGAAAAGCAGGAGATCAAGGACGCGAAATACTATATTGATAACCATTGCACCAAGAATAAGGAAAATCGGAACACGACCATAATTGAGAGAATCGATTGCGCCCGTCAGGATTCTATACGCGCGGGGATTTGCCGGACTTGTATAGGGAATAACGTCCGACACGGCGGACCGTGCGGCAAAAAGGGCCGTAAACCAGGTCACATAGCAGGCCAGGGCACAGTAGCAGATCAGGTTCAGCAACGGGAATATATTTTTTTTATATGTTTCATGATGCGAATAGGCAGTTTTTCCAAGAGCCACGACAGTCAGGCCGACCACACTCCAGAAAAGGGTTGCATTGGCAGTCATCCGATTCCCCCATTGATGCTGTTCTAAATGTCAAGCACCGTCCTTTTTACCCGCCCAATCACGTATTTCTGCCTCCTCAAACCCGTTCAAGGAAGCGCGGTTCAAGCCCAGCGCTCCAGGGATGGGGCTGGAGACGGGCAGGGCTGGACCGAAACGGCCGGAAGGTTGTCTCGCCGCGGACTGAGAAAACACAGACTTTGCCAGAGATCAGCTTGCGGTCGGCCCTGTCGATCAGGATGATGGATCCCGGCGGAAAGGAGCGGTCCATCGTATCCCCCTGGACGGTCAGGGCGATGAAGTCGCCTCGGCCTCGGCCGGCGAAGGGGATCTGCCGGAGGCCGTCATTGTTGATCTGAGAGATTGGCACCGACAGCCGGGCTGGCGGCAGGGTATCGACCAGCGGGACCTGGGTGACCCGGGCTTGCGGGAGGGCGTTCGGGCGAAGGGGGGCGGCCGCGGGATAGAAGGTGATTTCCTCGATTTGGAGAAGTGCCTCGGCGGACAGGATTCGTTTGCCAACGACCGTTTTGTCGACCATTGAGCGGTCGAATTCGGTTCCTGTGCGTGCCGTCAGGTCCCGGGCCAGATCGGCTTGTGAGGTTTCGGCATACGCAATGGCAGCCTTGACCCACTGAGCCTTTGTGGAGTTTTTCGATATTGTGACGGGCATGGCATGGTGCGACTGTAGCGCGCTGCGCTACGCTTGTCTGTTGTCGAAGTCCGTGAAAGGCAGGTTTCCGGCTGTAGCCAAGGAGGCTACAGTAAGCGTTATCCATTACGGAACACTGAACGGGTGTGACCGGAATGGACATCCGGCTGCCGCGCGGATGTCTTTAAGTGTCCTCGAAACCGCAAGCTTCGGTGGATGCCGTGCGCTTCTGGCTTTGAGTACGGCTTCGTCGGTGGTTTATTCAACCAGACGGGATAATCGGAGTATTCTCCAGGGGCACGGCTGTCGGATGCGGCAGAGCCTGGGCGGGCGCGACCGGACCACCTGTCGGAGGGATATTAAATCGAAGTCCGACGCCCTCCATCCGGAGCGGGACCCTGGAGACGGCTCCGGCGAAATTCGGCAAAGCGGCGCGCCCGACAATGGCTGTTGTGCGGTCGCTATTGCCGCGCGGCAATAACTCGATGCCCGGGAGGCTGTCGATTTCGTGCCATTCCCTGCGATATTGGTCGCGCCCGTCAGTGCCGGCGGCACGTGGTGTACCAGAACGTGGTCTGAGACCAGGAGCGGTTGTTTTCCACCTCTTTCAGCATCTGGCGTGACTGTGAAGGGCCTCCAGGCTTTGGCAGGCGGGCTGGTGTCCGAGCGTGGGGCCGGGGAGGCCGGCGGCTGCGAAATGGCGCTTTCTGCCGACGCCGGAAGTTCCCGACGCTGGGCTGCGCTCTTCTCTGCCGGCCCGGAAGTGAGCGTACCGGAAGAGGCTTTGGGCGTTGTGCCATTTGGCGGCGCTGTCGACGACCATGCGTCGGATCAGCGCAGGGCCCCGGGGCCTTTGCGTCAGGTTGGCGGCAGAGCCGGATTGAGGCGGATTTCTGGCAGAAATCGGCCGAGGGCGGTTCCACCATTTTCGGAGACGCACGAGGATTCGGGTGCGGGCCGGAGTCTGCAAGGGAAAGAGGCCCCTGCGGGGATATGCGGGGATTGCGCAAAGGCGCAGGATCTGGAAAATGCGCGGGCGGACCGAGGACTGGCGCCCGGCGGTCTTTAAAACAGCGCCCACGAGACTCCTGATGAAAAAGCATCCCCCTCGCGACGAAGAAGACGAAGCAGTGATGGTCACCCGCACGTTTGAAGAGGCAGTTGCGGAGGCCGAACAGGGAGATGCCTTGTCCCAATACCTCCTCGGCGTTTTTTACAGCGAGGGCATCGTTGTTGAACAGAACGACGAAATGGCAGCGGAGTGGTATCTGAAGGCTGCCGAGCAGGGGCTCTCGAGTGCTCAACTCAGTCTCAGCGTCCTGTATTCGATCGGCTGTGGCGTTGCGAAGGACGATGTTCAGGCCGCCAACTGGATGCGAAAAGCTGCCGACCAGGGAGTCGGGGAGGCTCAATTCAGTCTCAGCTGCATGTATGGAGCGGGGCGCGGGGTGCCCAGAGACGACGCGCAGGCTTTCTTCTGGTTGCGCAAGGCTGCGGACCATGACTGTGCGGAAGCGCAATGCGAACTCGGCCATAAATATCGGGAGGGCCAGGGCGTTCTGAGAGACAACGCTCAGGCGCTTGAGTGGTTTCGAAAGGCGGCGGAGCAGGATTTCGCCGAGGCGCAGGTCTGTCTTGGCTGCATGTATGACGATGGTTGCGGGGTTGAGCAGGACCCTGTGGAGGCGGTGGTCTGGTTCAAAAAAGCCGCGGAGCAGGGTTTTGCCGAGGCGCAGACCTATCTTGCCTCGATGTATGACGAGGGCCGCGGGGTTCGCCAGGATGACGCTGAGGCGGCGAGGTGGTTCCGGGAGGCGGCGGAACAGGGGGAGGCCGACGCACAGGTCTGCCTTGGCACGATGTATGACGAGGGTCGCGGGGTTCCCGAGGATCCGGTGCGGGCGGTCGAGTGGTTCCGCATGGCGGCGCAGCAAGGCGATCCCGATGGCCAGGTCTGCCTTGGCACGATGTATGACGAGGGTCGCGGGGTTCCGGAAGATTCCGAGCAGGCGGTGGTCTGGTTCCGCAAAGCGGCGGAACAGGGGCTGGCCGAGGCGCAGACCTGCCTTGGCACGATGTATGATGACGGCGACGGGGTTCGAAAAGACCCTGTACAGGCGGCAAAGTGGTTCCGCAAGGCGGCGGAGCAGGGCGACGCCGATGCACAGGTCTGTCTTGCTGCGATGTATGACGACGGCCGTGGGGTCCCGGAGGACGCCGTGGAGGCGGCGGAGTGGTTCCGAAAAGCCGCGGAGCAGGGGCACGTTGATGCGCAGGTCTGTCTTGGCGCGATGTATGATGATGGCCGTGGCATTCCAAGAGACTTTGCGCAGGCGGCGAAGTGGTTCCGCAGGGCGGCGGAGCAGGGTGACGCGGACGCGCAGGTTTCTCTTGGCATGATGTACGGCGAAGGCCGCGGCTTGCCAAGAGACCTCGCGAAGGCGACGAAGTGGTTCAAAAAGGCCGCGGAACAGGGGCACGTGGAAGCCCAGGCCTATTTGGACGCGGTAAATGCTGAGGACGATGACATCCCGGTCACACGCCCCCCGACGCTGCACTGAGACCTAGAACGACCCGGGGCGCGGTGCTTTCGGAAAGCCGGCGGAGATGCGAAAAGGACGCCAGGAGATCGGCCGAAGCGCCTGCTCACGGGGGCGTCACTTTTCCCTGCCGTTGGATCCGGCCTTTCCGGTCCGATCGAATTTCGGCGGTGGCGCGAATATTGAACCGGCGATTTCCGAGGAAGCTGAGGTCGACGACCGGCCGGAAATCAGACGCTTGCCATCGCCCGGCCATGCCTCGCGCTTTTTTTGGCGCGCGACATGGCCGGGCACTTCTCTTGAGGCAGGTTATCTTCGTACCTCACGGTGAGAACCCCGTGTGTTGAGCAAGCCGGGCGCGCCTCAAGAGGACCGGCTGCGACCGGGGTGCGGCAAAGCGGACGACCACCGTTCAGCGGGAGTTTGCCGAATCCACACCTCACTGCCTGGCGCGACCGGCTTCGATCATCTTGCGGAGCGCGTCCTGAGCGTTGGTAGAGCCCTGGTCCGCCGCCTTGCGAAACCAGAACACGGCCTGGGCGTCGTCCTGCACAACTCCAGTTCCCTTTTCGTAACTCTCGCCGAGACTGGCCTGGCCGATAGCGCTCCCCCGGTTGGCGGCCTTGCGGAACATCGCGACAGCCTTCGCTTCGTCTTTGGCAACGCCGCGACCCTCCATAAACATGGTGCCAAGATCGGTTTGCGCCTCGGCGAGACCCTGGTCGGCGGCCTTCTGCAGCCATTCCAACGCCTTTGCATCGTCTTTGGGTACCCCTCGGCCCTTCGTATACATGTAGCCGAGACTGCTTTGTGCGAGGGCGTCACCTTGGTCGGCGGCCTTTTGGAGCCATGCAACGGCTTCCTCATCGCTGCGGGCGACTCCTCGCCCTTCCACATACAGGTAGGCAAGATTGCCTGCAGCGGAAGCGATCCCGTGCTCAGCTGCATCGCGGAACAAGACCGCTGCCTTTGTATCATCTTGCGAAACACCGCGCCCATTCAGGTACATGAGACCGAGATTGGCCTTTGCTCGGGCGTCTTCCTGGTCAGCGGCCTTGCGAAATAGCGCTACGGCCTCCGCCTCGTCTTTCAGAACGCCTCGGCCATCCGTGAATAGGACGCCGAGGGTGTTCTGCGCGCTGGGATCCCCCTGATCTGCGGCCTTACGGAACCAGACCGCTGCCAAGGCGTTGTCCTTGTAGCCGCCCTGACCATTCATATACATGTTGCCGAGATTGACCTGGGCGGAGACGAGGCCCTGGTCGGCGGCGCTGCGGAACAGGGCGAGGGCCTGTTTATCGTCACGCGGAACACCGCGTCCGCGCTGGTACATCAGTCCGAGATTGTTCTGCGCACAGGCGTTGCCGTGCTCGGCGGCTTGGCGGTACCACATCACCGCCCGCGCATCGTCTTTTGGAACGCTCTCGCCATTCGCGTACATGGTGCCAATGTCGCATTGGGCACTGGTGTTGCCGAATTCTGCGATGGCAAGTTTGCGGGCGGCGGTCGCCGCAGGCCGTTTCGGGTCGTCCGGGGAAGGTGTTGTGGTGTTCTGGGCGGAAGAGGATTGGGTGCGTCCGCTTGCCTCCATTTCCCGCAGCATCTGGCGTGCGGGAGAGAAGCCCTGGGCCGCGGCCCGCTGTAGCCACAGGACCGCCTCAGCGTCATCGCGCGTGACGCCGCGACCTTGCGCATACATGAGACCGAGACCGTACTCAGCGCCGTCGAGCCCGTGGTCGGCAGCCTTTTGAAGCAGGCGAACCGCCTCGGCGTCATCTCGGGTTACGCCACGGCCGTTCTCATACATGTCTGCGAGGTTGGTCTGGGCTGTGGATTCCCCGTGGTCGGCGGCTTCACGGAACCATCGAACAGCCTGTGCGTAGTCTTGTCCTACTCCCAGGCCATATTCGTACATGAGGCCGAGATCAACCTGAGCAGAAGTGTCTCCCTGCTCGGCAGCAACCCGGGTGGTGCGGAATTTGGTGGTGAGCTGCTCCTGGATTTCAGCGACGGATTTCGCATCTCCGTTCTCGTTCACTCCCAGAAGGACCAGCGCCTGCTGGGCGGAAGTGAACCCCTGCGCGGCGGCTTTCTGGTACCATGTGACAGCCTGGGCCGCATCCTGGGGAACGCCCTGGCCGCTCAGATACATGAAGGCGAGATTATACTGGCCGAGGGCCAGTCCCTGTTCGGCGGCCTTGCGAAAGAGCGGGACGGCCTGGGTGTTGTCTTTGGCAACGCCGCGCCCTGTCAAGTACATGGTGCCGAGGCATACCCGGGCGTCAGCGTATCCCAGATCAGCGGCCTTGCGGAACCAGAAAACGGCCTGTGTATCGTCTCGTTCGAGACCCTCGCCGTCTCTGTAAATGAGAGCGAGGATATATTGGACCTCAGGGCTTCCCTGATCAGCGGCCTTCTTGTACCACAGAACGGCCTGTGCCATGTCTTTCGCAACGCCGCGACCATATCTGTAGATGTTGCCGACCTCAACCTGGCCGCCAACGTCCCCCTGGTCGGCACTTTTGCGGAACCAGGCTGCGGCCTGCGTATAGTCCTGTTCAACACCCTGGCCGTCGCGGTACATGACGCCGAGGTTGTACTGGGCTTGCGAATTCCCCTGGTCTGCGGCCTTGTGGAACCAGAGCAACGCCTGGGCGAAATCCGAAATCCTTTGTTACGCCGCGCCCCTCGGCATACATGAAACCGAGTGTGGTCTGGGCGTCAGCGTTGCTTTGGTCGGCGGCCCTGGCAACCCAGGTGAGAGCCTGCGCGTCGTCTTTGGCAACGCCCTGACCGGTCAAGTACATCACGCCGAGCTTGTGCTGGGCCTCGGCGTCTCCGCTCTCTGCCTTGGCGCGCGTGTCGCGCAGGCCTGCTTCAATCTGCTTTAGGTCTTGTGTAGCCGTCTCGGCAAAGGCAACGGAGGCAAAGGGAGGTGAAACAAGGCAAAGGGCGAACAAGGAGGCGACAGCGAACTTCTTCATGAAAAACATCAAGGTATCACAAGCGAGAAAGGGACTGCGGTAAGCGCGCAAGCTATGGCTTGCGTTCATGGAGCGCAATGGTGCCGACAAATGCCAGCTGCTACACATTTCGGTGACAATTGGCTGACGGTCCAGGCGCAAAGGACCAGCTGGCAGTGGCGGAGTGATGCGGTGCGGGCTGAAATGAGAAGGGGGGCGATGGAATCTTCAAAAACCGAGGCATCAAACGGTGCCGGGGCGGATCGGGTTTGCGTCAACAGGGCTTGCGATGGAACGCTAAGGAATTGGAAATGCGGATTATTTTTGCCTCCGTTCGCTGCAACAGACTGCTTTTTGAGTATGGCGCAGTTCTGCCGGCAGGATTTCCGCGGATCTGTGCCAGGTTTCTGTCGCCAGGCGCAGGTATGTTGGCGCGATCTTGGCATTGAGGAACACGCTCATGCGCCCTGCACCCCAGACACGAACGCCTGGCTTTCCGCCTTTCAGTCGCGGTCGCCTTTACGGATGGAACCGGCACCGCGAGCCATTGCACACGACGGCAGCCCTCGGCGGACATCACCTGGGATGACAACCCCGTTGGCCACCACCAGGTCCTGCGCTCTGGCGTATGTTCCGGTTTATTTCGCTATAAACCCCAAATATGTTCTTGCGACGTTCAAATCAGTCGACTATATTCCGAAAAGGTGGTGAATTCCCCCCTGGTCCGTGGGCTGGGCAACCAGGGGCAGATTTTTCTGCATGAACCGACCACCGCACTGCAAGGCTGTTGCAGAAAAGCCGCAGTCTGGTTAAACTGGAAATATTTGGGGAAGGTTTTTTGACATGAATGCCGAGCCGGAAGACACGACGGTGCCGATTTTGCGCAGAATGCGCAACGATGTGACCGCAGCCTTGGCGGAGATGCGCGGGATGCGCCATGTGCGCGACGACGTGGTCGCAACCCTGCACGTGATGCGCGATGTGCGCGACGAAGTGACCACAGTTATGGATGGGATGCGCAAGTTCATGACAGCGTTGGAGACGCGCATGGAGGAGTTCCAGACGCAGGTGACCGATTTTCGCAGGGGTGTGGCCGACATTGTCAACGGTGTGCGTGACGAAGTCACCGGTGTGCGTGACGATGTCAACGAACGCATTGATGGTATCAACGAACGCCTCGATTCCGTGGTCGCCCAGAACGGCACCATCGCCGAACTCGACAAGCGGGTCTCGCAGCTTGAGGGCATGGCGCGCA
>WQYW01000134.1 GCA_009781045.1 Alphaproteobacteria bacterium
TATTGGCCACCAGGAGCCAGGAGCCACCGTCATGGCCGGTCAGTGCACGCACGGCCTGCCGGAGGTCAGCATGCGGTTCCACATCGGCTGTGCGCTGCTGGCGGGGTCATCAGTGCGAATGAGTCGCGCTCGCAGGTGTGTTGCACCAGGAGCCACCGTCATGTCGGTCAATGAACGCACGGCCTGCCGGAGGTCAGCATGTGGTTCCATATCGGCTGTGCGCTGCTGGGGGGGTCATCAGTGCGAATGAGTCGCGCTCGCAGGTGTGGCCACCAAAGGGGCCACCGTCAAGGTCAGTCACCCCACGCACGGCCTACCGAAGGTCAGCTTGCGGCTCCATATCCGCTGTGCGCTGCTGGCGGGGTCGGCAGTGCGAATGAATCGCGCTCGCAGGTGTGGCCACCAACCGCCGACGGCTTGAGGCCTGTGAGAAATCCGGGCTAGACACCTGCCATGCCGGACAGGCCTTTGTTTCCGGCGCGCGCGGGTCGAGCGACATCAACCGCTTCGTCAACGAACTGTCCTCGACCGAGAACGGCGTTGTGACCTTTGCGTCCTCAACCGGGCGGGAGGTGTCGCAGGAGGATGACGCCTGGGCCAATGGCGCTTTCCCCCGGGCGCTGATCGAGGGGCTGGGTACGACAGGCAGCAAGGGAAAGGCCGATATCACCGGCAAGGGCGTGATCACCACGGCGACCCTCGACTACTGGATCTCGGAGCGGGTCAAGGAAATAACCCGCGGTTCCCAGCATCCGGTGATGATCCGGCCGCCGACGGTTCCGGATTTTCCGATGTTTGCGGCTGGAAAATAGGGTTGCGATCGCAGGGTGGTGTCATGACGTGCACAACAAACTACAAACTACCGCCATTCTTGAATGTGTTGTTATTAAGCGAATCCCCGTCGACGAAACCGAAAGATAGGAAATCCTGATGAAGCGAGATTCCGTTTCCTCCAGCACCGTTGCAGCGATCGGTTACGATCCAGGTAGCGAGACGCTGGAAGTCGAATTCACTAATGGTTCGGTATACCGGTATTTCAACCTGTCTGCCGGGACATACGAACAACTTATGGCCGCTCCGTCGAAAGGGAAATTTCTTCACTATTACATTACGAATGCCTATCCGTATTCCCGGGTCGGGCAGGTTTGGCTGGCTCTTGGAGGGCGGGCGACGGGCCGGACGTTACGCGATCGATTGGAAGGCGTCATCCGGCATGCGGCGATGTCTGGAACCTGGTTCGGGGGACGCCAGCCATATGGTCAAGCTTGGCGATCGGAGGTTGCGGTGGTGCTTAACTTAACCTCGCCGGCGGTAATAGGAAGGACAAAGGACTGCCGAATGAGTGCCGGGACGGCTTTGCCTGTCCTCCGCGGAGTTTTATCGGGGATGGACGAAACGTCCGTCGCGTTTCTTTGCCGAAATGGGTATCGTCGCGCGGGATCAAACCGCATTCTGACCAGAAATGGTCGGGAGTGTGGGCGAAATTGGTTTACTGGTTCTGTTCCAGGTTCCAGCGAAGGTCCGGCTTGGGTTTGGCGGTAGCGGGCCTGGTTGGCCAGTTTCTGAGGCTTCAATCAATGGGTGGTTTCGAGGACATTAAGCCGGGGGTGCGACTGAGGGGGCTCGATTCTGCCGGGATCGCAGAGGTGGTCCAGGTAACGAAATTCGGGGCTGATGCCCTGAACCTGGTTTTCCGGGTCGAGGGCCGGGTTGGCGAGCGGCCGGTCTTCCGTGGCGATGAAAGCCATTTCGAATTTCTGGAGGTGGGGCGCAGTTTCGGGTTTGACGCTGATGGCGGTCTGGTTCGGCTGGCGTCGGAGGCCTACCGGATTCGGCTCGCCTATCTCTTTGACCCCTATCTGGCGGTGAGCGCATCTGAGATTGAGGCGTTGCCTCACCAGATCACCGCCGTCTACGGAGAAATGCTGCCCCGTCAACCGCTTCGGTTCCTCCTGGCCGACGATCCGGGTGCCGGCAAGACCGTCATGGCCGGGCTCCTGATCAAGGAATTGATGATTCGCGGCGATGTCGAGCGCTGTCTGATCGTGGCCCCTGGAGGGCTGGTGGAGCAGTGGCAGGACGAACTGGCCGAAAAATTCGGTCTCAGCTTCGAGATTCTTACCCGCGACCAGATCGCGGCATCGCTCACCGGAAATCCCTTTGCGGAAAAGAACCGCCTGATCGTGCGGCTCGACATGGCCGCCCGGTCTGATGAGCTGAAAGCGGCATTGCAGGCGGCTTCGGACTGGGATCTGACGATTTGCGACGAGGCCCACCGCATGGCGGCGTCCTATTTTGGCGGTGAGGTCAAGGAGACGAAGCGCTACAAGCTCGGCAAGCTTCTGGGCAGCCGGAGCCGCAATCTGCTCCTGATGTCGGCGACGCCCCATAACGGCAAGGAGGCCGACTTCCAGCTGTTCATGGGGCTCCTCGACGCCGACCGTTTCGAGGGCCGATTCCGCGAGGGCGTCCACAAGGCCGACGTCTCCGACATGATGCGGCGGCTGACCAAGGAGGAACTCTATCGCTTTGACAGCACAAAGCTTTTCCCGGATCGCTACGCGTCCACCGCAAGCTTTACGCTGTCTCCGATGGAGGCGGATCTCTATTCGGCGGTGACCACCTATGTTCGCGAGGAGATGAACCGGGCTGACCGCACCGGGGACAACAAGCAGCGCATGAATGTCGGCTTTGCCCTGCAGATGCTGCAGCGACGCCTGGCCTCGTCGCCGGCTGCCATCCACCGCTCACTGGAGCGCCGGCGCAAGCGTCTGGAGGACCGCTACAATAACGAAAAGCTGAGGCGTGACAGTGGGTCAGGGATGCTGTCCCAGGGGCCAGACCTCCCGGCCTATGATCCCGACGATATCGACGAGGCTCCTGGCGAAGAGCTGGAGGCTGTTGAACAGAACATTGTCGACCAGGCTACCGCCGCCCAGACGCTTGCGGAACTGCAGGCCGAGATCGTGATCCTGAAAGACCTGGAGGATCGCGCCTTGCGTCTGAAACTGTCGGGCCAGGATGCCAAATGGCGGCAGCTCGAATCGGTGCTTGACGAACCGAAAATGTTCGATCCGGCGACCGGGCAGCGGCGCAAGATCCTGATCTTCACCGAACCCAGAGACACGCTGGTCTATCTGCAGGAGAAGATCGCCTCCCGCATCGGGGATGCATCGGCCGTGGTCGTCATCCATGGCGGCGTCGCCCGGGAGGCGCGGCGTGCTGCGATCGCGGCGTTCAATTCCGACCCCCTGGTGCGGGTCATGATCGCCAATGACGCCGCTGGCGAGGGTGTCAACCTGCAGCGCGGCGCCCATCTCATGGTGAACTATGACCTGCCATGGAACCCGAACCGTCTTGAACAGCGTTTTGGTCGTATCCACCGCATCGGCCAGACCAATACCTGTTATCTCTGGAACTTTTGTGCCGCCAATACCCGGGAGGGCGAGGTCTATCAGCGGCTCCTGGAAAAGCTTGAGGAGGCGCGCACCGCCCTTGGCGGCAAGGTCTATGATGTTCTGGGCGAACTTTTCGAGGGCCAGGCCTTGCGCGATCTTCTGGTTGAAGCCATCCGCCATGGTGACAGCCCGGAGAAAAGGCTGGAGTTGTTCCGGAAAGTGGACGGGGCCGTTGATGTCCCTGCGATCGAGAAACTGGTCGCCGAGCGCAAACTGACCTCGGAGGGCATGGACGCCCATGCCGTCGGCGTGATCCGCGAGCAGATGGAGCGGGCGCAGGCCCGCCGGCTGCAGCCCCATTTCATCGGGGCTTTTTTCCGCGAGGCCTTCGCCATGCTCGGCGGCCGCATCGCCGAGCGTGAGAAGGGCCGTTTCGAGATCACGCGGGTGCCATCCGTCCTCAAACACCGCGATCGCCTGATCGGGAGTTCCGATCCGGTTCTCGACCGCTATGCCCGCATCACCTTCGAGAAAGCCCTGATCCCTGGCCAGCCCCAGGCCGAATTGGTCGCCCCCGGCCATCCGCTTCTCGACGCCGTCGTCGATGTCGTTCTCGAGCGGTTTCAGCCCCTGCTGCTGCAGGGAGGGGTGCTGGTGGACGATGGCGATGCCGGGACCGAGCCCCGGCTCCTGATCTATCTCGAACACGCCATCCGGGATGGCCGCACCGGCCGCTCTGGCGAGCCCCGTGTGGTTTCTCAACGGCTCCAGTTCATCTTCCTGAAAGAGGATGGCAGTGCCGTCGATGGCGGGCCGGCGCCCTATCTCGACTTTCGGCCGATCACGGCGGAAGAGCGCGCCATTGTTGCGGATGCCATCAATGCAGCCTGGCTGTTGGGCCAAGTTGAAAGTCGAGCCCTCGGCCATGCGATCCAGACCCTGGTGCCGGAGCATCTCAACGAGGTTAAAGCGCGCCGAATTGCCGAGATCGACAAGGTCGAACGTGAGGTCCGGGCTCGACTGACCCGGGAAATCAACTGGTGGGATGCCCGTGCCGCACGGCTGCGGGAGGAGGAGCGGGCTGGCAAGGATCAGCGCATCAACGCCCAGAACGCCGAGACCACAGCGACTCGCCTCCTTGAGCGGCTGCACCGGCGCCAGGGAGAACTCGATCGCGAGCGTCAGATATCGGCACTGTCGCCAGTGCTGAAAGGTGCGGTCCTGGTGATCCCGGGGGGCCTCCTCAAAGCACGTGGGCTGGCCCCAAGTGATGCCGAAGATGGCGGCAACGCATTTTCCGAGGATCCGATTGCGCGGGCTGTAATCGAAAAGCTCGCCATGGATGCCGTGATGGCGGCCGAGCGGGCACTCGGCTTCACCCCGCGTGATGTGTCCGCCGAGAATAAGGGTTACGACATCGAAAGCCGCGATCCCAAGAGCGGTCAACTCCGTTTCCTCGAGGTCAAGGGGCGGCGCTTTGATGCGCGCGATGTCATCATCACAAAGAATGAACTGCTGGCGTCGCTGAATGCGCCGGAAGCCTTCCGTCTTGCGCTGGTTCTGGTGGAGAACGGCGTGGCCCGCCAGCCACTTTACATGCAGAGGTTCTTTCAGCGCGACCTGGGATTTGCGGAAGATGCGGTGGTGTTCAGCATCGCTCATCTGACGACGATGGCAACGGAACCGGTCTGAATCGCGGTGGATCTCGTTCCGGGCACAGCAGATGGGCGTCAGTCTTCGTCATCATCAGGCACATAGGTGATGGCACCTGTCTCGGGGGCGACATGCACCGTGTAGAAGATCGCGGTGCCATCGGTGTCGAACCTGACTGCTCGTTCACCATCATAGGGGGGCGTCATCCCGACTCCATCACCCCCCTTGTGAGGTTCCTGAAAATACCCTCCGGGAGGTTGGGGAAGCGAGAGCGTGCAATCCTTTGAGCAGCTGTGAACCAGCAACGGAACGATGTCGGTTCCGACAGGCAGCGTGTGATCCAGAACAGCTGGGGCGTCGCCTCTCCAAACTCACGATCACAGACGTTGCATGTGGAGGGCAGAAGCGAGTCGACGGGACCGTGGAGCCGCGGAAAAGGCAGTCGCGTTTTTCGGTTGCCATAGAGGGCGCGAGTGCTGATGCGACTCTCCGTCAATCGGCGGCAACGGGTGACTTCAAAGGGCAGCCAGTGCAGCGATCAGGAGGTGTAGAGGTCAAGGTTTTGAAGCCCCGTCATCCGCCCGATTTCTGGCGGCAAGTGGCGCAGGTGACTGCCGTAGAGGTGGATATGGTTCACGTGCGCAAGTGAGCCGATTGTGGCCGGCAGGGCAATGACCTCCATCCAGTCGTGCCATGGGACCTGTGCCGACGGATCAAATGTTGCGACCTGTTTCTCCTGCGACAGGCGAACGAGTTCCTCGATTTGGCGCCAACCCGCTGCATCTGGGTCCTGCGGCTCGCTGTGCAGTTTGAGCACGAGTGGCTTTCCCTCCCCCAGTGGTGCTCCCTTTCGCTCTTCCCACAGATCGACACAGGCACAGTGAGCCCGCCTGGTCATCCGTCTGTTGGTCGCCAACGTCAGGGGGTCAACAGAGTAAAGTCGGGGGAGTCGGGGGTCAGCTGGTGAGCCAGGTTTCGGGACCGGATGGTCGGGATCTTTGCTGGTCAGTGAAGCCATCGGATTTTGGAAAACCCGGAAACATAAGCAGTTTCAAGAAAATACGCCTGGGTAGCGAAGCGGACAACAGTGCGGAGATCGCGAATCAACCGGTGCCGAAGCCGTGAATCCTGGCAGGATTCGGTCGCCGGGCAGGTCAAAAACTGGCCAGAGGGCAGGAGAGTGTTCCCGGTTTCCAGTGGTGGAAATAAATTTCCACAGGAACGGCAGGAGACTTATGGACATTGACGCCCGTAGGCCGGTTTGGCGTATTTCTCCCAGGGATCGCCACATGAACTGGGTGTTGTGGGCAGTCCACCGTGCTCAGTGAACGCTGCTGGACAGGCGTCTGACTTGACGGTACCGCTGATGAGGAAATCACTGCCTTTTTTCCGCAATAAGTGGTCGTTCCGGCGGCTGCCAAGGCACGGAATCTGACCTCGAGGCTTCCCATGACGGTTCGCAAAAAGCTCATTGAAGTCTCGATCCCGCTGGAGGCCATCAACAAGGCTTCTGCCCGGGAGAAGTCGATCCGCCACGGCCATCCCTCGACTTTGCATCTGTGGTGGGCGCGACGGCCCCTGGCGGCGTGCCGGGCGGTATTGTTTTCGCAGCTTGTTGACGACCCCTCGGCCTGGCCGGACCGCTTCCCGACCGAAGAGGCGCAGGATGTTGAACGCAAGCGCCTGCACACCATCATTGAACGGCTAGTCCCCTGGGAAGCGTCGAACGATGAAGCCATTCTCAATGAGGCGCGATGGGAAATCGCACGATCGGTGGCTTGGGGCTTGGGAGAGGAGCCTCCACACAAAGGCGACGGCAAGGCGATCCTCGATTTTCTCCAGACCAAGGCTCCGCCGGTCTATGACCCGTTCTCTGGCGGTGGGTCCATCCCGCTGGAAGCCCAGCGCCTCGGACTTCGCGCTTATGGCTCGGACCTAAATCCGGTGGCGGTATTGATCGGCAAGGCGCTGGTGGAAATCCCGCCGAAATTCGCCGGACAGGCGCCGGTCAATCCGAAGGCGAGAGCCGAATTTGCTCGTGGAGCCAGGTGGAATGGCAAGGGAGCGCAGGGCCTGGCTGAGGATGTGCGCCATTACGGCCAATGGATGCGTGATGAGGCCGAGAAGCGAATCGGCCATCTTTACCCGAAGGCAAAGCTGCCGGACGGATCAGAGGCAACCGTCATCGCCTGGCTTTGGGCGCGAACTGTGCGCTCGCCAGATCCAGCAGCCAACGGCGCGATGGTGCCCCTGGTTTCATCCTTCATGCTCTCCACCAAGGAAGGCAAGAAGGCCTGGGTTGAGCCGGTCATAGATGCGAAGGCTGAGGACGGCTGGCGGTTTGAAGTCAAGACCGGGAATCTCAGCAAGTCGCAAGAGGCGGAGCTCAAGCAAGGAACGATCGGAAGGAGTTCCGGGGGTACTTGTGTTGTTACACGGACGGCCATGCCATTCAGCTATGTGCGTCAGGAGGGGCAAACTCGTGGACTGGGCGTGAGGTTAATGGCTGTGGTCGCGGAGGGGCCGCGTGGGCGGATTTATCTGCCGCCGACAAAGGAGCACGCGAGTGCGGCTGATAGGGCAGAGCCCGCATGGGAGCCGGAAGGCGATTTGCCCAACAATCCGCGCGATTTCAAAACGCCGAACTATGGCATGAAGACTTTTGCGTCGCTCTTCACTCCTCGACAGCTTGTTGCGCTGACGACGTTTTCCGATCTGGTGAGTGTTGCGCGGGAGAGGGTGCTGGAACATGCCCTCGTGGCTGGTTTCAAGGACGACGAAATGCCGCTCCATCAGGGCGGACTGGGTGCGACAGCGTACGCAGATGCGATAGCAACGTATTTGGCGTTTGCGGTAGATAAGGCTTCAGACCGGAACACTACCCTTTGCGCATGGGAGTCGAAGATGGACCGCATGCGAAATACTTTCGGTCGACAAGCTATCCCCATGGTTTGGGATTATGCTGAAACAAATCCGCTAAGTGGAGCTGGTGGCGATATCGCAGGCACGGCATGTGCTGTTTTTGAAGTCCTTGCAAAACTCAATAACACTGGGAATGGACGCGTTGCAAATGTCGACGCAACGAAAAATTCCTTTTCAGTTCGCCCGGTCGTCGTCTCCTCCGATCCTCCGTACTATGACAATATTGGCTATGCTGATCTTTCCGACTTTTTCTACGTCTGGCTCCGCCGGTCGCTGGGCACGATTTGGCCAGAGCTCTTTCGTCGCCTGACCACGCCGAAGACGGAGGAACTCATTGCAACGCCGTATCGCCACGGCGGCAGGGAGGAGGCGGAGGCTTTTTTTATGCGGGGCATGAGCGCGGCTTTGACGGCAATGCGTCTTGCCGCCACCGAGGGTGAACCGTTGGCGATCTATTACGCGTACAAGCAGTCTGAAATCGCTGCGGAGGGAGTTTTTTCTGCCGGCTGGACGTCCTTTTTGCAGGCGGTCGTTGATGCGGGTTTGGCGGTTGACGGTACGTGGCCGGTTCGAACCGAACTCTCGAATCGTATGATCGCAAAGGACACAAATGCTCTTGCATCCTCGATTGTCCTTGTCTGCCGTAAACGTCCGACAGATGCTGCCATGATCACACGCTCCGATTTCACACGCGCGCTCAAGCGCGAACTACCCAAAGCGATCGAGGATATCCGGAAGGCAGGTGTTGGCCCGGTCGACATGCAACAGTCGGTGATCGGTCCGGGAATGGGCATTTTCTCACGTCATGACAGAGTGTTGGAGGACGACGACTCCTCCATGACGGTAAAGACAGCCCTTGCCCTGATAAATCGTGCGTGGGAGGAGATTGATCAGGAACTGGACGCCAATTTCGACGCCGAGACTCAGGTAGCGCTTGCCTGGTATGCCTCCTATGGTTTCGATTCACGAGCGTCAGGGGACATGATTGTCCTGACGACGGCGAAGAACACCTCCGACAAGGCATTATTTGCCTCCGGCGTGTTCAAGGACATGAAAGGGAAGGTGGCGCTGACGTCACGCGAGGAACTGCCGAAGGGCTGGAGCCCCGCCACCGACAAGTCCGCCACCGTTTGGGAGTGCGTGCAGCATACCGCGCGGGTGCTCCGTGCACAGGATGGTGGCGAACGGGCAGCTGCGATGCTGGTCTCGGAGATGGGGTCGAAGTCGTTCGACGCGCGCGCGCTTGCGTATCGGCTTTACGAGATCGCGTCGAAAAAGGGGTGGTCGGACGAGGCTCGCGTTTACAATGAACTCGCCGAAGAGTGGCCGAGGATCGAGGATCGGGCATCCAGAGAGATCGCTCGGGCAGGCGAGATACAGGACGAAATGGTGCTGTAGGATTTAGGGGACGGGGGAGGCTGTGGTGTCGGGTGAAAAAGAGACGTTGCGCAGGGTGCAGGACGGTTTGTTCCACCTTCAGAAAGGGTTGAGACCTTTTGTCGAAGCCCGGATGAAGGGCAGGTTCGGTGCGAACTGGCTGCCTCATGCCAGCCGTTCCGTTGGTGGGGATCCGAAAGCCCAGCTTGATGCCTATGGGCTTCTAAAGACCATCATCGATAACTGGCACAATGTGTTTGGCGATGCTTTTGGCCGCGCTGACAAGCAGAAGGTGCGCAACTTTACGTCGGTGGCGCTGGAAGCCCGCAATGCGATTTCGCATCTTGCAGTTGGGCTCCAGGATGATGAGACACTGCGCTATCTTGATGCCATGCATCATCTTTTGAAGCTGGTGAAGGCACCGACCACCGAGATTTCCGAGTTGAAGGATCTCTACGACGCCCAGCGCAAATCGGGTGCGGTGGCGGCCAAGCCACCTGTTGCGGAACCGGTCGGGCAAAAGCTTGACCTCCCGGGCGTTGATGCGGCTGGAAAATCGCTTAAACCGTGGATCGAAGTTGCTCTCCCGCATCCGGACGTGCTTGCCAACCGTTTCAAGGAGGCGGAGTTTGCCGCCGACCTGTTTGCGGTGGATTCCGGGAAGGCGACGGAGGATTATGCCCAGCCGGAGAGCTTCTACCGCATCACTTTTCTGACCGAAGGACTGAAGCGGATCCTGACCACCAGCCTGCAGCGCCTTGCCGGGACGGGCGGTGACCCGGTGGTTGGCCTGCAGACGTCGTTCGGTGGCGGCAAGACCCACACGATGCTTGCGGTGTATCATCTGGGCCAGGTCAAGGATCTCAACCATCTGGAAGGTTTGGCGCCCCTGGTTGAGGCTGCGGGCGTGAAGAGCTGGAAGCGGCCGAAGGTGGCGGCTTTTGTCGGCACGTCCAAAGGGCCGGATGCGGCGCTCAATCGAAAGGATGGGCCGCAGCTCTATACGCTGTGGGGGTACATCGCCTGGCGGCTGGCAGGCGATGAGGGCTTGAAGCTGGTGGCCGAGTCGGAAGCTGCGCGGACCAATCCCGGTTCGGAACTGATGGTTGAGGTACTCAGGCTCGCCGGGCCATCGATCATCCTGCTCGATGAACTCGTGGCCTTTGCACGACAGTTGCCCGAGGACCGGTTCGAAGCTTTTCTTTCATTTATTCAGTCGCTTACAGAAGCTGCAAAGATGGTGCCAACCGCGCTGGTGGTTGGATCGCTGCGGGAGAGCGATTCCGAGGTCGGCGGCCAGAAGGGCAGGGAAGCGTTGTTGCGGCTGGAGAAGGTGTTCGGGCGTGTGCAGTCGCCATGGCTGCCGGCCTCCGGCGACGAGACCTATGAAATCATCCGCCGACGGCTTTTCCAGCCGCTCGAAGCGGACGGTGAAAAGGCCCGTGATGAGACCGTCAAGGCGTTCCACGACCTCTATCGCAAGAACCAGACCGAGTTTCCGCCGGAGACCAAGGAAAAGCGTTACGAGGAATTGCTGCGGCTGTCGTACCCGATCCATCCCGAGCTTTTCGAGCGCCTGTCGAAGGATTGGGCAAGCCTGGAAAAGTTCCAGCGCACCCGCGGTGTCCTGCGGTTCATGGCCAATGTGGTCGGTGTGCTCTGGCATTCGCGGGTCTCGGATCCCCTGATCACGCCAGCACGTGTGCCGGTTGCCCATGAACGGGTGCGGGCGAGCGTGCTCTATCCGCTGGATCCGGCCTTTGGAGCGATTGTCGACAAGGAGGTTGATGGCGATGCCTCGCTGCCCGCACGGATCGAGGCAGTTCCAGGCAGGCGCATTTCGCAGGCGCGCGCGGCAACACGAGCGGGGAGGGCGGTGTTCCTCTGCTCGGCACCGCTTGTCGGTCAGCCCAATGCCGGCCTTACAGCTCGGGGCTTGCGGCTTGCCTGTGCTGAGCCTGGCGATCAGCTGGAGGTTTTCGGGGACGCTTTGCGGGAACTGGCAGAACAGGCGACCTATCTTTACGAGCAGGCTGGACGCTACTGGTTCTCAACCCAGCCCACGCTGAACCGGCTGGCTGACGATCGGGCGAAGGCGCTGCCGGGCCATGAGGTCGATGAGGCCATTGTCAGGGTGTTGCGCCAGGACGCCTCCCAGAAGGGCGGGTTCCATCGTGTCCACGCCGCACCCGATGACCCCATCACCATTGAGGAGGCGAATGTTCTGTCGCTCGTGATCCTCGGGCCTGGGAGCCCCCATGCGGGAAAGGGAACCCAGAATTCTTCCGCCATCGACGTGGTGACGGACACGCTTCTGAGATGCAGGGCCACCCAGCGTCAGAACCGCAACAGTTTGATTTTCGTGGCGGCCGACGAGGCTTTGCTGGTCATTGCCCGCGAGGTGATGCGAAAAGCGATGGCGTGGGAGGAAATTGCAGGCGACGAACAGCTCAAGAAACAGCTTCCGAGCGGTCAGATCAGCGACGCCAGGGAGAAGGCGAAGAACAACCAGGATGCGGCGCAGAAGGCGATCCGCTCTGCCTGGAATCATATTCTCTATCCGGTGAAAAGCGAGACTGCCGGGAAACCCTTTGATCTCGATCACGATCTGATCACGGCCAGAAACCGGGATGAAGTGCCCGTTACGGTCTATAGCAAGAAGAAGGCCGACGGGTTCCTCCAGGAGAAGCTTGGCGCGGATCGATTGTGGCTGGCTCTGAATCCGATCTGGCCTTCGGATCGGGCACATCTTGGCGTCGATGAGGTTGCAGGCTGGTTTTCCTCTTTTGTCTATTTGCCAAAACTGCGCGATAGCGTGGCGTTGCGCGGTGCAATTCAGGAGGCTGTCAGCCGACTTGACCCGGAATTCGGTTATGCTGATGGCTTTGATGAATCCACCGGACGCTACCAGAACCTGACATGGGCCAGGAGCCCGCCGGAGACAATGCCACCGTCAGCGCTCCTGGTGCGGGCTGCGGAAGCGCTTGAGCAGTTGAAGCAGACAGCCGATGTCATGCCCACGAACATTCGTGGGGCAACGACGGGAGGGACAGCCACGGGCGCCACAACGGGGCACCAGGGAAGCGATGCTTCCGGGGGGGGCTCCAAGGCGAAGGATCCGTGCCGGTTCTTCGGTTCCGTCGAAATCGATACGGTTCGCCCTGCGAAAGCATTTGAGGCGATCCTGAACAATGTCATCACGCAGTTGCAGCGCACCGAAGGCGTGAAGTTGACGCTGAGACTTGAGATCGAAGCAGAGGCACCGAACGGTTTTCCCGAGAGCGAGGTTGGAGTTATCCGTGACAACGCGAAGCAATTGAAATTCAGGACTGAATCGACGGGGTTTGAGCAGTGAGCGACACCCGTTGTTCGATTGGTAGACACCGCAAGTACTGTGATGCTTGATCAAGCGCTGTTGGCAGCCTTCAGTCTTGGGTTGTCCAGCACTGGAGATAGTCATTCAAACGCTTCTTCACGAAGACCGGGGTCGACGTTGGGGTTTGATTGTGCCTGCTTTCTGCTTTTTTGTGGAGAAATTCAAATACAGGATAGACACCGGATCAGGCGGCGTGTTTGATATCCAGTTGATTTGTGGGTGAGACAGGGATGCCGAAGAAAATTTCGGAGCAGCAACGGATCGGTCAGCAGGGCGTTCACCTGCTGGGGTTGCGGCTTCTTTCGGTCGGTCTAACCTTCCAAGCCAACGGTCCGCTTGATGCCGGTATCGACGGTTTTCTTGAACTTCGTGATCCTCAAACGACCGAGGTCCGCGCGCAGTGGATCACAGCGCAACTGAAGACACAAAAGGAAGGTAGGTTCACCGAGGAAACCAACGAAGGCTTCAGTTACCTCTGCAAGCAGAACGACTTGGACTATTGGCTCGAGTCGAACCTACCTGTCGTTCTTTTCGTCGCCCGACTGAGCGACGAAAAGATCTTCTGGAAGGCGCTTCAGCCTTGGTTCGCGGATGCTGATCACAGACGGTCACGCAAGGTGATTTTCGATAAGGTGAAGGATGCTCTGAACGAGGCTGCCCTACCTGGGCTTGCGTCCGCAGTTGCGAACTTTTCCGCACCTGGAATGGTGGTTCCGTCGACACGTCTTGCCGAAGCCCTCGACACCAACCTGCTGAAGGTTGCTTTTCCACCAAGGATACATGTTGCGGAAACGACTTTAAGCTATTCGGAGGTTCGGGAGGCATTGGTTGAGAGTTATCAGGCCGTGCCGGTCGACTGGGTTCTGCGTGGCAAGAAGATCTTTAGGTTTTGTGATATCTCGATACCGTTATTTCAGGATTTCATTAAGGAAGGCAGTGAGGAGGAAATCGATACCTTGGAGTGGATCGAGTCTGAAGGCGAGGTCACGCGGAGGGTGTTTGTCGATTTGTTGAGCAGGACGCTCAGCGAAATGGTTCGGGAGTCATTAGTTTACTGGAGGGCCGGTCGGTACCTGTTCTGGAAACTTGATAAGGGCAAGTCGAGCAGGGACTATTCCTACCGTTCATTCGTCAAGAACACGTCTAGAAAAGTCGTAAAATCATACAAACGTGAGGGTGACCACAAACCGGTGTGTTTCCGGCACGACGCCTTCCATGCTAGCTTCGTTCGGATCTCTGGCCAATGGTATTTGGCGGTCGAACCCACCTACCACTTCACTTCTGACGGGTACCACGATTACCGATACGCCGCCGATTGGTTGAGCGGAATAAAGCGGAAGGAAACGAACCAGAGCATCCGCGGTCACGTAGGTATGTGGTCCGCTTTTTTGGTTCGGGAGCCGGATCTGTTGCGCAACGATCCTCTCGTCTTCACCACGGTTCCGGCACTCGAGTTACCTTTCGGCCTCCCGGACGAACTCTGGCGAGAGAACGAAGATAACGACGAAAAGACGAGAATGGAAAAGGCGCAGCTTGAACTCCTTTGAACTCTCCCATCTTCCGGAACCGCTGCTCGAATTCGCCGTTAACGGTCGGCACGTTGACGTGCGCTTTGGGCTGATGAATTACGGTCCTGTCGATTTCTGCACCGAGAGGACAAAGGAAGTCCTGCTTGGCGTTGTCGGTTCTCCCCATTCCGCCGGAAAGCTTTGCGACTGGCTGCGCCGATGCGAATCTGGGATTCCAGCGAAGAAAAGTCGCCAGCCGAACCTCTTTCCAGAGTTTCCTGGCAGTACGATCCTTGGGCCATTTCGCTGCAGTTTCGATGTTGGCTTGCGTCACGTCCGAACACTTTCCCAATCCATGATCTCGCGCATTGTGTCGGAGAAAGACGACGAGACGGCCGTATCGCTCGCTGTCGAAGCTTTCACGAACGAGATCAGGGAACTCGCGGAGGAGGACCGGCCGCCTCAGGTGGTTATATGCGCACTTCCGGTTGAGATTGTTGAGCGAGTGAGTAACATGAGGGGTCAACCGTGCGATGACGACTCGGAAGATGGCGAAGAGAAAGACGTGGAAGACGTTCCTGCAATTGATCGGGAGATTGAGAATTTCCGGGGGGCGCTGAAAGCAGGGACTATTGCCTTGCGAATCCCAATACAAATAGTGTGGCCAACCACTTACGACAACGATGCAGTCGTCAAACGAAAGTTCTCTGAACTTTCGACACGAAGGGTGCAGGATGAGGCAACGCGCGCATGGAATTTCTTTTGCGCCCTTTACTATAAAGCGGGCGGAACGCCGTGGCGTATGGTGCGTGATCAGAGAGAATATTCAGCAACGTTCATGGGAATTAGTTTTTTCGAAGGACTTGAAAGGGTGTCGTTGAACACTAGTTCGTGTCTGTCCCAAAATTAGGATCACGGACGCAAATTTCTGCGACCGCCCGGTTTTCGATAGAAAATTTCTCCGTCGCAGGACTCCAAACCCAAAAGCCTCGCAAAACGAACGCAAATTTGAAA
>WQYW01000135.1 GCA_009781045.1 Alphaproteobacteria bacterium
CCCATTTGCGCACATCGTCTTTGTTCGCCACGAAGGCGAGCGCAGCCTCCGCGAGGTGTTCGCAAACATGGAAAAGATCAACAGTAAATGAGTGGTTTTCGCCGAACAGCAACTCGAACTGGTGTGCGATCCAGGGTGCGCCGTCGCTGACGCCGTAAACAGCCGCCCAGTGACGGGCGATGTGGAGTTTGCCTGAAAAATTGTCAGATAGCGCCAAACCACCCCCAATGCTCGATATCTCGCCAATGGGACGAGCTTATGGGCCGTTTCGTTAGCGAAGGCGAACCTCGAGGCGAAATCCAATGCATCGGCACTATGCTTCGCTTGACAGTGACTGACCGGTCGGTCAGATGTCGGGTCATGGCCCAGACCTCACCCAGAGCCGCAAGCTCAAGCCGCGCCTCTCGCGCCGCCGAGCGGCGCCAGGCCATTGTTGATGCGGCGCTGGAGGAGTTCGTCACAAGAGGCTTTGCTGCCACAAGGCTCGACGACATCGCGCGGCGCGCCGGGGTCGCCAAGGGGACGATCTATCTTCACTTCAAAGACAAGCAATCGCTGTTTGAGGAACTGGTCCGCGTCGTCATGGTGCCGGTAGTGGCGCAGTTCGGTGGCAAACCCGCAGGTTCGGTTCGCGAACATATAGAGACCCGGATTGCGGGTTTTCTTCACAATGTCGCGATCGGACGGCGCGGCGACCTGGTGCGGCTGATCGTGGCCGAAGGGCCACGCTTTCCGGCGGTGGGCGATTTCTACTACCGCGAAGTGGTGTCGAAGGGCATCGAAGGCATGCGGTTCCTGATTGAACTGGCGATTGCCCGCGGGGAGATCACAGAGCGGGGACTGGCGCGCTTTCCTCAGATCATGGTCGCCAGCGCGCTGATGGGGGTGATATGGCAGAGTCTGTTCGCAAACCATGCACCGCTCGACGTACAGGCGATGGTACGGGTCCATCTTGATCTGATTTTTGGGTAGAACGAAAGGGGCGGCGTGATGTCGCGGACCTTCCCGCGTATGGCACTGGTGGCACTTGCGGCCGCGCTTGCAGGCTGCGGCAGTTTCGGTAATCGTGGTTTCCAGGGCTGGGTCGAGGCCGATATGATCTTCGTCAGTCCTGATGAGTTCGGCCGCGTCACAAGGCTCTCGGTTCGGGAGGGGGACGAGGTCAAGGTGGGCGATTCGCTTTACACCGTCGATGATGACCTCCAGCTGGCCGATCTCAATCAGAACAAGGCGATGCTGGCCAATACCGAGCAGGCCTATGAGCGTGCGTCGTCGCTGCGCAAGACCGGTGCCGGGACCCAGGCCGCGCTTGATGTGGCGATCTCCGATCTGCGGGTGGCCGAGGCACGGGTGGTGACGTCGCAGACCCAGCTGGCGCGGCGCAAGGCCTTTGCTCCGGTGGCGGGAACCATCCAGCAGGTCTATTTCCGCGAGGGCGAAACTGTAGGGGCACAGCGCGCGGTGATCTCGATCATGCCGCCAGGCAACATGAAGGTGCGCTTCTACGTTCCGGAGACGGAACTCGCGAAGTTTTCGATCGGCGATGAGGTCAGTGTGACCTGCGACAGTTGTTCGAAGGATCTGACCGCCCGGATCTATTTCATCGCCTTCACCGCGGAATATACCCCGCCGGTGATCTACAGCCTCGATGAACGCAGCAAGCTGGTCTATCTGATCCAGGCCCGCCCGACACGACCGGATGCCTTGCGGGTCGGTCAACCGGTGTCGGTCTTCCGCATTCCCAAAACCTCCGACCAGAAGGGTGCCGCCCCCAAGGTCGCGGAACCCAAGGCGGTGGAACCCAAGGCGGTGGAACCCAAGGCCTCGGCGCCCAAGGCGGCAGCGCCTCGGGCTGCCGCGCCCAGGGTCGTGGAGCCCAAGGCTCCAGAACCCAAGGCTCCAGAACCCAAGGCTCCAGAACCCAAGGCTCCAGAACCCAAGGCTCCAGAACCCAAGGTTGCGGAGCCCAGTGCCCCCGAGCCCGTTGCCCCCGAGCCCAGGGTTGAGGAGCCCAAGGTTGAGGAGCCCAGGGTTGAGGAACCCAGGGTTGAGGAGCCCCGGGTCACAGAGCCCAGCGCGCCCGAGGCTGCGAAGTGAAAAAGCCTGCTGCAGGTGATATCGCCATTGATGTCAGGGGGCTGACCAAATCTTTTGGCGGCCGCACCGTGGTGCGCGACCTGTCACTGCAGGTCAGGCGTGGTGAGATCTTCGGCTTTCTCGGTCCCAACGGCAGCGGCAAGACCACGACCATTCGCATGTTGTGCGGGCTGCTGACGCCCGACAGCGGCGAGGGCAACTGTCTTGGCTTCAATATCCGCCGGGACAGCGAGCTTATCAAGCGCCGGGTCGGCTATATGACCCAGCGTTTCAGCCTCTATCAGGATCTCTCGGTGCGCGAGAATCTGGAATTCGTTGCCCGGCTCTATGGCCTGCGCAGTCCGAGAAGGGTGGCGCGGGAGATGATTGCGCGGCTTGGTCTGTCGGGACGGGAGGAACAGCTGGCGGGCGAACTGTCCGGAGGCTGGAAACAGCGTCTTGCCCTTGGTGCCTGTACGCTGCCCAATCCCTCGCTGCTGCTGCTCGACGAGCCCACCGCGGGCGTCGACCCCAAGGCGCGGCGCGATTTCTGGAACGAGATTCATGCCCTCGCCGCCAGCGGCCTGACCGTGCTGGTTTCGACCCATTACATGGACGAGGCCGAGCGCTGCCATGAGATCGCCTATATCGCCTATGGCCAGCTGCTGGCCCGCGGCACGGTCGATGCGGTGATCGCCCATTCCAGGCTTTCCACCTATACCGTGACCGGCCCGATGCTCACCGAACTTGGCCGGGCGCTTCTGGGGCGGCCCGGGATCGACATGGTGGCTCCTTTCGGCGCCTCGCTCCACGTCTCGGGACGCGACCTTGCCGCCATGGAAGCCAGCATTGCGCCGTTTCGGGGTGACACCGGGACCCGGGCCGGCCTGCGCTGGGAGAAATCGCAGCCCTCGCTCGAGGACGTGTTCATAGAACTCATGAATCGTTCCAGGGACAACTTCCGATGAGCGCCCGGAACAAGCCGCTCGAGACCCGCAAGCACTTCGGTTTCTGGCGCCGCTCCTATGCCATGGTGGTCAAGGAGTTCCTGCAGCTGCGGCGAGACCGGGTGTCCTTTGCGATGATCATTATGATCCCGCTGGTGCAGCTTCTGGTCTTTGGCTACGCCATCAACACTACGCCGCGCCAGCTGCCGACGGCGGTGCTGCTGCAGGAAGACAGCGATCTTGGCCGGTCCATCCTCAAGGCAATGGAAAACACCGCCTATTTCCGATTCACCCGCCAGGTCCACAGCGTCGAGGAATTCGATGAGCTGTTGCAGTCCGGCAAGGTGCTGTTCGGGGTCGAAATCCCGCGCGGCTTTGAACGCGCGGTGCGCCGTGGCGAGTACCCGGCGCTCCTGGTGGCCGCCGATGCCACCGATCCGGTCGCCGCCGGTTCGGCGCTCAGCGCCCTCAACGTATTGGTGCAGACCTCGCTGCAGCATGATCTCAATGTCGGCCCGCCGCCGGCGCTGCCCTTCGAGATCCGGGTTCATGCCCGCTATAATCCCGCCGGCTCATCCCCGCTAAACATTGTGCCCGGTCTGGTCGGTACCATCCTGACCATGACCATGCTGATCTTCACCGCGCTTTCGGTGACCCGGGAGACCGAGCGCGGCACCATGGAAAGCCTGTTGTCGATGCCGATCCGCCCGGTAGAGGTCATGCTCGGCAAGATCGTGCCTTATGTTTTGGTGGGCTTTGTCCAGGGCACGCTGATCATCGGGGTCGGGGTCGGGGTGTTCGGGGTGCCTGTGCTCGGCAGCATGTTCACCCTCGGTGCGCTGTCGCTGCTGTTCATCACCACCAATCTGGCCATCGGCTACACCTTCTCGACTGTGGCGCAGAACCAGCTGCAGGCGATCCAGATGTCGATGATGTTCTTCCTGCCCAGCATCCTGCTGTCGGGCTTCATGTTTCCCTTCGCGGGCATGCCCAGCTGGGCACAATATATCGGCGAACTGCTGCCGTTGACCCATTATGTGCGCATCATCAGGGCCATCATGCTCAAGGGGGCGACGCTGGCAAATCTCCAGCACGAGGTGGTCGCGCTTGCCGCCCTGATGGGGGTGGCGATGCTGATCGCGGTCCGGCGCTTCCGCCGCACTCTGGACTGACGACTGGCGCGCCCCCTTCACGAAGAAGATTTGATCTCGCGCAAAGCCCGGTGGCAGGGCCCCCCCGGACAAAAAAGCCAGACCCCCAGCAAAGCGAGGCGGCGGGGTCCGCCAGGGTGGGGGAAACGGAGCGGCGCAGGTTTTGATCGGTGCGGGGGGCGCGCGCGGTCCGGATTTTCCGATTCGGACTGTGGCGGCAATGGCCTATCGACCAGGCCCTGTGGTGTGATAATGCAGGATCCGCAACAGGTGGAGCGGGGAATTCCGGCGGGTTCCCGTTTCGGGTTCAGAATCCGGGTTTTCGGCTGGTGGTTGAGGCTTAAAGCCCGGTTTGAGTTTCGGGTTTCAGTGACGGGTGGATTTCAAGGCCTCAGGTTTCGAATTGCGGGCTTTGAAGGAGGGGACGAATGTCGTCAAAGAGAGTAGGTGGTATTGTCGGCGCCATTGTTGCCATGCTGGTATTGGGCGTTGCCATCCTGTCGGGGCCGATGGACCGTCAGGCGCCACCGAGGCAGATTGCCGAGCATAGCGTCGTGGCCGCGCCGGCTGTGGCCGACAGTGCCGTGGCAGCCCCGGCAGGGGTCGAGAGCGGTGCCGGGAGAACGGTCATCCGCGAAGTGCCGAATTAGATCGTCGCTGCCTGACGCGACAGCCGAAAAGGGGGGCAGGGTCCAGGCAACTCTGCGAGCCCTGGGGCGCGTGCGCGCGCTTTACGATGATGCGGATTCTCATGCAGACCGTTCGGCCTGCGCCGGGTGGGCTCATGTGTTGCCTGAGAGTTGTGGGGCGCACGGGTCCGCAAGCTCCTGAACTTGTGAGTGCCGGGATCCGGCTGTCGTCATGTTTTCCACCCCCGTTCCCGAAAAGCCCTGAACGGGCAGCCGAGCCGCGTTGACTTTGCCACCGCAAATGGGAACCACAGAGCCGTGAGAGACGTCAATTCGGACCTGCCTGTCGTCTGGACAGACCGTCCTTCGCGCTTTTCGCATTCCCGCGAAGTGAATCAACCTGGGCAACTGCCATGAATGAAACCAGCACTTTGCAGCCGCCATCTTCTGCCGCCGGGTCCGGTGCGCGCGCGGTTGAGCTGACGATCGTCGTGCCCTCTTTCAACGAGCGCGACAATGTCGCCGTGCTCACCGGCAAACTGGAGGCAGCGCTTGCGGGTGTGGAGTGGGAGGTCATCTTCGTCGACGACAACTCGCCCGATGGCACTTTCGATGTGGTGCGCGATCTTGCCCGCCGCGATCCGCGGGTGCGCTGCATCCGTCGTATCGGGCGCCGTGGCCTGTCGGGGGCCTGTATTGAGGGCATCCTGGCCTCAAGCGCGCCCTTCGTCGCGGTGATGGATGCCGATCTCCAGCACGACGAGACCCGGCTGCCGAAGATGCTCGAACTCCTGCATGACGGCACGGCGGAGCTTGTGGTCGGCAGCCGTTATATCGAAGGCTACAGCAGAGAAGGTTTCGACCGGAAGCGGGCCGGTGGCAGTGCGCTGGCCACCGAGATGGCGCGCCGGATGCTGGGGGTCAAAATCGCCGATCCCATGAGCGGCTTTTTCATGATCCGGCGCGACCGCTTCGAGGAACTGGCACCGCGGCTTTCGGTCCACGGCTTCAAGATCCTGCTTGATATCGTCGCCACCGCGCGGGGGAATTTGCGCACGGTTGAGATTCCCTATCTCTTCGGGGAGCGTCAGCACGGTGAAAGCAAGCTCGATTCCATGGTGGTGCTGGACTTTATCGGCCTGCTGCTCGCCAAGCGCAGCAATGATGTGGTGTCGCTGCGTTTCCTGCTGTTCGCGTTTGTCGGCGCAACCGGTCTTTTCGTGCATCTGGCAACGCTTTACGTGGTGCTCAATATCCTCCACGCGGCCTTCGCGCTGGCGCAATTCTGTGGCGCCGCGGTGGCCATGACCAGCAATTTCATTCTCAACAACTTCCTCACCTATCGCGATCAGCGCCTCAAGGGATGGGCTCTGCTCGGCGGTCTGATCGGCTTCTATGTCGTCTGCAGCGTCGGCCTGCTCGCCAATGTCGGTGTCGCCTTCGCAGTCTATGGCGAACAGCACATCTGGTGGCTTGCGGGAGTCGCGGGGGCGGTCATGGGTGTGGTGTGGAACTATGCGATGTCCGGATTGTTCGTGTGGCGCAAGCGGTAGGCTGATGCAGACGGAGGAGACTCGGATCGCGCGCAATACCGCGCTCGCAGTGCTGGCACTGGTGGCATTGCGTCTGGTGGCGGCTGCGCTCACCCCGCTGACCTTCGATGAGGCCTATTACTGGATGTGGTCGCGCCATCTCGCCGGGGGCTATTACGACCACCCGCCGATGGTGGCACTGGTGATCCGCGCCGGGACCATGATCGGCGGCGACACCGCCTTCGGCGTCCGCGTGGTGTCGATCCTCTCAGGCCTGCCGATGAGCTACGCGCTCTACCGCTCGGCGCAGCTGCTGTTTGCCAACCCGCGGCTGGCTGCGCTCGCCACGGTTCTGGGCAATGTCACGCTGATGGTGGCGGTCGGCACCATGATCGTGACCCCCGACGCTCCGTTGCTGGTGGCGTCCAGTTTCGTGCTGTTTTTCCTGGCGAAACTGGCCGACAGCGGGCGGGGGGCGTGGTGGCTGGCGGTGGGCGCGGCAGTGGGCGCGGCGGGACTGTCGAAATATTCGGCGATGTTCTTCGGGCCGGCGATCCTGATCTGGCTGGTCCTCATTCCCGATCTCAGGCGCTGGCTGAGATCCCCCTGGACCTATGTCGGCGGCGTGGTCGGGATTGCCGTTCTTTCCCCGGTGCTGATCTGGAACGCGCAGCATCAATGGGTATCGATCCTCAAACAGACCGTGGGTCGGGCCCGGGTCGAGGGATTCAGGCCCGTCTTTGTTCTGGAACTGATTCCTACCCAGTTCGTGTTCGCCACCCCCCTGGTTTTCATCCTCGCAGCGATGGGGCTGTGGCTTCTGGCGCGCCGCCGGGCCGGCACGGCGCGCGCCCGCGTGCTGATCAACAGCATGTTCTGGACCATCGTGGTCTATTTCGCCTGGCATGCGCTGCACGCCCGGGTGGAGGCCAACTGGTTTGCGCCGGTCTATCCGGCGCTCGCACTGGCGGCCGCGGTGGCCGGTTGGCACAGTGAGGCAGGCGCGCGGTGGCTGCGTCTGCGCGATTTCTGCCTGCGCTGGGCGGTGCCGCTCGGTGTGGCGATGTTTGTCGCCGTGACGGTGCAGGCCAATACCGGAATTCTGTCGGGCTACCGCCGGGATGCCACCGTGCGCACGGTCGGGGTCGGCTGGCCGGAACTTGCCAGGGGAATCGAGGAAATCCGCCGTGCCCAAGGGGCCAGCTGTGTGCTGGCATCCGACTACGGCACGACGTCGTGGCTGGCTTTCTATCTGCCGGCAGATGTCTGTGTGGTGCAGCAGGGCCAGCGTATCCGCTGGGTCAACAGCCCTGAGCCGGCTCCGGAACTGCTGGCGGGAAAACTGCTCTATGTCGACGCACCAGGCGCCACACGCCCGCCTTTCCTTGAACAGGGCTTCGAGCGGGTCACCGAGCTTGCACGATTGCCGCGCAAGCGGGGGCCTCTGGTGATCGAGATCTATGCCATTTCGCTCCTGGAGGGCGCCAAAGGTGACGTTCTCGACCGGTCGCCGCCGCCGGAATTGTCGCGCTGACGCCTGTCGGTGAGGGGGCGCGGCAGAATTGCGCTGAGTCGGAAAGGCGCCTGCTGGCGACGTTAACTGGTCGGGCTAACGAGACGTAACCGTTCACAGCAATCGTTGAAGGGTATCATTGTAATGTTAACTTTCGTTAATCCTGTTCCCGGGGGTCATGTTCCCGATCTGATCCATTACCGCCGTCTTAAAATTGCCTTAGGATGGGTGCATTCCACCTTCGGCACGTTGGGGCGTGGCGGTGAATTAAGCCACATTTAACGAAAAGTCGCCTTAATGATGCCGCGGAGCTTATGCAGGATGCTGAACCGGAATTTGACCTGCCGGATTGGATTGAAGGGAAGTACTTAAGGGAAACCGTCCCGAACGGAAGGCGAATGAGTAAGAGTAACGCTGCACGCGGCATCGCGGCACGGACACCACAGAAAAAGTTTTCCCGCAAAGTGACGCCCCGCGGCATTCTTGGCGCGGTGGCTCTCGGCTGTTTTGCAGCCGGCAGCGGTTTGATCGTCTATTCGACCATCTTCATGTCGAGCGTCTATCCGAGGATGGATGGGGCTTTCGATGAAGCGGCGGGCAATAGTGCCCGTCAGGTTGCGGGCAGGCCCAGCCCCGCCAGGATTGCGGGAAAACCGGCATCGAACCGGGTGGCTTCGACCCGGGCGGTTTCTGTCAGCCCGCCATCTCCGGCACCGGCCTCGTCACGCCACATGCTCGCCAGCGATGAAGTTTCCAGGCAGGACTTCGCCGCACGTTTTGATGCCGGCGGTCCTGTGGCCAGCGAAGCCTACGAGCCCGATGAGGTCCAGGTGGCGGCACCGGTCTCCCGCGAGATGTTCAATGCCCGCTTTGCGGCCGCGGTCGGCGAAAATAATGACGTGATCGAAACCCATGAGGGCAGCGCCGAGGTCCGGATTGCCGACGTCGTCAGGCAGGCACCGGCACCGAAGCGGTCACAGCCGGCTCAGACCCAGCTTGCTCTCAACGAACAGCCGCAGACCATGCAGTCGCGCTCAGCTGCGCGCGACAGTGCCAAGGCCGCGGTGATGTCGATCACCCCCGAGGGCAGGCAGTCGATGGTCGAAAAACTGTGGGGCAAGCCGCAGTCGAGTGGCCTGCTTGCCTATGCCATGGCGGATGAAAGCATGACCGCCAGCATCGCGCCCCGGGAACAGAATCCGATGTTCGGCGGGGCACCGCCCTATGACCGCACCACAGCGGTCTACGACATCAGCGCCAGGACGGTCTATCTGCCGGATGGCAGCAAACTGGAAGCGCATTCCGGCCTCGGCGTCAACCAGGACAATCCGCGTTCGGCGAGCATCCGTATGCGGGGTGTGACACCCCCGCATATCTACAGCCTCAAGCCGCGCGAATCGCTGTTCCATGGCGTACCCGCCCTGCGGTTGACGCCGATGGGGGGCGAGAAGGCGATCTATGGCCGCGACGGTCTCCTGGCACATACCTTCATGCTGGGATCGAAGGGGGCGTCGAACGGCTGCGTATCGTTCCGCAATTACTATGCCTTCCTTGATGCCTACCGCAACAAAGGCATCCGCAAGATCGCGGTGGTGGCGCGGGTGGACTGATCCCGCGCCAACCCTGAAAGTCCGGGGCAGGCAGACATTCGTCAACATCGAAGGGGTGTGGAACTCATCGCGGGCGCGGTGAGGCCCTTGATCCCGGGGAGTCCCTGGCGCATTTTCCGGCGTCGGGGTTACCCGGGTTCGCGTCATGGACCGGTAAGGAGGCTCTGGTGGCTGAAGCGAAGATGGCCTGCTCGTTCGATCCCGACGACAACATCCAGAAGATCGCCACAGGTTCCGCGCTTGATGCGGTCGAGCTGGCGAAGACCCATTTCGGCCTCGACCTCGACTGGTCCGATGACAGCGTCGCGGAGGTTGAAAAGGCGCTGGCGTGGTTGCGGGCCTGCTATTCTGCCGACGATCCCAAACCGACCGAGAACCAGGTGACGGCCTCGGCAATCGGCTTTGGCAGCTATATTGGTGAAGTTTTTCGCCGCAATTACGGCGCGCAATGGGGCATCGTGACTCTGGGGGAGGAGAAGGTGCCGGGATTGCGGGCTGACGGCGGGCTGACGTTCTGGCCGTGGTTGCGCGTGCGTGCGCGCATTACCGGAGCCGATGAGGAGAACGTCGCCGACTATTATCAGGATCTGTTGCGCAAGCTTCGCCAGTAACCGGATTGAAGGGGGGGCAAGCGGAGGGGGCGGCACGCCAGCCATACGGAACCCAGCCAAACTGAACCCAAGCCATACGGAACCCAAGGCATCGTCCCGACCCCTGATTGTGCCGGCTTGCTGCCCGTGACGTCGGTTTTGCCTGCCCGTGCCGCGGTGTCGGGGGGGGGTCTTCGTCTGCCGATCCGGCAGTGTCGATGCGCCATCTCGGCACGCAGGCTATGATCCGCCGCGCGTTCAATCGCGCCTGGGCTTGTGTGTTTCATTCGGATCCCCTCCCTGCCGGCCCCCAGTCGCTGGAGCGCCGAACAGGAAGCGCCGCGCGTGCCAGGCGGGCCGCCATTTCGCAGGTTCGACCCAGCCTGATGGTGTAGAAGCCGGGGGCGGGGACGGATCGCCTCCGCAGCCGATGGCGGGAAACGTCCCGTTGCTGGCCCGAAAGTTTTGCAATGCGAGACAGTTCTCCAAACTACCCGCTGACCGACCCGGATGCTGTGTCCGAAACTGCCGTCCGGGAGGATCGGACCTTTCTCGGGCATCCGGTCGGACTTTTCATTCTTTTCTTCACCGAGATGTGGGAGCGCTTTTCCTATTACGGCATGCGGGCGCTCCTGAAACTCTATCTGGTCCACTATCTGTTTGTGACCAGCCGGCAGGTTCTGCAGGGAGGCGGGGGCGCAACGGTCGCCGGCGACCCCGATCAGGTGCTGGGCTGGACGTTCATCCGGGATATGATCGGTCATGGTTCCGCCATGGCTCCCGGTGGCTACGCCTCCATCATCTATGGCTGGTACACCGGGCTGGTCTATCTCACGCCGGTGATCGGTGGCTATATCGCGGATCGCTACTGGGGACAGCGCAAAGCCGTGGTCGTCGGTGGAACTCTGATGGCGGTCGGCCATTTCCTGATGGCGTTCGAGAACTGGTTTTTCCTGGCACTGCTGTTTCTGATCCTCGGCAATGGCGCTTTCAAGCCGAATATTTCCACCCAGGTCGGCAGGCTCTATTCCGAAGACGATCCTCGTCGCGATGGCGCCTTCACCATTTTCTATATGGGCATCAATCTGGGCGCGTTTCTCTGCACCTTTGTCTGCGGAACCCTGGCCTCGACGCTGGGCTGGCATTGGGGATTCGGCGCCGCCGGCGTCGGCATGCTGCTTGGGCTTGGGGTCTACGGGATGGGCCAGCGGTTCCTGGCCGAAGACAGCGTCTCCCCGCAAGCCCGCAACCAGCTGCTGGCTGCAGCCGGTCAGCGGCTGAACGCCGATGAATGGAAGCGGGTTCTGGCATTGATCGGGCTTTGCCTGCTCAACGTGGTTTTCTGGGCGGTGTATGAGCAACAGGGCAACACCATGCAGAGCTTCGTCGACGATCACACCGCCTGGCCTGTGCTGTTCGGGTTTGCGATGCCGTCGACCTGGTTCCAGTCGTTCAATCCCCTGTTCATCTTCCTGTTGGCTCCGCTCCTCGGCATGTTCTGGGCGCGCCAGGCCAGGACGGGCAGGGAGCCGTCCTCGGTGGCCAAGATGGCGATCGGATCCTGCATTCTCGGGCTGTCGTTCATTATCCTGGCCTATGGCTCAGCTCTGGTGACCGAAGCCGAGCCAAAGGCGAGCTGGGTCTGGCCGGTGCTGTGCGTGCTGTTTGTAACTGTTGGCGAACTCTACCTGTCTCCGGTAGGATTGTCGCTTGTCAGCAGGGTGGCGCCGCTGCGGATGGTGTCGCGCATGATGGGATTGTGGTTCATATCAAGTTTTCTGGGAAACGTCCTTTCCGGATATATCGGCGCGCTCTATGAAAACCACATACTGGATCTGGCGCAGTTTTTTCTGCTGCTGATGGTTCTCGGGGTTGTCACAGGCCTTTCGATCTGGATGTTCCAGAGGCCCCTCCATCGCCTCATGGGGGATCCCGGCTCTGGCCGCAGCAGTTGAGGATAGTGAGCAATCAGGACGGAGAGAGGATTTGCGATGATCGCCGGCGGTGGGCACGAAAGACGGGGTCGCGCGCCAGAGGGGGCGGTGTCAGCGCCGGTTCATCCCGCCTGGCAGCCAGTTGGTTGATGTTGCGGATCACTTGCGGCAGGCAACCGTGGGTCGATGACCGCGGCGCGAGACGCGGCATCGCAATTTCTGGAAAAGGTAGAAGTTCCAGCTGCGGCTGAGTGCTGCGCCGCACAGGGCACATTCAAAAAGCTCCTCCTTGATGAGATTGGTCGCGCCACAGGCGTCGCAGCGGCGGAATTCAAACGCCGATGTGAAACAGGGTGGATGGGGAATGCGGAGGCGGTCGAGGACGGCAGCCACGTTCCTCCAGCACCCGGGTTCGGGGCAGTAGCCGGTGGACTGGTTCGTGATTTCGGCAATGGCGATCGGCGTGGAGAGAACATCGAAGCCGATTTCGCCGGCAGCCAGCACTCTGCCACCGGCGGCGCAGTCAAAGTGCTCGCTGCGGCGGTCCGCGATCCATAATTCGGCCTGTCGGTCAATGACATACGTGATCGTGAAGACTCCGCGCAAGTGGGGGTCTCCGGCGAGGTTCTCCAGCAGATTTCTGAGATCGGAATCGCCTGCCACACGGAAACGCTGTCGGTCGCGGTTGGTAGTGTGTCTGATCGATGGTGGTCCTG
The DNA here is from genome assembly GCA_009781045.1 of Alphaproteobacteria bacterium. Lineage (GTDB taxonomy): Bacteria > Pseudomonadota > Alphaproteobacteria > Rhizobiales > Xanthobacteraceae > Bradyrhizobium. The sequence goes on from WQYW01000135.1 coordinate 12,699, forward strand.
CATAGCGATATTCATGCTGTTCCACATTCACCTCGATCAATATCAATGCCGACGGTCGAAAGCGTCGAAAGCAACATGTCTTGATCGATGGCCGCCCGACATAACGTATTTGTGGTGCCTTTAAGACTCAGGGCTTTGGCCCGATCAGGACATACTGCTTGCGGGTTTCCAGTCCGCGATCAGGCCAGGTTGCGGCATAAGCCCGTAACGCTTCCATGCCTGGAAGCCAGTCCTCTCCATTGACACGGCAGTCCGCCTGCAGCTTGCCCTCCGCGTTCCGTCCAGCGAACAGGCGCAAACCGAAGGTGCGGTCGCTCCTGAGCTGCGTGTCAAAGGCTTCAAACGCATTCGTGAACAGGCAGCAGGGGCAGAAGGGATGTTCGTCCTCGCCCGGCTCCCGAGGCGCATCCTTCAGGACCAGATGCGCCACTGGCCCCAGTAACAGGCGGCGCTCCGGACCGGCCGCGGTGCCATTCCCGGCCGGGAAATTGAACTCCATCGCGCTGCAATGACGCAGGCTGCCAGCCGCCAGGTCATCGAACACCAGCCAGTCCATGCGGGCCCATTGCTGGAATCCGGAACGCACCGAGCCGGCAAAGCTTTCTCCAATGCTGTGCTGGTATTCAAAACAGGGGTCCGGCAGCAGGACCCGGTGTGCCACCTCGATCGTAGTGCTCGAACTCACATGCCCGTCATCACGTGGCTGGAACGAGGTCCATTGCGGATGGAGCCACAGCCCGCGATCGGTGACCAGCCAGTCGTCCCGCCGATCGGTATTCCAGCCGGCCTCGGCGAGGGTCTCGCGCAGCACCTCGACCAGATCGACATCCTCCGACCACTCCCGGTCGCCGTTACTGAATGCCAGTGTCAGATGGGAGCCGCGACCGGGATTAGCCGAATGAATTTGCGGTCGGTAATTCGGTTCACTGAATGACTTCGATGTCATGAAACTGTTTCTGCGTATCGTGCTCTGACGCCGGTGATCGGATCGGAAGGACAGCGAGGATGGCAGCTATCATGGCGCTGCGTGTACCACACCGCCTGTCGCCGGGGAAGCAGTGTATCTCACGATCTCACGATGGTGTGATGTTGGGGGTCTGCCCGGTTGATCGCCGCGCCATCGGTGTGACGATGACAGTGCGGCAGCGGCGGGATAGCGGGTGGCATTCAGGTGAGGGTCCGCTGTTTCCCTGCCATGCCTGTCCAGGTTTATGGAGGCTGTGTGAGCAGATTGGGCGAATTCCTGAATTCTCCATATCGCGCAGTGTTGTCAGCCAGGTGTTAATGCTGGAATTTGTGTTTCGTGCGGCAAGCTTCTGCAGGCAGGTTCGATGACGGGTCGAGGGCTCAAGGCTCCGTTACGTGCGCATTCGCAACCGTTACCTGCGGTTTTGTCCCGGCTCCACAATACGAAGAGCCTCAGATTTTCCGACAGGAGTGTGCGTCCTGTTGCGGAAATTGGCGACAAAACGGCCTCAGGCGCCACGGCCTGGTTTCCGGCAAAGGGAGGAAATGGCCTCCTGTTGCGCCTCCTGGACCAGTCGCGGGTCAATGGACCAGGGTTCTGCCGCGGACCGTGGCCCTCATGGGGGTTGCGTGCCGGGGTCGGGAAGGGTGTCGGCGGGTTGTGCCGCGCGGACCCGTGAGGGAGGAAAATCGGGCTGTCGACCTTCTGCAGCGGCGCGCAGATCAATATAGGCGATGGCGTGGGCAAAGCCCCAGGTCAGGCAGATGACGGAAAATGCGAGCAGCAGAACAAGTGGCGGAGCGGCAGAATTCACGAGAGGAACGAGATCACGGAATGGAAGAGTCGCAATCCATTTGATCGCCGCGCCCGCGGCTGCCGATGCAGAAGTGGTTGCAGAACAGGCCCCGAGAACGAGACCGACAAGGATTCCGAATATCTCATAGCGGTGGCCTCTGGTGAGGTGGAAACTTCTGGCGACACTGGTGAATATGCCGCTTCGCTCCAGTCTCCGGGCCGGGATGGCGACGAACAGTGCACAAAAGAGGGCGACGGCGGTGAAGATCGAGAGAAAGGCGAAAAGGAGCGCGCAAAGGAAGATGGCGGCAAGGATGATCAATCCAGCAGGATCGGAATTCGGGAGAGCAACGACCAGCGTGCGAAAGAGAACGGTGGTGGCAAGGATCAGGAGGGGAGGTAACAAAAGCGATCCGAGAAGGGTGATCAGCCCGAGAGCAAAGGCTGGAACCGCCTCGAAAGCCGCGGTGCGCAGGCAGTTGAGAAACGTCGCACGCTCGTTCCTGAGATCGTGGAGATACTAATCCGTGCATAATATTGATGACCTTAAGCTGCGGCGTACTTACAATCCTTATGCCTGAAAAATGCGCGGACGGAATCTGGCCTCATTTGTAGCTTACGCAATCCACGCCTAACCGC
>WQYW01000136.1 GCA_009781045.1 Alphaproteobacteria bacterium
GAATTTCTCACCGCGAAAGCGCGCGAGACCATTGCCGCCGCCGATCCCTACCGCAAGGGCTTCGACCAGTTCAAAGCCGAGCTGATCGCGGGCGAGGGACAGCAGACCACGTCATGACCGATTCTCCCGATGTCGGCGTGGCCCTGCTCGAAGCCCTGCTGGAACGCGCCGAGCGCAACCCGCTGGCCGTCCGCCCACCCTCCTCGGCCCCCGATTACGATCTCCTCTCGACCGCCGACCAGGTGCGGCGCTTCCACGATGTGATGGCCGCCGCAGAGCGCGCGGGTGCGATTGAGGCGGTGTCGGGAAGACGGGAACGCCGCCACCTGATCGAGCGGATCCGTGTTCGCGATCCAGAGCGACTTGCCACCCAGCTCGGACGCCTCCCTGCGCCGGAGAGTGCAAGGCGGCTCAAAGAGGAGCTGTTGCCGCTGGCGGGCTCCGGTGAAGCCTGGGTGGTCGCAATGTTGGAGGACATGACAGCGCGCTGGGCGCGCCGCGAAGCCGTCTTTCGCCTGGCCTCAAGCCAGACGCTGGCGGCCCGTGAATTCTTCACGCTTCTGGCGGCGATTTCGCGGTCCGAGGCCCGCGGCCTCGACGCCCGCACCTTTTCGCTCCAGGCCACGCGTGACAGCAAGACCTTTGATCGCCACGCCTCCCGCCTTGCTGCGGCGCTCCGCATCCAGCTGGGCGAGCCGGATGCGAGCGCCGACCTGATCTGGGCCCATATCGGACTGGAGCGCTTCAGCCACCCCGTCCATCTTCGCGGACCCGTCGCTGTCGACGGCGCGAGCGGACGCCTCCTTGACGGTCGCGCCCGCCCCTTTGCCTCGCTCCATCCCGAGATGCTTGGCGAACTTGCCCTGCTTGAAGCGCCGAGCGCGATTCTCACCATCGAGAACTACGCCAGCTTCAATCGCCAGGTCCGCGAAATCGACGATGGCAGCCTCGTGGTCTATGTCGCCGGCTTCCCCGCCGCCGGTGTCATTGAACTGCTCGCGCTGGTCCTGCAAAGCGTGCCCGCCGCCGTGCCTTTTCTCCACTGGGGTGACGTTGACGCCGGCGGCGTGCGTATCTTCCGCTATCTTGAGGAGAACCTGCCCCGCGGGCCTGAGCCCCATCTCATGACAGCCGAACTGGCACAGAAGTCAGGCCGCCCCGCCAGTCCTGACCCGGGTCTGATCACGATTGCGAAATCAGACAGTGCCGTGCGCGAACTGGCCCACTGGCTGGCCTCGGGATCCGATGTCTTCCACCTCGAACAGGAAGCCCTCGACCCCCAATCGGTGCACGCAAAGCGCTGACTGCTGCCGTTCGGCCGAAATGCATGCGCTTTGACCTCGCCGGATTCGGCGCAAGTCCCGGTCGCATCGATCGGCGCTTTTGCACATCCCCTGCCGTTGACTTGCGCGACCGCCGGGTTGACCCGCTTGCGTTCTCGCCGGCGCAAGAGGCACCCGCGCACAAAGCAATGTCGCCCCCTCCTTTTTCGGGTCTGCCCGACTCGTCCTACTATATTACCGCCATGACCACCTCGCTTTGATGCTCCTGGAAAACGCATATTGACTTCGCCCGCCAGCACGATAGTTCTCTTCCGCTGAACGAAATCCGTTTTCACCGATCAAATTCCACAGCGACCGCAAGCGTTCCATGAGACACCCATGAGTAAAAGCCATACTGGACCCGTTTTCATATCCGCACGCCCTTCCGCCGCAATTTCACTCAGGACCATTTTTGCACTTGGAGCTGCGCTCTCCCTCGCCAGCTGCGTCACGGGAGGCAACGGTGCTGTTGAGACCCGCCCCAATCGCCCGCCAACCCACGGCTATGCCCAGCTCACCATCGTAACCGCGCAATCCGGCGGCCTGTTCACCGCCCTCGCCGACGCCAACTGCACGATCTCCAATCGCGATTTCTCCTCCCTGTTCAAGACCCCGGCATCAGTCAAGGTTCCGCTCTATGGCTATTCAACGCAACCTGTGAGGATTTCCTGCAGCAAGCCCGGCTACAGCACAAATTCTGTAGTGCTGACACCTGTCGATGCCGATGTTGTGGCGTCAATCCAGTCGCGCGCCAGCGCCGGCGCCATTGCCGGCTCGGCAATGAGCCTGATCCCCGTCGTCGGTGGTGTGGCAGGCGCGGTCGGGCAGGCCGCCGGCGCCAATATCGGCGCCCAGGCTGCCGCCCAGGAAGCCGCCAAGCTCACCGATGCCGAGCGGCGCGCACATAATTACAGCTACTTCCCGGCGCTCGCCGCCAACGATGACGACCGCGTCGTCCGGGTCGTCCTGACCAAGACCGGCGGGTAAGTCGCAAAACCTGCCCCCCAGCGTTCCCTTCACCTGGTGCGGTGTGCCATCTCCTCCGATCTGGCGCGCCGTCCGCCGGTGCGCCCGCTTCCCGACACGGTCTGAGATACGGGTTCCGATGCGTCTTGATGCCCCCCGCGCAGCTTTCGGGTCCAATCCTCGAACCGTTACGAAAAATTGCGGTGACGAAGAGCCGGGAGCGGGAGGCGCCTGGAGGACGCTGCCTCCATATCGCTTTTCCTGTACGATAAGCAGCTGGTCAGGAACGCCGGTTCACCTCCTGCCGAGCTGATGGAAGGCCAATTGTAACAGGTGCTTGTCCGGTTCAAGGTTCAAGGCTGCAAACCAGGATTTTCACCGCGACGGAGCCGGAGGCCGGAACAATCATGTTGGCAGGAGGACAGGGCGATGGCGCGAACGCTTGATGAGCTGCAGGACAGGAACGATCCAGGCATAAATCTGATCCGGGAATGGCTGGCGCAAGTCGATGGAAATGCCGCTGAGATTCTCGCGCCGGAAAGGGCGCTCGCGGATGCGACCCTGCTCCAGTTGCAGGTGACGACACGGTCACTTCTGGGGGCCGTGGTATACGAGACAGGTGGTGTCATCGTGGATGACGGCCTCCTCCGCATTCTGGGATCGGGAACAGAACGCTCTCTGCTTGAGAGCAATCGTTCAGCTGGTTTTATCACCGGAAAGGAAGACAATGGCGGTGTTCTGCTGATTGCCGATGATGTGATGGGGGGATTGTTCGCGCTCAACGGTGGCGGCTTTGGCTCCGGCAATCCGGGAGAAGTGTTCCATCTTGCGGCCGATGATCTTGCCTGGGCACCGCTCGAGGTGGGCTACTCGGACTTTCTGGAATGGTGTCTCACGGGCGATTTGGCGATGCTCTATAAGCCATTGGCCGCGTTCGATGCCTACAAACGCCGCCCCAGACCGCCGATCAACCGCTCCTATTCGTTCTATCCATTTCTCTGGACCAAAGAAGGTCGTGAAGGGGCCCACGATGTGCAGGTCATTGCGGCGGATGAGAGTGTTCAGGTGCGGCTTGAGTTGATCCGCCCCCTCTCCAATCCCTCGACGTGATCGTCGCTGTACTTTCGCCCGGGAGTCGTGGCGATCCTGGGCCTGCCGTTCTCCCGCTTCCGCCGCTGGCAAACCGAACCGCCGGCGCCGATTCCGCACCGGAGAACCCCCGAAAGCGGCAACGTCCCTATCGATATTCCACGCCGGTGATCCAGTTTCTGGCCATTTCCGCACTGAGAATTTTTCCGACCATCCGGTACCTCGAATCATGGAGAGGATTGCGTCCCTCCAGAGGCTCCGCCATCACGCCGATTTGCGGATGATATTAACTTGCGTGAACAAAACGATAGGTGGTGCCGGATTTCGATATGAATCCGACATGGTTGTCAAGACCGACGACATATAGTCCATCGCCCTGGTTGTTCAGATAATCGATCAGTTTGCCCATCGGCTGACTGCTGAACCGCTCGATGTTCGACGCCGTCCTCGTAATCATAACCTGGGAGGCCGATTGCGCCCATTTCACCCGCGGGATCCGGAATCCGGCGTCGCTCAGGATGCCGGTTACGAAGTAGCCACAGGCAATCGCCCCCTGTTTCGGCACCCGAGTCGTTCCGTTGAAATTCCATGGCGTTCCGTACCACGAGGGAAACAAGGATCGGGATATCGTCGAGGTCAGATAGCTTTGCGCTTCCCGAACGAGTTCCCGCTGCCGCGCAGCCCCGGAAGAAGCATAGGTCTTCTGAAAATGTTGCTGCTTTTCGGCGATCTGCCTTATCAGCTCTTCGTATTTCGCCGCTTCCTGCAAAAGCGATGACTTGGGGTTTGATGGAGCGGCCGCAGGTGGGCCACACGCTGCCCTGCCCGCAATCGAGCAGGACAGCACCACGACGGCGACGAAGATCAGAGCACCGAGAAATCTGTCGGACATCATCCACCTCAGATTGGGTCAAGCAAAGAGGACCGCGAAAGCTTGCATTTTCGAATTTGCACGCAGGTGCGAAGCTCCTGCATTTGACTGCACACGGGCCATCTCCGGCCAGCCGCATCCGCGAACAGCAATAGGAATGCCCGTGAGACCTGAGACGGAAGCGCCAACTCACGGGATCTTTTGCAAATTTCAGGATGTCCATGGACGGCGCGAAGCCGGGCATCAAGGGCGCTCCCGGGCGGCAATCGCCATGTGGATCGGTTACGCTCCACCAACCTTTTCGCTGTGGATCATGCGCACCTCCCGGGCAGAGTTTGTTTTGCGAGCAAAGCGAAAATTGAAAATTGGATGCCGCGATGGCCTGGCAATCCGCGCCTGGAACAGCGCTGGATTGACGCACACCATGGACGACCATCGGGCGGCAGGGTAGTTCGCGAAATCCGGATTCACAACCGCACTGAGAACAAACGTCGGGCGGGTAACTGAAACGTGATGTTCCTGGAACCTGTGCCAATTCGACGCAGTTCCCTCCACGAGTCAACGCCGAACTCGAACCAGCGGCGATTTCGCCAGCCGGCTTCGCCTCGGCCGAAGGCACAGACCACAACCAGCCTTCTCCGCATCGCCCCGATCTTCTTCCCCTCTGCCGGAGTAGCGATCTCCGTGGTGCAGGGAAAGTCGCCGCCGGCCTTCGCCTCGCGCCGGGCCGATCCTCCCCGGCTTGCGGAAACAGGGTCGATGCCGGTTCCGAAGCTCAATCCAGAATCGAGATCGACCAGCCGAGCGGCGGCACCCGCCTTGGGTGGCTCAAAATCGAAGTCCTGTTCGTCTTCTGGAAAGAGCCTCCCGCCGCCGCCCTCCGAACCGCTGCGAGCGATCACGCGAAACGGCGTGTGCCGCAAAAGAGCAGTGGTGCCTCGTATATGCGCCTTCGCTGGACCAAAATCGAACGGTTGCAGACCCCCGCCGTCCGACAGCTCCACCGGCCCGTCGCCCGACTCGACTTTTCGGATACCAACTGTCGCGGGGTTGCCCGCGATTGCTCGCCAAACGTTGGTTTTCTCAAATCGCGCGCTGGGCTGAAGGCCACCAATTTTCGCGGCTGTCAGCACACTCCGGGAAAACGGCTACATAATGGAGGTGCGTTTGCGACGTTCAACGTTCTCAATTTGCGCCAATCACGGCTGCTTATCCCACGGGTTGAGGAGATGAACGCCCGTGGCGTGGAAATCCCTGACATTTCGTGTGACCACGGTCAGGCCGTGAACCAGGGCCGTCGCGGCAATCCAGCCGTCCCGTTCGCTCACCGGGTTTGGCACATGCAACATGGCAGAGGCGGCAGCGACGGTGCTGTCCATCGGCAGCACTCGTCCCGCGAAGCTCTGCTTGACGGTCCTATCAAGCCAGCGTCGCAGTATTCCGCCCTGCGTCGCATCGCGGCGTTCGACGCGGAGCACGCCCAATTCAAGTTCAAACAGCGACATCGCCGACACAAAGGTGGTGCTGTGGTCAACCGCCGCCAGCCAAGCACGGACTTCGGGATGGACCCGGCCTGATCGTATCCTGCGGCTTTCGGAAATAACGTTGGTGTCGATCAGGAACATCAGTCCATGTCCACCTGTCGCGCAACGATATGCGCCTTTGGTGGATCAAAATCGAAGTCGTGATCGTCTTCTGGAGTGAGCACATCAAGCAGCGAACTTCCGCGACCAGCGAGCCTTTCATATTCCTTGATCGACAGCACGACGAGTGAGGGCTTGTTGCGGTCGGTGATGAAGACGGGACCGGACTGGGCAGAATGTTTGATGCGGCCTGGATCCCGATTGAACTCCCTGCTGGTGAAAGTCGTTGGCATTGGCACCGCTCCCATGTAGTTACATACAGACATTATCGGTCCGGTCGATAATTGTCAATCGCGAAGCAACTGGACAGCTGGACAGATGACGCCCGGATCTGTGGCAGTTCAGGTGGTCAATCGCGGAACCCGTCGCCTTTCACCTCAGGATCAATTTCCCGAATTGTCAGGGGCCAGCCAGGCCCGGGTCGCTCGACCTCGTCTGCAGGAGGCTCCAGGAGCCAAGCCCCTCCAAAATGTCGTCCAGATCTGCCCGGTTCAAGCAATGACGGAAGGGGTGGTGCCGCAAGAGGGGCTCGAACCCCCGACCCCGTCATTACGAATGACGTGCTCTACCAGCTGAGCTATTGCGGCACGAGGCAGCATCGGTGCAGCGCGATTGAACGCTGCAGCAGCCCCGGATCTCTGCTGATACAAGGCATGTCCGGAATTGGCAAGGACGAGCCGAACCGCGGAGAACCCGGCAACCCGGGCGACCACGGGATTCCGCAGCAGAATCCCCAAGTCCTTGAAGTCTTTCACTTTACGGGTGACGCCGGGCCGCTGCGCCGATCGCCACCAACCATGCCCTTCGCACAAAGACGGCAAGGCTCTAGCCGCCCCAGCGCGACAGGAAGCCGCGCCAGCCGCCAGCCTGGGCTCTCGGTACCCCGATCTGGTCGGAATATTCATCCCCCAGTCCATCCTCATCGATTCCGGGATCATCGGGTGCACGGATGATCGGAATGATGGCGGCAGGGATGGGACGTGGCTTGTTGAGTTCTGGCCGGGCCCGGAACAGAGGCGGGGCCACGGTCGGAGGTTCTTCCCGTTTCGGTTCCGGTTCGGACTCTTCACGCTTCGGCGCTGGCTCCTCCCGCTTTGGCGCGGCTTCCGCTTCGGCCACGACTTCTGGTTCCACGTTGTCCTGCTGGAGCGGCACCTGCCCCTCCGTCTTCCTCACCGCCTCCAGCAGCAGGGTCTGCACCGGTTCACAAACCGGCTGTGGTTCCGGCAGTTCGCGTGCCTCAACGATCGGGGCCCGCACCGGCTCGGCCATGTCGGCCTCAAGCGAAGACGCCACGATCATCACCTCGGGATGGGACGACAGGCTGGCAACCGGTGTCTGCCAGCGGAAGGCATCGATCCTGCCGGTCACCGGTGAGACCGGACGCCATTGCTCACTGACATAGCCGTCCGCAGTCCAGGCCGGATCGTGGCGGGCGCGCACGGCGCGCACCGTCCAGGCCCGGGCCCGGCCATTGTCGCCTTCGCCGCGTTCGATCTCCGCCATCAGCAGCGCCACACGCTGGGTCGGGTCCTCGACCAGAGGGACAAGAACCTCGCGGGCACGGGCAAATTCGCCGGCATCGATGGCCATCCGTGCGATCGCCAGCGCCGCCTCGACATGACCTTCCGTCTTCTCCGCCAGCGCCTCCGTCCGTCGCAGCCGCTCCTGCGCGGAGTCGCCAAGCCGCACATGGGCATAGGCCTCGGCGAGATCGGGGTGGGGTTGCGCCACCCAGGCGGCTTCCACCAGTTTCATCGCACGGCGCACCTGATGGGCCTCGCTCTCAAACTTCGCCGCCAGCACGGCGGCGGGCACCAGAGTCGGTGCCAGCCGCACTGCCTCCATCACACTGGCACGCGCCACATCGCGATCCCGGGTCTCCAGATCCAGGGCGCGTGCGGTCAGAAGCACGCCGCGCTGGCGCCGGAAAGCCGCCTTTTCGATCAGACCGGCTTCAAGATTGGCATCGAGGATGGCAAGCGCCCCGCCCCAGTCGTTGCGCGCGCAGCGGAAACCCAGCACCGCCTGCGAGGCCCAGGTTGAGGATGGCGACAGCCGGATCGCCTCCTCGGCGATCAGCGCTGCGGCAATCACGTCATCGGCGCGCTGGGCCTCAACGAACAGACCTCTGAGACCGAGCAGTCTTGTGTCCGGCCGTTCCGCCAGCGCCCGAAAGGCGTGCTGCGCCTTGTCGCGATCGCCTTCAAGCTGCGCCGACTGGGCGTGCAGGAGCAGGGTCAGCGGATCATCGGGAGCATGGCGACGGGCGGCTTCGGCGTGCTGGCGGGCCGCGGCGACATCGCCATGGCCGACCGCGAGCAGGCCCTGGGTGATGGCATGGCGACTGCGGGCACTGTGGCGGCGATGCCGGGCACGACGAAGCCGTCCCGGCACGCGCCACACTTCGCCCAATATTCTGGCAATCACCACCGAGACCAGCGCCAGCAGTCCCAGCGCCACCGCGAAGACCTGCAGGGTGGCCGAGATCTTCCACTCATTCCCCAGGATCAGGGTCACGCTACCCGACTGATCGGCAACCCACGCAGCGCCGGTTGCGGCCAGCGCGATCAGGAGGAGAAACAGCACGATACGAAGCATGGCCAACCTATTGCGCAGTTTTTGCAAGTTCCGCCATGGCATCGTCGGCCACTTTGCGTGACGCGACCAGTGCCGCCTCCCGCGCATCGGCCCGATCGAGCCAGCCCTGGGCTGGCGCACGGTCAGCCTCCGACAGGGACTTCAACTCAGTCCTGGCGATCTTGAGATGATTATGCAGTGCAGCATGGGTCACCCGCGACACGATGGCGCCACGGTCGCTGCCTTCCGTCACCCCGGTATGCTCGACATGCACAAGTTTGCTGGCACCAGCCTGCAGCCGGTCGACGATCCCGGTGCCGGTGCCCTCGACATTGGCCGGCGCCAGCTTCGGCACGATCTCCACCAGTTCACGACACAGTACATCGCTGCTCGGAATCCCGGATGTGGCAAAGGCCTCAAGCGGCTTGAGTTCCCCATTGTCGCCCATGATCGCCCGCACAGCCGCAAGCCTTGTCACAAAGGGGTCGCCGTGACGGACCGCAATGTCGAGCAGAGCGGTCGCCACCACCCGGCGCAGCCCGGTGTCACCGCCGCCGTGTCGCCCCGACCGGGCGCCTGATTCGGTGAGGTTGCGGGCGAGCTGAGCGACTTCGCCACGCTGGGCCTCAAGTGCCTGAGCCAGGACCTCAACGCGCCGGGTGAGAGCCGCAGCGCCATCCTCCCTGGCTTCTCCGCCCGAGGGCTCACTCGTCTGCTGACGCAGTCCGGCGAGGGCGCCCCGCAGTTCATCGAGGGATTTTTCCAATTGTTCCAGCCGCGCCACAGTCGCAGGATCCGGCGTCGCAGCACTCGTCCCGTCCCCGGCCGTCTTCGCTCCCGCACTCTTTGATGCGCCGTTATCCGATTCAGCGATCCTGTGTTGCGCAAGGCTGGCGACTTCGGCCTCGACCCGGCCCAGCCGCTCCCGGAGTTCAACCACGGCGGAGGCGGGCGGCGGTGCCTTCGGAGCCGGCCACCCCAGCATCCAGCCCACACCAAGCACGAGCGCAGCTGCCGCAGCGCCGGAGAAGGGTGCGATCACCCAGGGCGAAATCTGCTTTGAAGGCGAAATCGGCGCTGCGCTGTCAGGGGAAGAAATCGCGCCGGCATCCACTGTGTCGGCTGGCGGATCATCCTCCGGCAGATCTGCCGCAGGCGGCCTCCGATCCGGCTCAAAGACCGCTTTGCTCGCCACCTCGGTGGCCTCAAGTTCAATTGTGGGCGGCGCACGCCGCCCGCGCGCCGAGCCGCCAGGGATCCCTTCGTCTTCAGTCCTGACATCGGCCATGATGACGGCTCCTCACACTTTGACCTCCGGTCCTTCGAAAAGCTCTCCTTTGAAGTGCCTTCCCCGAAAGCCCACGGCAGCTGAACTCCGGCGGACAAAGAAGCCCGCCCGCCCTCCGACATCTGCAGATTTTCACCATGCAGCACATCCGGTTCCTGCCCTCTTACGCTGGACGGGCAGCCAACGCACGTTCCAAGGTCGTGAACAGGGACATTTCGTCCGGCGCGGCGGCAACCCCGACCTGCGTCGCTCCGGCCTCGCGCAGGACGCCGGCGACATTCTGCGACAGGCAGCACTGCGGGATCGCCAGCGCCGAAATCTCCACGCCCTCGGCACGCGCCGCCTCCAGGAAGGCCCAGGCGCTGCGGCGCGAATAATGGAGAACCGCCTCAATCGCATGGCTGGCAAAACCGGCGCAGACCCTGTGTGGAAGATGACCGACCGGGATCATGCGATAGGTGGTCAATGTGGTCAGGGAAAACCCCGCCGCCCGCAGTTCGGGTGCGAGATCACGGGCGAAATCCACCCCGGCGAGATAAAGCAGGCTGTGGGTGTCCTTCGGCAGGCGGTCAGCGCGCGCCAGGATGGTCTCAGGCAGGGACAGGGCGTCGCCCGCGGCGACGATAACGTTCGCAAAACCAGCCTCGCGGGCCGCTTTGGCGGTGGTCTCACCAACCGCAAACAGGGGCAGCCTGGCCAGATCGAGTTCCGCCAGACGGGGGGTCACGGCCCGGATGGCATTGGCCGAGGTGACGATGACGGCGCTGTGGGGGCCCTCGGGATCGTGAGCGAACGGCCGCGGCTCGAATTTCAGGACCGGCGCCAGCCACACGTCATGGCCGCGCCCGCGCAAGGCTGCTGCCGTGGCCTCGTTCTCAGGATGCGCCCGTGTCACAAGAATGGCCATGGTCTGAAATCCCACCCGATTCGCCGCGAAAGCCCCGCTTCATGCCAACGTCACGACGGATGATTGCGAGCCCCGCCCCCGCAATGCTACCGCAGCCTGCACAATCCTGCACGCCATCAGGCATGAGGAGACTGCAAATCCGGCTCGCGCCAGTCTATCATGACGGCAGCTAATTCATTCCTGATTTCGGCCGCCCCCGGCCAAAGCGAGCGAGACGTGCCTGACACCCTCTATGTCCTTGGAATCGAAACCACTTGCGACGAAACCGCGGCCGCCGTGGTGGCCCGCGGAGGCGACGGAGGGGGCAGGATTCTGTCCAATATCGTGCGCTCCCAGCTCGCCGAACACGCCCCTTTTGGCGGCGTGGTGCCGGAAATCGCCGCCCGCGCCCATGTCGACCTGCTCGACGGCCTGATCGGACGCGCCATGAAAGAGGCCAGTCTCGACTTTCGCGCGCTTTCGGGCGTCGCCGCGGCGGCCGGGCCGGGGCTGATCGGCGGCGTCATCGTCGGTCTGACCACCGCCAAAGCCATTGCCATGGTCCATGATACCCCGCTGGTGGCGGTCAACCATCTTGAGGCCCATGCCCTGACACCGCGGCTGACCGCCGCGCTTTCCTTTCCCTATTGCCTGTTCCTGGTCTCCGGCGGTCATACCCAGATCCAGGCGGTGCGCGGCGTCGGCGACTATGTCCGTCTCGGCACCACCGTCGACGACGCCATTGGGGAGGCCTTCGACAAGGTGGCGAAGATGCTCGGCCTGCCTTATCCCGGTGGCCCCGAAGTGGAACGCGCCGCATCGCGCGGCGACCCGGGCCGCTTTGCTTTTCCCCGCCCCATGAAGGGACGCAGAGACGCCAATTTCTCGCTCTCCGGGCTCAAGACCGCAGTGCGCAACGCCGCATTCGCAATCACGCCGCTCCGCCCCCGCGATATCGACGATCTCTGCGCCGGCTTTCAGGCCGCCGTCCTCGATTCCACCGCCGACCGTCTGCGCATCGGTCTGGAACTCTTTGACGCCCGCTTCGGCAGGCCTGCGGCGCTGGTCGCCGCCGGCGGCGTCGCCGCCAATCAGGCGGTGCGCGCCGTGCTCGGCGATGTGGCCGCGGCCTGTGGCACCGCGCTGATGCTGCCGCCGATGGGGCTCTGCACCGACAATGGTGCCATGATTGCCTGGGCCGGAGCCGAGCGTCTGGCACTGGGCCTCACCGACGGTTTTGACGCCCGGCCGCGGGCGCGCTGGCTGCTTGACGCCAATGCCACGGTGCCGTCCCGCTTCTCCAACACACGCGCAGGATTCTGAAATGGCAGCCTATCAGTCCGTCTCCGTGATCGGAGCCGGTGCCTACGGCACTGCAATTGCCATGGTGGCGGTGCGTGCCGGACGAGAGGTCACACTCTTTGTTCGCAACAGCGAACAGCTCTCCCAAATCGCCGCCAGCGGCGAAAATCCGCGCCTGCCGGGTGTGAAGCTGGCCGAAACCATTCGCCTCAGCAACGATCTGGCGGAGGCCGCACGCAGCGATCTGATCCTGATCGCAACCCCGGCGCAGCAGATGCGCAACGCTGTCACTCTGCTCGCCCCCCATCTGCGAGGTCCGGTACCGCTGGTGGCCTGTGCCAAAGGCATCGAGCGCGGCACCCACCATTTTATGACCGAGGTCATCGCTCAAAGCGCGCCTCTGGCTTTGCCAGCGATCCTTTCGGGGCCGAGTTTTGCCGACGACATCGCGCGCGGCCTGCCCACCGCGATGACGCTCGCCGCCAGCGACGACGGCTTCGCCGCCGTGATCGCTGAAGCCCTGGGCTCGCCGACCTTCCGGCCCTACCACTCCGGTGACGTGCGCGGCGTCGAGATCGGCGGCGCGGTGAAGAATGTACTGGCCATCGCCATCGGCGTCACCGCCGGGCGCAGGTTCGGGGCCTCGGCCTGCGCCGCCCTCACCACCCGCGGTTTCACCGAACTCGCCCGTTTTGGCCGCTCTTTCGGCGCGCGCGAGGAAACCCTGATGGGTCTGTCAGGGCTCGGCGATCTGATCCTGACCTGTTCCAGCCTGCAATCGCGCAATTTCACGCTCGGCGTGGCGATGGGACAGGGTCTTGAGCCTCCGGCGGGCAAGCTCGCCGAGGGGGTGTTCACCGCACCGGTGCTGGTGGAACTTGCTGCATCGCGAGGTGTCGAAATGCCGGTAGCGGAGGCCGTGGCCGAGGTCCTCGGCGGACGGATGACCATCGACGGTGCGATCGGGGCGCTTTTGTCGCGTCCCTTCAAAGCGGAGGCATAGTTTCCAGTGCCCGCCTAAGGTTCAGCTTGCCCTCCGGGCATGTTCCGGTTAGCCCGACGTATAAATTGCTGTTACTGAGAGGACCCCGGTCCTCGTCCTGCCGCAACTGCACGTTACGAGACTCGACCCGCCGACGGATCGCGGGGGTTTTCAACAAGGTGGAGGAAAGAAAGAATGTCCGAAAAGACCTACGATGTTCCCGCCGAATGGGCGTCACGGGCCTGGGTCAATGACACCAAATATCAGGAGATGTACGCGCGTTCCGTCGCAGATCCCAACGGGTTCTGGGCCGAGCAGGCCAGGAGCCTCGACTGGATCAAGGCACCGACCCAGGTCGGGAACACCTCCTTCGAACCTGGCAGGGTTTCGATCAAATGGTTCGAGGATGGCGTCCTCAATGCCACCTGGAACTGCATCGACCGCCATCTGGCGACCCGCGGTGACCAGACCGCGATCATCTGGGAGGGCGACGATCCCTCGCAGTCCAGACACATCACCTATCGCGAACTCCACGACGAGGTCTGCCGGATGGCCAACATCCTGCGCAGCCGCAACGTCAAAAAAGGCGATCGTGTCACCATCTATCTGCCGATGATTCCCGAAGCCGCCTACGCCATTCTGGCCTGCGCCCGGATCGGAGCCGTCCATTCCGTGGTGTTTGCCGGGTTTTCGCCCGACAGCCTGTCGCAGCGCATCAATGACTGCCAGTCGACGGTCATCGTTACCGCAGACGAGGGCCTGCGCGGCGGCCGCAAGGTGCCGCTGAAGGCCAATGTCGACGCGGCACTGACCAAATCCGAAGGCGTTGATTCGGTCATCGTGGTCCGGCGCACCGGCGGTGCGGTGGAGATGAACCCGTCGCGCGACCTCTGGTACCATGAGGCTGCCGCCACGGTGACGGCCGAATGTCCCTGCGAGCCCATGAACGCGGAAGACCCGCTGTTCATCCTCTACACCTCCGGTTCCACCGGGCAGCCCAAGGGCGTGCTGCACACCACCGGCGGCTATCTGCTTTTTGCCGCGATGACACATCGCTATGTCTTCGACTATCATGACGGCGACATCTACTGGTGCACCGCCGACGTGGGCTGGGTCACCGGGCACAGCTATATTCTCTATGGGCCGCTGGCCAACGGCGCGATCACGCTGATGTTCGAGGGCGTACCCAACTATCCGGACACCTCGCGCTTCTGGAACGTGGTCGACAAGCACAAGGTCAATATTTTCTACACCGCACCAACCGCCATCCGCTCTCTGATGCAGGCGGGCGACGCGCCGGTGAAGAAGACCTCGCGCGCCTCGCTGCGCCTGCTCGGATCGGTCGGCGAGCCGATCAATCCGGAAGCCTGGGAATGGTATCATCGCGTTGTCGGTGACGACCGCTGTCCGATCGTCGACACCTGGTGGCAGACCGAGACCGGCGGCATCCTGATCACCCCGCTCCCGGGGGCGACGCGACTGAAACCGGGTTCGGCGACGCGGCCATTCTTCGGTGTGGTGCCGGAGATCGTGGATGCCGAGGGCAATGTGCTGGAAGGCGAGTGCACCGGCAATCTCTGCCTCACCCATTCCTGGCCGGGGCAGATGCGCACCGTCTATGGCGACCATGCCCGCTTCGAACAGACCTATTTCTCCAGCTACAAGGGCCGATACTTCACCGGTGACGGCTGCCGGCGCGACGCCGACGGCTATTACTGGATCACCGGCCGGGTCGACGACGTGATCAATGTCTCGGGGCACCGCATGGGCACCGCCGAGATCGAGAGCGCTCTGGTCGCCCATGAGAAGGTCTCCGAGGCCGCGGTGGTGGGCTTCCCCCACGACATCAAGGGCCAGGGCATCTATGCCTATGTCACCCTGATGTCGGGAATCCAGCCCACCGAGGAACTGCGCAAGGAACTGGTGGCCTGGGTACGGCGCGAGATCGGGCCGATCGCATCACCCGACCAGATCCAGTTCGCGCCCGGTCTGCCCAAGACCCGTTCGGGCAAGATCATGCGCCGCATTCTGCGCAAGATCGCCGAGGACGAGCCCTCAAGCCTGGGCGACACCTCGACACTGGCCGATCCCACCGTGGTCGACGATCTC
>WQYW01000137.1 GCA_009781045.1 Alphaproteobacteria bacterium
CCAGTCCGGCATGAGCGGCCAG
This sequence comes from Alphaproteobacteria bacterium, assembly GCA_009781045.1. Lineage (GTDB taxonomy): Bacteria > Pseudomonadota > Alphaproteobacteria > Rhizobiales > Xanthobacteraceae > Bradyrhizobium. The sequence goes on from WQYW01000137.1 coordinate 23, forward strand.
TCCGGCATGAGCGGCCAGTCCGGCATGAGCGGCCAGTCCGGCATGAGCGGCCAGTCCGGCATGAGCGGCCAGTCCGGCATGAGCGGCCAGTCCGGCATGAGTGGCATGTCCGGTATGGGCGGCATGTCCGGTATGTCCGGTATGGGCGGCCAGAACGGATGGGTCTGCACCCAGTGGACCGCAGCTCAGGCTGGGATGTCCGGCATGGGTGGCATGTCCGGCATGGGTGGCATGTCCGGCATGGGCGGCCAGTCCGGCATGAGCGGCATGTCGGGAGCAAGCGGCGAAGCCGACAAACATCACAAGAAGTAAGTCCTTGAGGTTATGGCGGCCGATCACTCGGCCGCCATTCCTTTTTAAGTGGTTGTCATACGCGACAAGCACAGACATCAATATGACCGTTCGGCCGCCGTTTGTCGGCAAGGCAGTTTAGGGTTTGACCATGGGAACAGCGCAATTTGCTACAAGAGCGACATCGGCTCTGCTCGCCTCCGTTCTGGCTGGCGCTCTGGGATACGCTTCGTGGCTCACCACGGGCCACGCGGAAAGCACCACAACCTCCACCCCGAAAACTGACCAAAGCGCCGAAGAGATCGCATCCGTCGCTGCAGTCAAAATCCGCGCGGCCAAGGCCGATTATCAGCGCGGTCGCTGGGATCCCATCCACTTCAAGCCCGCAATTGATTTTGCCAAAGATGAAGCCTGCCTCGTCTGTCACAAAGAAATCATGACCGACAAGCCTCGGGCATCGTCCCCCGCTGGCGTCAAGAGCACCGAAGTGGAAGCCTGGTACCAGGCGCTTTCAACCTATTCCGGCCAACAGGAAACCTTCCACTGGCGTCACACCCAATCGCCCTACGCCAGGCAGGTGATGGACCTGTCCTGCAATTTCTGCCATCAGGGCAATGACCCGCGTGAACGTTCGCCACATGTCACAGCGACAAACGCCGACGGCAGCAACAACTCCTCCTGGAACAACAATCAGCCGGCCTTCGCGCTGCGCAAAACTGTAAATGTAGCCGAAACTTGCCTGCGCTGCCATGGCTCCTATCCCGCACAACGCATGGGCCTCGATGGCACCTGGCCGAAGATCCGCGCCGACCTGGAGTCGGCGGAAATTCCCAATGGCTGCCTCAGCTGCCATGCCGAGAACTTCCGCACCAATCGCCACCAGGTGACCTATCTCAAAGCAGACGCCATTGAGAAGCTCGCCAAGGACAATTCCGACGTCTGTTACGGCTGCCATGGCGGTCGCGCCTGGTACCGCATCACCTACCCCTATCCACGCCACGCCTGGCCCGACATGCCCGACGAAACACCGGACTGGGCGGTGAACCGTCCGACTCAGTCTGACGCCCGATTCCGCCTCCCCGAGAAGAAACAGGCCGACGCCAAGCCCGCCGACGCCAAGCCGTCAGATGCAAAGCCGTCGGATGCAAAGCCGTTGGATGCAAAGCAGCCCGACGCCAAGCCGGCCGCCAAGTAGTCATCCGCGTGTTGCTCAAGGAAGCAGAAAATCATGGATAAGACATCGCACACCTTCACGCTCAGCGATTTTCTCAACCCGGACCGGCGCGCCTTCCTCAAGGGAACCGCGGCTCTCGGCCTCACCAGCGGCCTGCTCTCGACGCTGGGCTCGCAACAGGCGGAAGCTTTCGCCTATGAGCCCTACCCCCGCGACGACCAGTTGCAGACCGTGGTGACGAGCTGCGCCCATAATTGCGGGTCCCGTCACATGCTGGTCGCACACAAGAAAGGCGACGTCATCGTTCGCCTTTCCACCGACGACGGCCGCTATCAGAAGGACGGCGCCTTCGGCAAGGACACCGAGGAAGAGCCGCAATTGCGCGCCTGTCTGCGCGGGCGCTCGTACCGCTCCCGGCTCTATTCGGCCGAACGGCTGCTCTATCCCATGATCCGGGTGGGCGAACGCGGCGAAGGCAAATTCCGCCGCGCCTCATGGGAGGAGGTGCTGACCCAGATCTCCGAAAAGATGGTTCATCTCAAAAACACCTACGGTCCGACAGCGCTCCTGGATCAGTCCTACGCCGGTGCCTCCTACGGCGTGCTGCACAAGTCCGACCAGATCGAGGGCCTCCTGGCACGCTTTCTCGGCATGTTCGGCTGCCGCACCAACTCCTGGTCGGTCCCCTCCTATCAGGGCACGACCTTCTCCTCGCGCATCACCTTCGGTACGATCGAGGATGGCAACGAGGATGACACCTTCGCCCATACAAAACTGATGATCATGTGGGGCTGGAACCCGGCCTACACCTTCCACGGCGGCAACACCTTCTACTATATGCGCCTCGCCAAGCAGCGCGGCTGCAAGTTCGTCGTGGTGGATCCGCAATATACCGACTCCTGCGCCGCCTATGACGCGTGGTGGATTCCGATCAAGCCGAATACCGATGCTGCCATGATGGCCGGTATGGCCCACTATATCTTCGCCAACAACCTCCAGGATCAGAATTTCATCAATCGTTTCTGCCTCGGCATCGACTACGGAACCATGCCGAACTGGGCGCTGAACCAGGAGAATTTCAAGGATTACATCCTTGGCAACTCCGATGGCATTCCCAAGACGCCGGAATGGGCAGCCAAAATCTGCGGCGTCCCGGCGGAGGACATTATCAAGCTCGCCGACATGTACGCCCGAACCAAGCCCGCGGCGCTGAAGGCGTCCTGGTCGCCGGGTCGCGCCGCCTATGGCGAACAGTATAACCGCATGGCCGCCGCATTGCAGGCCATCACCGGCAATATCGGCATCCTCGGCGGCAGCTCGGAGGGCGTCGGCAAGGCCTACCATTCCGAAGCGGTCGCCTACCCCTACGACAACAATGCCAATATCTGGTACGCCTCAATCAAGTCGGACCGCTGGGCCCATGTCGTGCTCAACTATCCCAACGTAACGCGCGAGGAAGCCGGCCTGTGGCCACGCCAGGACCAGCTCGACGGTCTGGTACCCAATATCCGCGGTATCTTCTGGCAGGGCTCGGACTGGTTCAACCAGCTCACCAACATCAACAAGCAGATCGCAGCAATCAAGAAGCTCGATCTGGTCGTGTGCATGGACTCGACGATCACGCCCTCCGGGCTGTGGTCCGACTACCTGCTGCCGATCGCCACCCGTTTCGAGCGTCACGACGTGGCACTGCCGTGGTACAAGGGCCATTATTACATCCATCGCCCGAAAGTCATCGAACCTCTGGGTGAATCGAAGACCGACTTCCAGGTGTTCACGGAACTGGCTTACCGGCTCGGCTTTGGCCCGGCTTACAATCCCCGCGCCACGCGCGACTATTTCACGGACAACGCTGCGGTTGACGAGGCCTACCTCATGGCCTGGTGGGAGCGCGTGCAGCAGCATCAGGGCGTGGCGATGTCATGGGAGGAGTTCAAAGCCCACGGCGTCTACAAATTCAAACTCGATCAGCCCCATGTGGCATTTCGCAGCCAGATCGAGCAGGGTATGCCGTTCCAGACCCCATCGGGCCGGATCGAGATTTTCTCGACGGTACTGGCGCAGACCGCCGACTTCCGCCGCACCCAATACGGCTACCCGATCCCAGCGATCCCGAAATGGATCGAGCCATGGGAATCGCTCAACAGCCCGAAGGTCGCGGAATTCCCCTTCCATATGATCAGCCCGCATCCGCGCTGGCGCACCCATTCGATTTTCAACAACGTCCCCTGGCTGCGCGAGACCTACTCCCAGGAGGTGACGATCAACGCAACCGATGCCCGGCGCCTCGAGATCAAGACCGGCGACACCGTCGAAGTCTGGAACGAACGCGGCAAATGCGTGGTGCCGGCCTATGTAACGGAACGCTGTATGCCCGGCGTGGTGGTGCTGCATGAGGGCGCCTGGATGGACGTCGATGAAAACGGCGTCGATCGCGCTGGCAATCCCGACTTCCTCACCCTCGACAACCCGAGCCCCGCAGGAGCTTTCGCCTACAACACCGCACTGGTGAATATTCGCAAGACCGACCTTGTTCACCGTCCGGGATGGGATGAACTCGCCACCGCCCGCAGCCATGTCTTCCGCCGCGACATGTAAGCAGACGCATCGGGACAAGGACAGGCAGAGATATTTGGAGACGTGACATGGCGAACGAAACCGATAAGACAAAAGTCAAGGCGGCGGTCCAGCGCAAGAAGCTTGAGGTCTACACCCCCGTCGTTCCAGCCACCCAACTTGGCTTTATTCACAACAATGTCGATTGCATCGGCTGCCGCGCCTGTGAGATCGCCTGCAAGGACAAGAACGGGCTTGCACCCGGGCCGCGACTGCGGCGGGTGATGTATATCGAGGGCGGGACGTTTCCCAATGTCTACGCCTACAAGGTCAACATGTCGTGCAATCATTGCGCGGAACCGGCCTGCCTGCCGACCTGCCCCACAGGCGCGATCTTCAAGCGCAAGGAAGACGGCATCGTCGACATCGACTCGACGCTGTGCATCGGCTGCCGGCGCTGTGAGGCCGCCTGCCCGTTCGGCGCCCCCCAGTTCGACGTGGAGAGCAACACCGTCAAGAAGTGCAACCTCTGCGTCGATGAGATCGAGGCCGGACGCAAACCCTATTGTGTCATGGCATGCATGATGCGCGTGCTCGACATCGGTCCGATCGACAAGCTGCGCGACGGCAGCCATGAGACCAAGGCCCGGGGACCGAACGACAAGGTGGTGCGCCAGGTCCGCAACATGTCCGATCCCGAGCTGACCAACCCCTCGATCGTCTTTGTGCCCCACGCCAAGGGGATCGTGGAATGAACGAGCACGCGCCCGTGCCCGCAGATCCGCAAACGGCCCCGGGGGGCGGACTGGCGAGTGCCTTTGCAAGCGATCTCACGCTTCTCGCCCGATTCCATGATCGGGAACTCGACAGCGCAACGCTTGAAACGCTGGCAAGCCTGCCGGTGGCGCAGTGGTTGAGCCTGCGCCTCCAGGGCCCGCTCTTCGAGGAGGCCAGCCGGCTGATCGAGACGGCGCTGGGCGGGATCAGCGATTGCGCCAATCGCGCCGTGCTTGACGAGCTCGCCGCCGAATATGCTGCGATCTATCTCACGCACGCCTATCGCGCCTCCCCTGTCGAATCGGTGTGGCGCGACGACGAATTGCTGGAGCGCCAGGCGGCGATGTTTGCCGTGCGCGACTGGTACCGCCATTTCGGTGTAACGGTGCCGGACTGGCGCAAGCGCAGCGACGATCACATCGCCCATGAGCTGGAGTTTGCCGGCCGGCTGCTCGAGGCCGGCGCCAGCGCCGGGCAGTTTGGCGACGCCGCACGATTTCTGCGCGACCACCCTCTGGTCTGGGTGCCGGAATTCTGCACACGAGTGAGCCAGCGCTGCAGGCTGAAGCTTTATGCCGGTTTTGCTCTCCTCACCCTGGCCTATATCCACGGGCTGGCTGATTTTCTCGGGCAGGCCAGCGGCCTTGATATGACGCCACCGCCGCTGCGCCTCAGTGCAGTGGCCCCTCTCGGCCGCAGCACACCAACCTGCGCCGATCCGCCCTGAGCTTGGCGGCTGTCCGGCGAGGAACTGGCGGCCGGGAAGGCCGAAAAACACTGACCGCGAGAACAGCCTGCAAGCCTGCCGCTTTAAAAAGCCGAGGGGAGGAAATGACCGGGAGCGCTGACGCGGAGCCAGGAACCATGAGCGGGACCGACCGCACCGGGGGATCACGGCTTGCCTCCTTTGGCAGCTTTGTCCCGGCGATTGACAGCACGACGTGCCTCCTGGCACGCGCCGCTTTCGCGACCTGTCGCGCCTGCGCTGACGCCTGCCCGACGGGGGCGCTTACGGCTGGCCCCGACGCCCTGACCATCGAGGCTTCGCGTTGTCTCGGTTGCGGATTATGCGTGCCGGCCTGCCCCGAGGCGGCCATCGCCTCGCCCCTGCGCTTTGACCTCACCATCCGCGGCAGCAAGGCGCTGTTTCTCGCCTGCGCAGCCTCAGCTGTCCACGACGGCGACCGCGCGCACGCTGTCGCCGGGGCCATCCCCTGCCTCCATATGCTGGGCCTGCGCGATCTTGCCGCGATCCACAACCAGGGGGCAGAACTCGTCGTCGCCTGCTGTGGTGACTGCTCCTCCTGCCTGGAGCTGCGAGGACCCCGGCTCGCCGATACCGCTTCGCTGTTTGCCACCCTGCTTGGCGCGCGCGGGATCACCGCATTGCGCTTCGAGTTTGTCGACCAGGAGCGCTTTCTGCAGCTGCGCCAACAGGCGCTGCCGCCCGGCGACACCAGGGTGCTGGCCCGGCGCGCCTTCCTGCGCATGTTTTCTCCCCCTGCAATGGCAAAGGCCGAAGCAGGCCGCGACGCCTTCGGCATTGTCCTCACCGCCCCCGATAATGTCACCGCCTTCCGTCCCTCGATCGATGGCCGTAAATGCAGCGGCTGTGATGCCTGCATCCATGCCTGCCCCCACGGCGCGCTGCGGCTCGAGCACCGCGATCCTGGCGGCGAACCGACCCGGGCCTACGCCATCACCCCATCGGCCTGCACCAATTGCGGGCTGTGCCGCGATATCTGCACCGAGAACGCCATCACCATCGCCAAAGCGGGCCGGCCGCAGCAGTTCGAGATTCCCCTGGTGGCAGTGCGCTGCGAACAATGTGGCGTCCCCGGCCACATCCCGGCCATGCAGCCACCCCAGCCACGCTGCCGGGTCTGTGCCCGCCTTGACGGGCGTCAAAGACTTTTTCAGGTCCAGGATTAGAATTATGATTCAACCCGCAGCTTCAGGATCGCTACGCAACTGTATTCCCTGATTGATTTCCACCGCCGTGGCCGCCCTGATCAGGGCGGGATTTGAGCCTTTGCCCCGGAGGCGGCGATGTGCGGCGGCGAGCTGGAGGGCGCGCCACGCCTCAGAGTGGCGAGACGAGGATCAACGGCACATGCGGGGCACGCGCGACCAAAGTCCCAGGTGGACGGGGACAGAGTGAACTGGTTCCAGACTCTTCGCAGCAGATTGGGTGTCAAGATCCTGATGGCCATGGCCAGCGCCATGACACTGACCTCGGTGATCTTCCTCGCCGTCATCGTTCCGCGCTACCACGACAGTCTCCTGAATGAACGCAGGGCGGGGTCGGCCAAGCTCGGCAGCATGCTCCAGATCGCCCTTGAGAACGCCATGCTCAAGCGCGACATTCCGGGATTACGGACCATCCTCAACCGCATCGGCCAGGAGGCCAATATCGAGCGGGCCATGATCGTCAACCCCGCCGGCATGGTCCGTTTCAGTTCCGATCCGGCAATGCTGGAGCAGAACTTCGCGCATATCCGTGATCTCTGCCCCGACTGCGCCTTGTCAGAGACCGGAAGCAGCTTCGCCACCGCCTTCCTCACCGATGCCCGTGGCGTCAAGATCCTGCGTGCGGTCAACGCGGTGGCCAACCAGGAGCCCTGCACCAAATGTCACGGCCCGCTCGCCACCCATCCAGTCAACGGCTATCTGGTCATCGACCACTCGGCGGGCCTCCTGGAAAGCCAGGCGATGTGGAGCGCGGTGTTTCTCGCCGCAGCGGGCTTTGTCTGCCTGGCCGGCGCGCTGCTGTCGACCTGGCTTGCCATCCGCCGCTTCGTTCTCAGGCCGGTGCGCGCCCTTTCCGAAGCCAGCATCGCGCTGGCGGACGGCAATCTCGCCACCCGCGTGGCCGTCAATGAGACCGCGTCTCACCCGGGCGATGAGATCGCCGCACTGGCCCGCAGCTTCAATCGCATGGTGGCCGAACTTGACCGCACCATCGTCCGTCAGCGGGAGCACGAATCCTTCCAGCAGGCGCTGATCGACGGCATTGCGGACGGCATCCGCGTCATCCGCGCCGATTATTCCGTGATCGCCGCAAACAAGGAGTTCTGTCGCTCGGTGGGCATGACGCTGGAGGATGTGCTGTCCAGGCCCTGTTATGCCTCCAGCCACGCCCGCTCCGAGCCCTGCATTCCCACTCTGGTGGTCTGTCCGCTGGCGGCGCTGGCCACCGAAACCAGCAGCGGCCTCGTCAAATGCACCCACAGCCACAGCCACCACAGCGACGCCAGCCCCTCGCCGGTCGAAGTCATCGCCTCGCGCCTGGAGGTCGGCGCCGGCGACGCCAGGGCCTTTTATGTCGTCGAATCAATTCGCGATCTTTCGCGCCAGGCGCGGGTATCGCAGGAGCAGCGGCTCGCCGAAATCGGCCAGCTCGCCGTCGGCGTCGCCCACGAGATCCGAAACCCGCTGGCCTCGATCGACCTCGGACTCAAGGCCATCAGCCGCTCGCTGGGCCAGGGCAATACCGCGCCGACTGCGAGTCGCGAACGGGCACTCGAGATGATGGACTATATGGCTGCGGTCAACGCCAGCATCGCCACCTGTATCGCCGTCACCGACCGCCTGCTGCATCTCAGTCGGCTCCCTACCGAAAGAGGACAGCTTCTCACCCTCTGCGTGCTTGCTACCGACATCGTCAGCCTGCTGCGCTATGAGGCGGAGTGCCGCAAGGTCGAGGTGACAATCGACATCCCGGAGCGGTTGCGCATGGTGGCCTCCGACGGCGAAATGCGCATGGTGGTGCTCAATCTGGTGCAGAACGCCTTTCATGCCATGCCGGACGGCGGCCGCCTGACCATCACGGCCCGGGAAAAGGACGACGGCAGCATCACAATCTCCTTCACAGACACCGGCTCGGGCATCAGCGCCGAGCATCTGACCAAGATCTTCTATCCCTTCTGGAGCTGGCGCGCCGATGGCTCCAGCGGCAGTGGTCTCGGCCTGCCGATCTCCAAGACCACGGTCGAACGCTGGTTCGGCCGCATCTCGGTGACCAGCAAGCTCGGCGAGGGCACCACCTTCATCCTTGACTTTCCACCCACCGAAGACGTGATTGAGCGAATGTGAGCGCACAGGACAACAGACCCACCATCCTCGTCGTCGACGACGACGCCACGCTGAACCGTTTCATGAGTTCGCAGCTGAAGGCCGAGGGCTACAACCCGGTCAGCGCCTTTCGCTGGGTCGATGCCGAACAGATGCTGGCCCGACTGGAACCCGACCTGGTTCTGCTCGACATCAAACTGCCGGACAGCGACGGCATGAGCAAGCTTGCCGAACTGAGCGAAAACTGTCCGGTCCTGGTCCTGACCGCGTTCGGCGCCATCGACCAGGCGGTGCAGGCGATCAAGAACGGGGCCGTCGACTATCTCACCAAGCCGACCGACCCAGACGCGCTGCTGCTCGCCATCCGGCGCACGCTGGCGGCGAGTTCGCTCCGTCGGGACTACGAATTTTTCAAGAAGCAGGCGACGCAGTCGGGCGCGGCACGGGAAATGCTGGGCAATTCGCCGGCGATGGGAGAACTGCGCCGTGTCATCTCCATGATCGGCCCCAGTGAGGCCACCGCCCTGGTGCTGGGCGAATCCGGGGTCGGCAAGGAACTGGTGGCGGCCGCGATCCACCAGGCAAGTTCGCGCGCGGCAGCCAAATTCGTCGCCGTCGATTGCGCCACGCTGCAACAGAATCTCTTCGAATCGGAGCTGTTCGGCCACGAAAGGGGCGCCTTCACCGGGGCCGACCGCCGCAAGGAGGGGCTGATCGAGGTTGGACGCGGCGGCACCATCTTCCTCGACGAAATCGGCGAGATTTCCCTGGCCGTGCAGGCCAAGCTCCTGCGCGTGATCGAGACCGGGCGCTTCCGCCGCCTCGGCGGCACCAAGGATATAACCGCAGACGTGCGCTTTGTCGCCGCCACCAACCGCAATCTCCGCCAGATGTGCCGCGACGGACAATTTCGGGAGGATCTCTATTACCGCCTGTCCGCCTTCGTCCTCACCGTCCCGCCCTTGCGCGAGCGCATCCTCGACATTCCCGTTCTCGCCGAACATTTCCTGCTGACGCGCGATTTCGCCCGCCATGCCCACAAGAAGTGGTCGGCGGGCGCCCTGTCGGCGCTGATGTCCTATAACTGGCCGGGCAATGTCCGCGAACTGCGCAACACCGTGGAGCGCGCCGCGCTGCTCTCAGGTCCCGATGACGAAATCCGCATCTCCCATGTCGGCCCACTCCATCGCGAACAGATGCCGAGCGAATTCGTCTTCAGCTTCGACCGCGCCCCGACGCTGGCCGAAATCACCGAGGTCTATCTTGAGCGCCTGCTCAAGGCCGACACGATGAGCCGCTCCGAGATGGCACGTGCGCTCGGCATCAGCGAACGCAACCTCTATCGTCTGCTGCGCGACAGGGACGCAAAGTGAGCGCGCCAGAATCGGCCGCCGCCCTTCGCAAACCCTGTCATCCAGGCCGCTTTGAAGCCGCCGGGGAGGCCTCACCACCACCCGGAGTCCTGGTCCGGCTGCCGCGGCTGCTCATAGTAACGGCGCCCGGGAGCGCGGGCATTACCGGGCTGCGAGCGGGCGTTGGCCGGCTGCGCCGGGGAGCGCGGCCGGAGGAAGGAAAACAGGCCGCCGTCGTCCTCGCTGCCATCGCTCCCGGCGCTGCCATAGCCGCCGTCACTGTCGTCGCCGGCGAAGATCTGGACCGATGGACGCCGCACCAGGAAGCCGCCATGCGGATAGTTGTTGAGCACGGCGACGAACTCGGTGCGATAATTGGTCTCGGCGCTCAAGGGCTCGTCCGAGACCACGATCGAGGAGCGCGGCAGCACGGTCGGGGCGATGCGATCAAGCACCTCTTTGGGGATGGTGATGCGGTCGAGTGCGCTTTGCGCATTGTCGCCGGCGTCGATCGTCACCGCGCTCCAGCGCAAGCCGCTGCCCTGACGGGCCATGGCTGTGAAGACATGGGTGCCAATGGGCTTTTCCGGGTCGCGGATGGTGACCGGCACCTCGATCGAGGCATCAAACACCTCACCCCCGTCCGGATAGCGCTTATGGGTGTTGCGGCGCACATAGATCTTCCGGGTGGCGCGGCTGATATAGACCGAGACCGGTTCAAGCGCGAGCCGGGCATCGGTGGCAGACTTTGCGGTCTCCGCCTTGCGGGCCTGCGCCTCCTTGTCGGCGTCTTTGGCCGCCGCCGCCGCATCAAGTCTGGGTTTGTTCTCCGCCCGGACATTGTCGAGCTGGGTCGCGGCGTTTTCTGCCGCCGTGCTGGCCTTGTCCCTGCGCTCGGTGGCACGTGCGATGGCCTGCTCGTTTTTGGCCTTTGCCAGGGCTCGCGTGGCCGACGCCAGTTCCGCGTCGGCCTGGGTCTTCTGCCGCTCGAGCTTTTTGAGGGTGGCGGTGAGTGTTGCCGTCTCCCGCGCCGAGGTTGCCGCCAGCTTTTTGCTCTCGGCCGCCGCCTTCACCGCCTCTTCGGCCTCGCGCGCCAGTGTCTCAGCCCGCTCCGGTGCCGCCGCAAGGGCCGCCTCATCGGGCTGAAACAGCAGCGGATGGGTGAAATCCACCGGTTCGGCATCCAGCGGCGAAATGATGACGCGCATGCCGATACGGGTCTTGTCGAACAGCCCCTCAGCAAAATCGTAGGGCATGCGGATACAGCCATGGGAGGCAGCATATCCCGGCAACGGTCCGCCATGGAGCGCCACGCCGTTCCAGGTGATACGCTGCATATTGGGCATCCAGGCATCGTCATAGAGGGTCGAATGGTGATCCTTGTCTTTTTCGATCACTGCAAAGACCCCGGCCGGAGTCTCCCGCCCCGACACACCTGTCGACACCGGGGCGCGCAGGATCCAGCCGTCCGCGTCATAGATCGTGACCTGCTGGCTCTTGATCGAGACGATGGCCATGATCGGCTCACCGGCGACGCGCGGCGCCCGGGTCGGCCCGGAATGCGACTTGTGCGGGCGCGCATCCGCCGGCAGTGAGGTGAGCAGCGCCAGAACGGCGGTTGCACACAAAGCCCAGCGCCTGGTCATTCCCGACCGCCCCCTGCCATATCGATCTGCCATACTCTCCGCTCCGGTCGACGTCCCTGAAACCTGGCGCGCCTTGCGTATCTCCACGCGCAACAATCCGCCTATCTATTTGACCACGGCCGATACCGCCAGCCCGGAATCGGTCCGGCGGAGCCCGGGATGACAAGAAAGTGATTTTTGAGCCCCCCCCCTTGAAACCCCGTTTCATACCTGGCGCTGGTTCCGGAGGCGAAAAAAGACCACGATTGCGACCACAGCGGCGATAAAACCCGAGGCTGCGCCCACGCCAAGCGCCCAGCGCGGGCCGAAGCGGTCGGCAACCCAGCCCACCACTGGCGCCCCGAACGGGGTGCCCCCAAGTGCCACGCCGACGCGGAGCGCCATCACCCGCCCCCGCATCGCTGGCTCGGTCGTCAGCTGCATCAGGCTGTTTGAACTGTTGGTCAGGGTCAGTGCGGCGACCCCGGTGACGAACAGGGCGATGCCGAAGAACCACGGCGTCGGCGCCAGCGCCGCCAGCGTACAGCCACAGCCGAAGACCAGCGATCCGGTCAGGAGCCGGGTGAATTGCGGCCTCTCGCTGGAGGCCCCGAGCAGTGCGCCGAGGGTGGTGCCGATCGCCATCGAAGAGGACAGCACACCGTAGCCGCGGGCATCCAGTGCAAACACCTTGGCCGCCATCGTCGATATGAAGATCGGGAAGTTCAGTCCGAAGGTCCCGACCACAAACAGCATGACCAGGATGGCCCTGAGATCGGCCCGCCCCCAGACATAGGTGAGCCCCGCGCCAAAGCCGCTTCTTCCCCGGGCGGCCCGGGCGATGGGCTTCAGTTCGGCTTTGCGCAGAAAGGAAAGCGACAGAAGTACGGCGATGAAGGACAGGCCGTTGATCAGGAAAGCCCAGCCGCTTCCGATCGCGGCAATGATCAGACCCGCCACCGCCGGTCCGATCATCCGCGCCGCATTGAAGGAGGTCGAATTGAGCGCCACCGCATTATGCAGATCCTCCTCCCCCACCAGGGCCGCAACAAAGGTCTGACGCACCGGCGCATCGAAAGCCGCTGCACAGCCCAGCAGGAAGGCCAGGATATAGACATGCCAGAGTTGAACCACATGGCTCACGGTGAGGATGCCCAGCGCCAGAGCTAGAATCCCCATGGTCGCCTGGGTCGCCAGCAGAAGACGGCGCTGATCGAAACGGTCCGCCACCGAGCCGGTCCAGGGCAGCAGCAGGAGCTGCGGCCCGAACTGCAACGCCATCACCACACCGACAGCGGAGGCGTCATGATGGGTGAGTTCGGTCAGGACCAGCCAGTCCTGGGCGGTGCGCTGCACCCAGGTGCCGATGTTCGACACCAGCGCCCCACCCGCCCAGAGCCGGTAATTAAAGCCTCGAAGCGACCGGAACAGGCCCGCCGGCGTCGCTTTCATGCCGGCATGTTGCCGCCATGGAAGCGCCCGAAGTGGCGGGCGCAAAACAGCGCCATCCCCAGAGCCCCGAGCGCGAACACGCCGATATCGAGAATATTATGCAGGTCGAAGGTGCCAACCTGAAATGCCAGAAGATAGAAAGCGATGAAATTGGCAAAGCCCCAGGCCACGTTGACGACCGAGGACGACAGGCCTTCTCCCGGCGGTCTGGCAAAGGGACTCTGAAACGGCCGTCCCATCACCCCGCTGACGAAATGGGGAACTGCATTGGCAAGAAAGGCCCCGGCCAAGAACCAGCACAGGAGTGCAATCCAGCTCATCTCACACTCCTCTCGATCAGGGCAAGGATCTCCCCGCTGGTCCCGGTCTCGCCGAGGCGGGGAAACACGTGGCGGATGCTGTAGTCGTGGGCCTGCGCATCGCGATCGGTCATGGCGTCGATCGCCAGCGTGACATGGAAGCCAAGTTCATAGGCCTGTCGGGCCGTGGCCTCGCAGCCAACCGAGGTGGCCACCCCGGTGACCACCACCTGCGTCACCCCCCGCGCCTTCAGGCGCTCCTCAAGGCCGGTGGCGGCAAAGGCACCCCAGCTCCGTTTGGTCACCAGGATGTCCTCACTCTGCACATCGAGTTCGGGCAACAGATCGCTCCAGCCTTCGGGAAAGGCGGCTTGCGCCGGAGGTCCCATTTCCGTCCGCCCCGGTGCCCGCCCGGTGACATTGACCAGCACCACGGGCAGCCCGCGCCGACGAAAGACATCCAGCAGCGCCCTCGTCTTTGCCACCACCTCGGCAAAGGCAGCGGCCGGAGCATAGGCCGCGATGCCCTTCTGCAGGTCGACGACGATCAGCGCGGTGTTGTTATCGATCACAGTCAGACTCAAACCTTCGCCTCCTTGTGGATTTGCCCGCATCCCCTCTGCACGCCCTCGCCTGCCCCCCGCGCGATCTCCATCCCGCCTGGATGGTGAGTTGCTCGCGTGGTCCTGGCCGCACGTCGCGGACATGTGCCTCTGCCGCCCCAAGTGAGGGGTGGCGGCGAGGCTGTCAACCTGCCGGCTGGCCACCATCCGCCATCATCGGCGCATGACGCCCATGCCCGCTCGCAGACCTCACCGGCTCCCCCGCACCGCGCGCGCCCCACTGATTCCCTGTGCTGTGGCCCGCGGATTGCTGCCTTTGCTGCCGAAGAAGGATGACTGCATCAAACCGGCGTGCGGAACCCGCCAGATTGCGTTCCGAACCCGCAAGTTCCGCAAGCCCGGTCACGCCATCGAGCCTGTCGGCGTAGATTTCCGGTTCTTGCCTTCCGGCCGCGTTGAGCCGCGGTCGAGAAAAGCGTTGCCGACGGGGACGTGAACACCACACGTTCAAACCACGCCAGCATTCCGCGTTCGTCAGCGTCTGCCGAAACGCCGCGCGCCCTGGCTGACACGGAGGGGAGCGCCCCGCCGCATGAAACGGCGTCCATAGATAGTGTCTGTCCCAAAATTAGGATCACGGACGCAAATTTCTGCGACCGCCCGGTTTTCGATAGAAAATTTCTCCGTCGCAGCACTCCAAACCCAAAAGCCTCGCAAAACGAACGCAAATTTGA
>WQYW01000138.1 GCA_009781045.1 Alphaproteobacteria bacterium
AAGAGGTCCAGTCAGCCACCGACTTCAATGGATGCTCGCGACTCGATGGGGGAACGGATCCGAATCGCACCATGAACAAAACGGAATCGCGGCGAATTTACCCACAGAAATAATCGCACCCGCAGGATCCAGGTGGTGCAGGTGAGGCCAAGGGCAGCCAGACCGCTCTGCCCGCACAGCTCCGCTCGGGTGAGGGCGCCAGGGCCGACGACGGCGCGAACATTCGTGCGGCACGCTTCCCCCACTGGCAACCTCGATTTGCCGCGGGGCGCACCATCAGGACCGAAACTGCGCATTCCCGATTCCCCGCGCGCGCCCCGAGATTTGCTACGAACCCGGCAGGCTGGCTCACGGGCAATTTCGGCTTGATCCTGCCACATGGACGGCTCAACGAACTCCAGACAGCCGGACTCGTGGACGATCCGGCGGGACCTTTGCCGTCATTTGATCAGCGCCAGCCACTCCCTGAACTTCGGATGCTGGCAGTCGCGCAGCCATTCAAAACCGACCATTTCGGTCGTCACCAGGTCACACCCCGCCGCGGCCAAGCGATCGAAGGCGGCGTCCCGATTGCGCGGCTCGCGCGAACCACAGGCGTCCGTCACCACGCACACATCCCATTCCTGCTCAATCAGTTCCAGCACCGTCTGCAGCAGGCAGACATGGGTTTCGCAGCCGGCCACAACCAGGGTGCCGCGCGTCGCCGGTGCGGCTTGCGCCTTCTGCAGATGGCGCGGCAGACTCCTGGCATTGCCGCGCGGTACCGGCAGTGTCAGAACCGGTTCCAGCACCGCAGCGGCACTGAAGGCCCGCTTCTCCACGATCCGATCGCACAACGCTGCCAGTTCGGCGTCGGTGCCGCCGAGGCCGGCCGGGTTCTGCTCGCTCGCCCATACCGGCACGCCGAGGAGCCGTGCCGCCCGCGCCAGACGGCGCGCGTTCGCCATCACCGCCTCGTGATCGTCGATGGCCGGCATCAGACGGGCCTGAAAATCGATCAGCAGGAGTTGCGAATCATCAGCGGTCAGCAGCATCGCGCGTGCCCTTTCTCTGCGGGCCAGACCCTTGCGAGGACTATCTGGAGAGGCGAGCTGCCCCTTGATTGCGCGATCCACATCGCTCGCGTTTCGCCGATCCCCTCTCGATCAGGGGCGCCCGCAATGCGCCCGCCCCTGATCCTCTCGCTCGGCTAATATCTGCCGTGGCAGTGCTTGTATTTCTTGCCCGAACCGCACGGGCATTCCTCGTTGCGGCCGACCTTGCCCCAGGTCGCGGGTTTGGCCGGATCGCGGGGACCCCTGGGCACCAGGGAGGCGCTGGCGAAAGCCATCGCATCCTCGCCGGTATCGTAGTCGAATTTATGCGCCTCCATCTCCGGCAGGAGCGGCACCTCGCGTTCCATCGGCATCGGCTCCACCCGCATCAGCTGCGCGGTCACCGCCTCGCGCAGGCGCGTGTTCATATCCTGAAACAGGCTGAAGGCCTCGGTCTTGTATTCCTGCAGCGGATCGCGCTGGCCATAGCCGCGCAGACCGATGACCTGGCGCAGATGATCGAGCATGACCAGGTGCTCGCGCCACAGGTGATCCACCATCACCAGCAGCATCCCCTTCTCGGTGCTGCGCATCCACTCGGCGCCGAATTGCGCCACCTTGGCCGCCATATGTTCGTCGGCGCGCCGCTCAATCCGGTCCAGCAGTTCCTCGTTGGCAATGCCCTCTTCCCGCGCCCACTCGTCGACCGGCAGATCAAGGTCGAGCACCCGGTTCAGCTCCTCCTTGAGCCCGGCGACATCCCACTGCTCGGCATAAGCGTGTTCCGGCACATGCTTGGCGACCAGGTCCTCGACGAAGACGTAGCGCATGTCGGCAACCGTCTCGGCAACGCTCTCGTCCTTCATGAATTCAATGCGCTGGTCGAAGATCACCTTGCGCTGGTCGTTCTGGACGTTGTCGAATTTGAGAAGATTCTTGCGGATGTCGAAATTGCGGGCCTCGACCCGCTGCTGCGCCTTCTCCAGCGCCTTGTTGAGATAGGGGTGGGTGATGGCCTCCCCCTCCTCAATGCCGAATTTCTGCAGCAGGCCACCGACACGATCGGAGCCGAAGATGCGCATCAGGTCGTCTTCGGTCGACAGGAAGAATTTCGAGCGCCCGGGATCGCCCTGGCGGCCCGACCGCCCGCGCAGCTGGTTGTCGATGCGCCGCGATTCATGGCGCTCCGAGCCGATGATATAGAGGCCACCCGGCTTGACGATGGTCTGGGCCGGCTTGTTGCCCTTGGCCGGCCGGATCTCGATGGTTTCGTCGGCCTTGAGCACAATTTCGCGGAAACGTTCGACATCGGCCTTGATCTGCTCGATCCTGGCCGCTTTCTCAGCTTCGTCGGTGATCGCGGCGGTCTCCTGCTGGATGCGCATCTCCAGCGAGCCGCCAAGCTTGATGTCGGTACCGCGGCCGGCCATGTTGGTCGCGATGGTGATGGCACCGGGGACCCCGGCTTCGGCGACGATATAGGCTTCCTGCTCGTGGAATCGGGCGTTGAGCACCGCAAACAGCTTGGCCGGCTTGCCGGCCCGCGCCGCCGCATAGAGTTTGTCGAGCGCACGCTCCTTGCCGAAGTCGATCTGCTTATAGCCGTTCTGCTTGAGAAACTCCGCCAGCACCTCGGACTTCTCGATCGAGGCAGTGCCGACCAGAACCGGCTGCAGGCGGGCGTTGGCCCGTTCGATCTCGGCCAGAATCGCTCCGTATTTCTCCTTCTGGGTGACGTAGACCTCGTCGTCTTCGTCGAGGCGCGCCACCGCCACGTTGGTCGGGATCTCGACCACCTCAAGCTTGTAGATGTCGAACAGTTCATCGGCCTCGGTGGCGGCCGTACCGGTCATGCCCGCAAGCTTTTCATACATGCGGAAATAGTTCTGGAAGGTGATGGAGGCGAGCGTCTGGTTCTCCGGCTGCACCGGCTGATGCTCTTTGGCTTCCAGGGCCTGGTGCAACCCTTCCGAATAGCGCCGCCCCGGCATCATGCGGCCGGTGAACTCGTCGATGATCACAACTTCGCCGTTGCGTACGATATAGTCCTTGTCGCGCGTGAACAGGGTATGGGCCCGCAGCGCCTGGTTGATATGGTGCACGACCGAGACGTTCTCGACGTCATAGAGCGAGTCGCCCTTGAGCTGACCGGCGTCCCGCAGCAGCGTTTCGATCTTCTCCATGCCGCCTTCGGTCAGCGTCACCGTGCGCTGCTTCTCGTCGATCTCGTAATCGCTCTTGTCGAGCTTGGGGAAATAGGTGTCGATGGTGTTGTAGAAATCGGAACGGTCATCCAGCGGCCCCGAGATGATCAGGGGCGTGCGCGCCTCATCGATCAGGATCGAATCGACTTCGTCAACAATGGCGAAATAGTGCCCGCGCTGGACCATGTCCTCGAGGGTGTATTTCATATTGTCGCGCAGATAGTCGAAGCCGTATTCGTTGTTGGTGCCGTAGGTGATGTCGCAGTTATAGGCCTGCTTGCGCTCATTGTCGTCAAGGCCGTGCACGATCACCCCGGTGGTCATGCCGAGGAACGAGTAGATCTCCCCCATCCAGGCGGCGTCGCGGCGCGCCAGATAGTCGTTCACGGTGACGACATGGGCACCGCGGCCGGCGAGCGCGTTGAGATAGACCGCCAGCGTCGCCACCAGGGTCTTGCCTTCGCCGGTCTTCATCTCGGCGATATCGCCCTCATGGAGCACCATGCCGCCGATCAGCTGGACGTCGAAATGGCGCTGGCCCAGCACCCGGCGCGCCGCTTCGCGCACGGTGGCAAAGGCCGGCACCAGAATGTCGTCAAGGGTCTTGCCCTCGGCCAGCTGAGCCCGAAATTCGGCCGTGCGCGCCTTGAGCGCCTCGTCCGGGAGCTTCGCCACCTCGTCTTCCAACGCGTTGATGGCGTTGACGCGGGCCTGATACCCCTTCACCCGCCGGTCGTTGGCGGAGCCGAAAAGCCTGCGGGCAAACGCACCGATCATGCCGAATTCCTGTGTTCACGTCTGGCCGCGTCGCGGCTCTGGGTCTCGTGTGCGGTCAAAGGATGTCCAGCCCGGTGATCGCCAGCCTCTGCCCCATGGATTCACTGCTTCCACGCCCGCCAGCGCCCCTGACAGGCCGCGAGCCGGAATTCCTTGCAGGAATCTGAGCAAAACCGGGACCACCAGCCACAAAACGCAGCAATATAAATGCCATCGTCGGTGCCGCAACCGGGCACAAATATGGTCCGCTCACTGCCTTGTCAACGCCGGGTGCAGTCTTTACGGCCTTTTACGGGCGACCTGTCATCCCGAGGGCGGGGCCTGCCCTGCGTTTTTTGCAGCCGGCGAGTTCATTATTTTGCCAGACTTTTCGTGTTGGCAGGGTTTTCGCGTTGCCAATCTCGCCCGATTGGGCGAGTGTGCGCCCCCGCGGCCAGCAGTCCGACTCAGAGAACATAAGGATTTTCCATGACCAATTCGCTCCCGGCACATACCCGCCGGCGCTTTCACCGCGGCTCTGTTCTTGCGCCAGCCCTCAAGGGAGTGCTGGGGGGAATGCTCGCTCTGGCCATGATCGGTGTGTTCACCCCGACGCCGACCCGCGCCTCCGACGACCCGGTGCTGGCCAAGGTCAACGGCATCGAGATCCGCAAGAGCGACGTTGGACTGGCCGAAGAGGAACTGGGACCGAACGTGTCGCAGATGGACCCGGCGAACAAGACCGACAACCTTCTGTCCTTCCTCATCAACATGAAGATCGTGGCCAAGGCCGCCGAGGACAAGAAGGTCGGCGACAGCGAGGAATTCAAGCGCCGTCTGGCTTTTGCCCGCGACCGCCTGTTGATGGAGACCCTTCTGACCAGTGAGGGCAAGGCTGCGGTCACCGACGAGGCGATGAAGAAGGTCTATGAAGAGGCCTCCAAGCAGATCACCAGCGAGCAGGAAGTCCATGCCCGCCATATTCTGCTGGAGACCGAGGACGAGGCCAAGGCGGTCAAGGCCGAGCTCGACAAGGGGGCCGATTTCGCGGAGCTGGCCAAGAAGAAATCCAAGGAGCCCGGTGCCAGTGATGGCGGCGACCTCGGTTTCTTCACCAAGGATCAGATGGTGCCGGAATTTTCGGCGGTGGCCTTCAAGCTCGAGCCCGGCAAGATTTCCGATCCCGTAAAGTCGCAGTTCGGCTGGCACATCATCAAGGTCGAGGAAAAGCGCAACCGCAAGGCCCCCGAGTTTGACCAGGTCAAGGGCCAGGTCGAGGGCTATATCTCCCGCAAGGCCCAGAACGACTATATCAACAAACTGCGCGAGGCGGCCAAGGTCGAGCGGCTCGACACACCGAAAACCGACGCCAAAGCCGACGCCAAGACCGACGCCAAGACCGACGCCAAGACCGATGCCAAGCCGGCCGATAGCCATGGTGCGGCCCCCGCGAAGAAGTAGAAACGGCGATTTCCCGCTGGCGCATCTTCTAAAGGCCGTAAGCCTTAAAGGATGCGCCGTCGGGCTCTCCCGCCCCCGGATCGGTCTGGTTGCCGCCAAGACCAGGTGCCCTCAAAGCCAAGGGACCATGCGCTTCAACCTGAATAAGGTCACAGGATCAGTCAGTTCCCCTCGTCACACGGTCCTGTTCAGCGACAGGCAGACATCGCCGGATGGGTGAGACATGCGGATCGACAGCTGGTGCGCAGCCGAAGCGGCCGCTTGCGAGGTTTCGCCGGGTTCTTTCGTTCAGACCAGTTCGAGCCGCAGCGTCCGGCCCACAGCCTGGGCGGCACGGGTCAGCGTGGCGAGCGTCACCGCGTCGTTTTCGGGGTCGAGAAGCCGGTTCATCTGCGAGCGGCTGGTTTGGAGCTGCTCGGCCATCGCCACCCTGGAAATATTCTGCTCCTCCATGATCTGCCTGAGCTGCCACGCGATGACCCGCTTTGCAGCAATCGCGACGGATTGATCATAGGTGCCCTCTTCCTTGAGGAAATCCTCGAAACGCTGGCCAAGCCCGCCTTTCTCAACATCCGTCATTTTTCAGTCCTTTCATTCTCTTCTTCTCGAATCCGCAGCAGCCAAGGCCAGATGCCCGTGATGGACACAGAAAAACACCCTGACGATCCGTCCATGCCTCCAATTGGCAACGGATCTCCCACAGGCCCTTGTGACCCTTGAGGGAGCGGCACAACGGCATTCCGGCAGGCCACCCCATTTCAAGGGTCATTATGTCATGCCCGATGACCGTGCGGTCCTCTGGTGACAACGACCGGAGCCACTCTCGGACCGGCATCGCACCCGTTTCTGTCGCAAAAAATCGGGCGGGGAATGATCCTGGCTGGGCACACGCCCGCGAGGCCCCTGGCCCCCTTTCCTCCAGGACGCCACCCGGGAGCCTTGAGAAAGAACACCGCTCTCCAAGGCCTGAAAACCCAAGAGGGGAGGCATTGTGGCTGAAGACCGTCATCGCCTGTGCCGGAGCGGCGTTTTTATGCTGTAGCCACCTTGCCCGGGCTGGCTGTTTTCCCGGTTGCTGCAATTGAAGTGTCCGATTCCATTGGAGTAGCATGCGCACACGAATCGAAAACCTGAGCGCCGCCTTTTCAGCTTCCCGCGCTCCTTTCAGGCCAGCCCCAGATGTCAGTTCCGATCTCTCCCCTCGCCCCCCAGGACGTGCCCGATATGCCCGTGGTCGAGGGCATCCGCCTCGCCACTGCCGAAGCCGGCATCCGCTACCAGAACCGCACCGATGTGCTGCTCGCGGTGATGGACGAGGGCACCACTGTGGCCGGGGTTTTCACCCAGTCCAAATGCCCTTCCGCCCCGGTGGAATGGTGCCGCGACAACCTCAAGGGCGGCCAGGCTCGTGCGCTGGTGGTGAATTCCGGAAATGCCAATGCCTTTACCGGGAAGAACGGCCGCCGTTCCACCGCACAGACCGCCGCAATCGCCGCCAAGGCGCTGCGCTGCAAGCGCCAGGAGGTGTTCCTGGCCTCAACCGGCGTGATCGGTGAACCGCTCGACGCCGGCAAGTTCGAGCCGGTGCTGGATCAACTGGCGGAAAAGGCCAACAGCGAGGGCTGGATTGACGCCGCCAGGGCGATCATGACCACCGACACCTTCCCCAAGGTGGCCACCGCCACGGTCAAACTGGGCAAGACAAAGGTCACGATCAGCGGCATGGCCAAAGGTGCCGGCATGATCATGCCGGACATGGCGACCATGCTGGCCTTTGTGTTCACCGACGCCCCGATCTCCGCGCCCGCACTTCAGGGGCTGCTCAAGGCCAATGTGCGCGACACGTTCAACGCAGTGACCATCGACGGCGACACTTCGACCTCCGACACGCTGCTGGTCTTTGCCACCGGTGCCGCGGCGGCCCGCGGTGCCCCCCGCATCAGCCGCGCCAGTGATGAGCGTCTCAAGGCCTTCGCCAAGGCATTCCGCGAGATTCTCGCCAACCTCTCCGAACAGATTGCCCGTGACGGGGAAGGCGCGCGCAAACTGATCGAGGTCACGGTCGAAGGCGCGGTGTCGGACGCCTCGGCACGCCGGGTGGCGATGTCGATTGCCAATTCTCCGCTGGTCAAGACCGCGGTGGCCGGTGAGGACGCCAATTGGGGCCGGGTGGTGATGGCCGTCGGCAAGGCCGGAGAACCGGCGGACCGCGACAAATTGTCAATCTTTTTCAACGGCATTCGCGTCGCCCGCGCGGGCGCCCGCGATGACGCCTATGACGAGGCCCAGGTCTCGGAAAGTATGCGCCAGCAGAAAATCGCCATCCGGGTCACGCTCGGCCTCGGCAAGGGCCGCGACCGCGTCCTGACCTGCGATCTCACCAAGGAATATGTCGCCATCAATGGTGACTATCGGTCCTGACATGGTGGCGGACACTTCAGCGGCAACCGCGTTCAAACTGACCGTGGTGGTGGCCTGCGCCCTGATTGATCCCGACGCCCGGGTGCTGATTGCGCGCCGCCCGGAAGGCAAGGCGCTTGCGGGTCTGTGGGAATTCCCCGGGGGCAAGATCGAGCCCGGGGAACGCCCCGAAACGACTCTGATCCGCGAGCTCAAGGAAGAGCTGGGCATCGAGGTCGCCGAAGCGTGCCTCGCTCCCCTCACCTTCGCCAGCCACCGCTATGACAGCTTTCACCTCCTGATGCCGCTCTATGTCTGCAGGCGCTGGAGCGGGCTCGCAGTGGCGCAGGAGGGGCAGACCCTGGCCTGGGTCCGCGCCAACCGCCTGCGCGACTACCCGATGCCGCCCGCCGACACACCCCTGATCCCGCATCTGATCGACCTTCTGATGTGACGCCCGCCAATATGCGCTGGCCTGGCCTCCAGCTCAGCCCCCCTTTGATGTCTCGCCGGCTTTGAGCACCGCCTGTTCCAGGCTCATGCGCGCCGATCCCGGCTTAAGCGGCTTCTGCTGGCTGTCATGGGGTGCCCAGCCCGACAGCCAGACGATTTCGAAGCTGGCGCGCAGGCGACCGTCCGGATCGGCAAAGCTCTCACGGTAGACCTCGGCCATCCGCACCATGGTGCGCGGCCGTGTCAGCGTCCGCCGCCGCTGATTAAGGAGATTGGTCGCGCCCATGCGGCGCAGATCCGCCATCAGAGCGAAGGCATCGTCATAGCGCACGATGATGCGGTCACGATCGACCACCGGCAGCGCGAAGCCGGCCCGCTGCAGCAGGCTTCCAAGCTCCCGGACATCGGCAAAAGGCACCACCCGGGGCGACATCCCGCCTTCGCATTCAACCTCGGCCACAGCAAAGGCGTGACGCAGCTCGTGGAGACTGTCCCCGCCGACCATCGCCGCCAGCAACAGCCCGTCCGGCCGCAGCGCCCGACGCAGTTGCGCCAATACCCCCGGCAGATCGTTGACGAATTGGAAGGAAAGCGCCGAAAGCACGAGATCGAGCGATTCGCTCTCCAGGCTCAGGCTCTCAGAGCCGTTCCCGGCCACCTCAACGTGGCGCAGTGCCTTGAGACGATGGCGGGGCGCCTCAAGACCCGCTCCTGGCGTCCACAAATCGAGGGCATGGTTAAAATTCCGTTTCACCATCGCCAGACGGTCATCGATATCTTCGTCAACCCGGTCGAGCAGGAAGCTCACCGGACCAAGCCGACGGGCACGCTCAATGCGGGCCGCCAGCAGGCGACGATCAAACAAATGCGGCACAGGGAGCGGATCGGATGTCATGGCCTTCTCATGGGTCTGGTCACTCCGATCCGGGCAGCGCATTCTGCTCATGAAAACCGCCTCCCCTTCCCTCGATCCCAAGGAACCCAAGGAACCCAAGGAACCCAAGGATCACCAGGATCGCCGGGAGGTCTCATGTAATAAACCGCACTCGTCAAGCCTGCGAAGGACCCGGCTGCGACCCACAGCACCGCCGCCGGCGCAACCACCGAAGGAACGTATCGTCCGGTCATGAGACGGTCGCCAGAAGAATCAGCGTGGAGCCGTGCAAAAAAGACAAACGACTGGTTCTACTGGAAGACAAGCGGAATGCGCTTGCCGTGCCGGATCATCATGAAGCAGCCGGTCGGGACGGGAATAGAGAACGAAGGTGATCCGGAGGCAGCTGATATCGAAACCCCAGAAGCACCAACAGCGCCTTTACCCGGCTGAGGAAGGAAAAAGCACCGGAATGAGGAAGAAGGCCGAAGGCGGCGATCGCTTCGGTGAAGCCGATGATCGCAGCGGACTCCCTTTCGCCCCTGGCGCAGCCATGTCTCGTCACCGGGTGAAAAGCGGGAGCGGAAATTTCCCGGGCGCTGCTGCCCTGAAACTGCATCGCAGTGACCGTGGGTTCATTGCGGAAGTCATCGCGATTGATCGGGCCTGCTGCATGCGCGCGATGCTGCCAGATGCGTTTGACCCCTGACCTTGCATCGGGCTGCACAATGAAGCGGATGAACAATCCCTGGAAAGCCTCCGGACGCAGGCTGGCTGTCGATGAAGCGACAGGACACTCACCACACCACCAGCCATGACCGCGAAGGTCCAGAACGTGACAAGCGCGCGGCGGGGAGGAGCGGGTCGTTGCTGTCGGCCCCGATGGCGGCCCCGGAGGTTCTGTCCTCCCGGGCTGGCGACAAGGTAGTCGCGAAAGGCCGCCCCCCCAGAGTCGCGGATCTGCTTTGTTCGCCAAGCGATTCACCTTTGTTCGCCTGTCGACTCAGCTTTGTTCCTCCAACGCTGACCCGGAGCCGCAGTTCCGTCCGTACTCCAGCACCTTGAGCGGGTGAAGGGGCCCCCATCAACTGTGGAAAGCGGCGCTATTTGTCGTACGACAACAGCTCTCCCGTACTATATGGGCGATTTGAGGTATTCGGCAGGGTTGCGCGAGGGATAGTTCAGGTGCCGGCATCCGGGACAGGTGTTTGATGACGGCGCTGACGCCCGTTCTTTCGCCGCATGGCCGGCTGGCGCTGAGGCCGATGGAGGATGCGGCTGGCCTTGAGGCTGCGGCCGGGCACCGCATCGCACAGGCGTTTGATCGTGGTGCGGGCCACGGACTTCTTCATCTCGGCATTGATGAAATCGGTGCGGCTCTGCCCCCCCTCTTTGTCTTCTGGCGTGAATTCGGGGCCCGTTATGTGGCTGCCCTGTGCGCGCTTGGGGATGGCGGCGAGGGGCAGGTCAAGGCGCCAGCAAAGCCGGAAGTGCCGGCGCCTGGCACAGCGGAGCTGGAGCGCCTCGTCGCCGCGGTGCCGCCGATGCTCGGTGCCGAATATCTGACGGCAGCGGTGCTCAAAGCGCTGTGGCGCAGCATCGACCGCGCCTTCGATGCCGAACGCGCCGAAGCCAGGCTGACGATCGAGGAATTTCTGACCTCCCGCCATTCCGCCTTCAGCCTGGTCGGGCGGGTGCATTTCAACCTGGCCGAAAACAGGGCGGATAAGGAGGCCCCTTTCGCCTTCCTCGCCACCTACACCACGCGGCTGTCGGCGGCGGCGAAAGCGCAGCATGTGCCGCTGGGCCAGGCGCTCAGGGAATATGCCGGGGCCGAGCGGCGCGATCGGCTGTTGTCTCTGCTGATGCCGGTGCAGCGCGCCGCGGCCGGGTGCACGTGGCTGAAAGCCATGGTGGACGAAGGCGCGATCTACCACCCGCTGCGCTGGCAGCCCAGCGATGCGTTGCGCTTCCTGCGTGCGGCGCCGCAGTTCGAAAAGGCCGGGGTGGTGGTGCGGATGCCGGGGGCCTGGAAAATGAGCCGACCGGCACGGCCGCAGGTCAGCGCCATGGTCGGGGGGAAGAAGCCGTCACAGCTTGGTCTTGACGGCGTGCTCGATTTCGAGATGGCGGTGACGCTGGAGGGGGAGAAGCTGTCGGGAGCTGAGATCCGGCGGCTGCTGGCGCAGTCGGAGGGTCTGGCCTTCATCCGCGGGCGCTGGGTCGAGGTCGACGGAGAGGGCTTAAGCCGCACGCTCAGGGAGTTTGAGGCCATTCAGGAGCGTGCCACCACCGAGGGTCTGTCCTTTGCCGAGGCCATGCGTCTGGTCAGCGCTGCGGCGATCGGGCAGGGATCAACGCCTGAGCGGGGCGATGTGGTCTGGGGCAAGACCATGGCTGGCCCCTGGCTTGCGGGCCTGTTGGAGGAGCTGCGGGGCGCCTCAGGCAAGAGCGGGGTTGACCCGGGAAAGGGGCTGAAGGGTCAGTTGCGGCCCTATCAGCTTGCCGGAGTGCAGTGGCTCCATCTGCTTACCGGGCTCGGACTCGGGGCCTGCCTTGCCGACGATATGGGACTGGGCAAGACCATTCAGGTGCTGTCGCTGCTGCTGGTGCTGAAAAAGAAGGGGCAGGCCGGCGCAAAGCCGTCGCTTCTGGTGGCACCGGCTTCGCTGCTCGCCAACTGGGCGGCCGAAATCGCCCGCTTTGCCCCCAGCCTCCAGGCCGTTGTGGTGCATCCTTCGGCGGGGGGGATCGAAGAGCTGAAGGCACAGAATGGAGATGGACTGGCCGGGATTGACCTTGCCATCACCTCCTACGGTTATCTTACCCGGGCCCCGTTTCTGAGCGCGCGGAACTGGCGGCTGGTGATCCTCGATGAGGCCCAGGCGATCAAGAACCCGGGTGCCAAACAGACGCGCGAGGTCAAACGGCTCCGCGGCGATTCCCGCATCGCACTGACGGGAACCCCGATCGAGAACCGGCTCGGCGATCTGTGGTCGATTTTCGATTTCATCAATCCGGGACTGCTGGGCTCGGCGAAGGAGTTCACCGCCTATACCAAGCGGCTTGACGGCGACAGTGAGGCCAACCCCTACGGGCCGCTGCGTGCGCTGGTGCGACCCTATGTGCTGCGGCGGATGAAAAGCGACCGCTCCATCATCGCCGACCTGCCGGAGAAGACCGAGGTCAAGGCTTTCTGTCCCTTGAGTCGCAGACAGGCGGTGCTTTACCAGGAGGCGGTGAACGAGATGTCGCACCGCATCGGGGAGAGTGAAGGGATCGCGCGCCGCGGCCTGATCCTGTCCCTGCTGATGCGCCTGAAACAGATCTGCAACCATCCCTCGCAATGGCTCGGCGACAATGCCTGGGCTGAACGGGATAGTGGCAAGTTCGTGCGGCTCCGGGAAATTGTCGAGGAGATTGCGGCACGGCAGGAGAAAGTCCTGGTTTTCACACAGTTCAGGGAAGTGACCGCGCCGCTGGCGGCGCATCTTTCGTCGGTGTTCGGGCGCGACGGCCTCATCCTGCACGGCGAAACTGCGGTGGGGCGGCGGCGCGAACTGGTCCGGACCTTCCAGGAGGACGAAAACGTGCCGTTCTTCGTGCTCTCGGTCAAGGCCGGAGGTGCCGGACTGAACCTCACAGCGGCGTCCCATGTGGTGCATTTTGATCGCTGGTGGAACCCGGCGGTCGAAAACCAGGCGACCGATCGGGCCTTCCGTATCGGGCAGACCCGCAACGTCCTGGTCCACAAATTTGTCTGCAGGGGAACGGTGGAAGAGAAGATCGACCGCCTCATCATGGACAAGGAACATCTGGTCGGGGAGTTCCTCGGCGGCGACGTCAACATGAATCTGACCGAGATGAAGAACGCGGAACTGCTCAGGCTGGTGCAGCTTGATCTCGCCGCAGCAATCAGGGAGGGGTGAGACATGAGTTCTTACTGGCGCTGGAGGCCCTATGTGCCCGTGGCCAAGAGGAGAGCGGAAGGGGACAAGCGCGTTCGCGCACTGCGCAAAAGCGGGGTCGAACTGGCCCCGGTCACCCTCCAGGGAACCCGGATCGCCAGCAGTTTCTGGGGCAAGGCGTGGTGCGACAATCTTGAGCGCTACAGCGACTATGCCTCGCGTCTGCCGCGCGGCCGGACCTATGTCCGGGGTGGCGCCGTGATCGACCTCAAGATCAGCAAAGGCAAGGTCCAGGCCAGGGTGAACGGCCAGGACCTCTATTCGGTCACGATCACTATCGCGCCGGTTCCCAGTGCGCGCTGGCAGTCGATCTGCAGGGATTGTGCAGGTGGCATCGATTCCCTGGTGGAACTCCTGCAGGGGCGCCTGGCCGGCCCGGTAATGGATCGGGTGTGCCGACAGGCCGACGGCCTGTTCCCGGCCCCGAAGGAGATCAAGCTCCGCTGCGACTGCCCTGACTGGGCCACCATGTGCAAACACGTCGCCGCCACCCTCTATGGGGTCGGAGCTCGGCTTGACCAGCATCCTGAGCTGATCTTTCTTCTGCGCGGTGTCAACGAGACCGACCTCATTTCGGGGGCAGGTAAGACTTTGGGGCAACAGACACCGGTTCCTGAGAGTTCAAATTTGCTCCTGGAGGGGGATGTCGGCGCGCTGTTCGGGCTCGATATGGCTGAGAATGCTGGCGCCGTGCCGGTTGTTTCTGATAAACGACGAAAGAAAGACCGCCCGGGCAGGAGCGCGGCGACGGCAACGCGTACCGCCAAAGCGGCGGGGCGGAAAAAGCCTGCGACAAAGAAGAGCATTGTTCCAGCCAGGAGAACCAGGGCGGCTGCCGGCGGAAACAAATCCACCCCGACCGCAAACTCGGGGGCCGGCAAAGCCACGCCGGGGAAGATGCGCGCCGGAGCAAAGAAGGCCGCAACGGACAAGCGGGCCTCGTCTGACGCCGCACCGACGCGAAAACGCCGCCGTCCGGCTTCAATCGCGGAATAAGTGCAAGCAAATTCCTGCCTGTTGGAATCCGCACCCCGGCCGCCAATCGCCAGAGTCGAGTTCCTCTCAGCTCGCAGATTCGTTGAATTCTCCTGGCGCCGCCGATTCGAGACAAGACCAAAAATCTCGGGTAATTATTCACCCCCTTCGGCAATATATTGCCGGTTTTTTGACGTCGTGGGCATGTAGTACGGCCGTTGCGCGAGCGATCCTTGTCAATTTCGTTGGCATGCCGGGGTCGGACCGCGATCAAACCTCACATCCGATATCTGACTCCGGTGGGTGAGGTGCCGCGGCGGAAGGAGATGCCCCGGAGAGCAAACGGTCTTTGATCTTTGTTCTGACTTTTCTTCATTTTTTTCTGGACCTCGTGGACTCGACGTGATTCACCATGGGGATGAATCGCGCAGCAGTCAGAGCTCTGGGTTTTGAAGGTGCCATCGATATGGCGCTTGGGCTTCAGCGCGACAAGGAGAGGCTTGAGCGCGAGAATAGGGAGCTTCGCAAGAAGCTTGCGGCTGAGCAGGTTGTCAGCGCGAAAGGCGAGGAGCAGGTCGCGGCTGAAAAACGAGCCACCGGGAAAGTTCGAAGGCAACTCGCCGCCGAAAAGCGCATCACGATGAAGCTGCAGAATAAGCTTGCTGCACGAGATGCGGCATCCGCAAAGCCGGCGAAGAACTCGCGGAATTCGTCCATTCCACCAAGCAAGGATCGGAAGGCGAACAGGCCCGAGGCTTCGAAGAA
>WQYW01000139.1 GCA_009781045.1 Alphaproteobacteria bacterium
AAAACCAAGAAATCGATAGTGAGAACTATTCGCAAAACGATTCGGGAGATCAGTGATGAGGAATGCGTGAACTTTATTCGTGATGCTGGATACGGTTCCATGTGACCGGAAACCGCTCTATCTTGCGGTCCTGAAAAAGCACAACGACGTCACTATGGTGGCTTACCGTTGGGTGGACGAGAATGATCAACAGCAGCAGCTCGCTGAATGGGAAGCAAACTGGTTTGCTGCCGCATTCCTGATGCCGAGAGAAAGATTCATGCGTGCTTACCTGGCGAGCGAAATCGAAGACGTGGCAAAACTATTTGCTGTAAGCGTTCATGCTGCGAGTTTGCGAGCAAAGAGTTTGAGCCTTGTCAAATAAATTTGTATGCCCCGAGTATCGACACCGCGTCTTTCTGTCCGTCGACCTCGTCGGCTCCACCGCGTTCAAAAGTGGCAACGGCACAGCCATTGGAGCCACCGGGATAAACCCGGTCTGGATGGATGAAACTCGCATGTTTTATCAAAAGTTCCAAGATACCATGCGAGACCAATTCAACCACGTTTCAACGTCGCCAGGCTACACAGATTATACTACAAACTTTCCGCAAATCTGGAAAACTGCCGGCGATGAGATTATTTTTTGCTGCAGGGTGATTTCGTCTGACCATCTCGTTTCCATAATGGATTCCTTAATCAATCAGAGCCATTCGGGGATATGGCGAAATTCTCGACTCACGCCACAAGCAATTGGACATCAAGGGAACTGCCTGGATTGCAGCATTCCCGACGCCGAATATTACAGTTCAGATTTTTCGTGGGGACCAACCATACACCGATCAAATTCCGGGTGAAGATACTGAACTCGCGGCAGATAAATGCCCCCACGAATTCGACTTCCTTGGAAGGGACATCGACTGCGGCTTCCGGCTGGCCAAATTCTCCACAGCTGACA
This sequence comes from Alphaproteobacteria bacterium, assembly GCA_009781045.1. Taxonomy (GTDB): domain Bacteria; phylum Pseudomonadota; class Alphaproteobacteria; order Rhizobiales; family Xanthobacteraceae; genus Bradyrhizobium. The sequence goes on from WQYW01000139.1 coordinate 938, forward strand.
AACTCGTACTTTCAGATGAACTGGCCCTCGCACTTTGCGATGCAGCCGCGCAAACCAGTCGCAGAGTTTCCTGGTCCTTCAATTATCTCCAACGCGCTGAGATGAAAGGCATCATCTCAGGCAAACCATATCCCATCGTCACCATTGACACGATTCGATGCCCAACCCGTCGCACGGCTTTGGAATTGGAGAACCTGATTCTGAGACGTCCAGATGATGTGAAGCCGGGACCTCTTGGAGACTTTCTCCGTACCTTCCTGAAGATCGAGGGACTCGATACCCATTCCGCACTTTTTGGTGAACAGGCTCCAGATAGCTATCGCGAGTTTCAACGGATATGGAGGGGCAATATTGATGAGGTGAGGAGGAGGAGTGATAATGAAGATACGTCGGCCGATCAAGCGGGGGCTGACAACGGCTCTGATGTTCTCGATGATGTGCAGGATTTGATGGATACCATGGTGTCAGAGGCCAGAGGCCGGATGCCGAAGACAACGTTGCCGGATTTGCCTTAACTTTTAACTGAAATGGTCGGCGGCACACGCTCGCAATCCACGGGCACCGGTACCGGGTACCAGTGGGCGCCACATTCCACATTGCCGCCCTCTCAGTAGCCCAGACACGCCAGTGTTCCGCTGCTCCAGCCCTGAACAAAGTCCTTGAGCCAAGATCGGCAATCCGGCAGATCGCCTCTCACGTCACTTTCTTCGCTCGAGCCATGGCCTGGCGCAGATATTTCGCGCTCTGATCGAAGGCCCCCGGCAGCGTCTTTGCCTGTGCCATGTCGCTGATCGCGGCAAAGTTCTCGGCAATCGCCTCCGCCGTCCATTGTTCCGGTGGCAGATTGAGGCCTTCGCTTTCGATGATTTTGATCACGGCGAACGACCCGGCACCGGCACCGAGGATGACCCCGCTTGGGGCGTCCTCACCGAGCATATAGACCACCGCCGGTGTCACCGCCTCCGGCTTCATCAATTCGCCGGCCTCGGGCGGCAGCAGATCCGCCGTCATGCGCGTCGCCGCCGTCGGTGCGATCAGATTGACCCGGATATTGCTGCCGCGGCCCTCCGTCACCAGCACATTCATCAACCCGACCAGCCCGGCCTTGGCGGCGGCGTAATTGGCCTGCCCGAAATTGCCGTAGAGGCCGGAAGACGATGTGGTCATGACGATGCGGCCGAAATTGCGTTCCCGCATGCCTGCCCACACCGCCCTGCAGCAGTTGAAGGAACCATTGAGATGGACATCGAGCACCTTCTGGAAATCAGCCACCTCCATCTTGCCGAAGGACTTGTCGCGCAGGATGCCGGCGTTGGCGCATAAAACGTCAACGCTGCCCCATTCCCGCCGGGCGCGCTCGACCATGGCCTCGACCTGCTCAAAACTGGAGACATCGGCACGGTCGGCCATGGCGGTGCCGCCGATGGTGCGGATTTCCTCGACCACGGCATCGGCCACGTCCTGAGCCCCGGCCGTGCCGTCGCGGGTGCCGCCAAAATCATTGACGACCACCCGGGCGCCACGGCGCGCCAGTTCCAGCGCATGCGCCCGCCCCAGACCGTTGCCGGCACCGGTAACGATCGCGACTCGCCCATCGAAGCGGATTGCCATGATGCGTCTCAACCCCGGATCGCTTTGATGATGCCGGAGAAATCAACCCCGCCATGACCGGCACGATCGAACTCCTGGTAGATCTGTTGGGCCTGTGTGCCGAGCGCGACTTCGACCCCCGCGGTCTTTGCCGCCGCCAGCGCCAGCGTCAGGTCTTTGAGCATCAAGGCGGTGGCAAAACCAGGCTTATAGTCGTTATTGGCCGGTGAGGTCGGCACCGGTCCCGGCACCGGGCAATAGGTGGTCAGCGACCAGCACTGGCCCGACGAGGTCGAGGCCACGTCGAACAGCGCCTGATGCGACAGACCGAGCTTCTCGGCCAGCACAAAGGCTTCCCCGATCGCGATCATGGAAATGCCGAGGATCATGTTGTTGCAGATTTTCGCCGCCTGTCCCGCACCGTTACCACCGCAATGGACGATCTTTTTGCCCATCTTTTCCAGAACGGGTTTGGCCTGGGCAAAGGCCGCATCCTGGCCGCCGCACATGAAGGTCAGGGTCGCCGCAACCGCCCCGCCGGTGCCGCCGGAGACCGGCGCATCGACACAGTTGAGCTGATATTCGCCGGCCAGCGCATGCGCCCGCCGTGCGCTCTCGATATCGATGGTGGAACTGTCGATGATCAGCGCCCCCGCCTTCATCACCGGCACGATATCGGCAAAAACTGCCAAGACATGCTTGCCCGCCGGCAACATGGTCACGACCACATCCGCAGCCCCGGCGGCATCCGCGGCGGTTTCCGCGATCGTCGCGCCCGCCGCGCGCGCCGCTTCGCAACTGGCTACGCTGAGGTCGAAAGCGGTCACCTCATAACCGCCCTTGACCAGATTGGCCGCCATCGGACCGCCCATGTTTCCAAGACCGATGAATCCGATCCTGCTCATGCCGCTCTCCTCCATAATTGAAACTGTCAGTAATGCCCGCCGTCGATGACCGCAGACCCGGGTCGATCAGAAGACGTCCGTCACGTGAAGGTCAGTTCGTCGGCACCGATTTCGGCAAAATAGGGGGCGATCGTAGCGGGCGTTACGTCCTCGATACGCGAAGGCGACCATTTCGGATTGCGATCCTTATCGACCACCACGGCGCGCACACCCTCGCGGAAATCGTCGGAGCGAAACACTTCCCGCGCCGCCCGATATTCCCGTACCAGACACTCCTCAAGCGACTGCGCCTGGCGCCCCAGCCGCAACAATTTGAGCGCCACCACCATGCCGCGCGGCGACTTCCCGGCAAGCTTCTCCAGAGTGTCACGCGCAAACGGCGAATCATGAGCTGTCAGGGCCGCGACGATTGAACCCATATCATCAAAGGCAAACAGCGCATTGATCTCACCCAGCAGGGCGGCAAGTGGCGCCACTTTCCCCGTTTCGGCAAAGCCGGCCAGGAGTCGGGTCACCGAGTCTGCCGTAACGCCGGGGCTCACTTGCGTCAGGGCCTGGCGCAATTGCGGCAGCACAGCCGCTTTGACCTCGAAATCGGCCAGTCCGGCTGCAATCACATCGCTGCCGCCGATCGGCTGACCGGTCAAAGTGAGAAAGGTCCCGATCTCACTGGCTCCTCGCGACAACAGCCAGGTGCCGCCGACATCAGGGAAGAAACCGAGCCCGACCTCGGGCATGGCGAGCCTGGTGCGATCGGTCACCACACGATGGCTGCCATGGGACGACAGGCCGACGCCGCCGCCCATCACCAGGCCATCCATGAAGGCGACATAGGGTTTGGGAAAACGGGCGATCCGGGCATTCAACCGGTATTCCTCACGCCAGAACTGCGCCCCGAGATCGCCCCCCGCAAGCGAACTGTCATAGAGCGAGCGGATGTCGCCGCCGGCGCAGAGGCCGCGTTCGCCGGCACCCTCCAGCAGGATGACGCCGACATCACGGTTGCCCTCGAAATCGTCGAGCGCGGCATCAATGTGGCGCACCATCTCCAGGGTCAGGGCATTGATGGTCTTCGGCCGATTGAGCCGGATCACGCCTGCGGCCCCTTCGCGCCACGCCAGGATGTCGCCGTCGTCGCTGGTTGCCGCTGTCATCGCGCGTCCCCGATCAGTCTGCGCGCCACAATCAGCCGCATGATCTCATTGGTTCCTTCGAGAATCTGATGCACGCGCAGATCGCGCACGATCTTCTCGATGCCGTATTCACAGAGATAGCCATAGCCGCCATGAAGCTGCAGCGCCTGGTTGGCCACCTCAAAACCGACATCGGTGCCGAAGCGCTTGGCCATGGCACAAAGCATGGTGGCGTCGCTATCCTTGCGGTCAAGGGCTGCCGCCGCACGCCACAGCATTGTGCGTGCCGCCTCCAGTTCGATCGCCATGTCGGCAAGACGGAACTGCAGCGCCTGGAATTCGTCGAGCCGCCGGCCGAAAGCCCGACGTTCGCGCATATAGCTGCGCGCTTTGTCAAGCGCGCTTGCCGCTCCCCCCAGCGAGCAGGCGGTGATGTTGAGACGCCCGCCATCAAGCCCGGCCATCGCGATCTTGAATCCGACCCCCTCGGGACCGAGGCGGTTGGCCACCGGCACGCGGGCATTCTCAAAAATCACCGCACTGGTCGGCTGCGCGTTCCAGCCCATCTTGCGTTCATTGGCACCGAAACTGACGCCTTCTGTGGCGCCATCAACGACCACGGTCGAGATGCCGGACGCGCCCTCCGCGCCGGTCCGCACCATCACCACATAGATGTCGCTCCGCCCGCCCCCCGAAATGAACTGTTTCTGGCCGTTCAGCACATAGAAATCGCCGTCGCGTGACGCGCGGCAGCGCAAGGCTGCCGCGTCCGAGCCGCTCCCGGGTTCGGTCAGACAGTAGCTTGCAATCTGTTCCATGGTGCAGAGCTTCGGCAGCCACTTCTGCCGCTGGCTGTCGTCCCCGAAGGCATCGATCATCCATGACGCCATATTATGGATCGAGAGGAAGGCCGACACCGCCGGACAGCCGCCCGCCAGCGCCTCGAAGATCAACGCGGCGTCAAGCCGCGTCATCCCCGAACCCCCGACATCGTCCCGGACATAGATCCCGGCCATGCCGAGCGCGGCGGCTTCCCGCATCACCTCAAGGGGGAAATACTTTTCAGCATCCCACTGCAGCGCGTGCGGCGCGATTTTGGCGGCAGCAAAGCTCCGCGCCAGTTCACGCACCGCACGCTGGTCCTCGTTCAGGTCAAACTGCATGCCCTGCCTCAATCTCCCCTTTGAGGATACCGCTACTTCATCGTCGGAATCGAGAATTCCGCGCCTTCCTTGACCCCGGACGGCCACCGCGAGGTGATGGTCTTGGTCCTGGTATAGAAGCGGATCGAATCCGGACCGAACTGGTTGAGATCGCCGAAGCCCGACCGCTTCCAGCCGCCGAAGGTGTAATAGGCCACCGGCACCGGAATCGGCACGTTGATTCCGACCATGCCGACATTGACACGCGCGGCAAAATCGCGTGCGGCATCGCCGTCCCGGGTGAAGATGGCAACCCCGTTGCCATATTCATGTTCCGAGGGCAGCGCCAGGGCTTCGGCATAATCATGCGCCCGCACCACCGTCAGCACCGGGCCGAAAATCTCCTCTTTATAGATGCGCATGTCCGGGGTGACGTTGTCGAACAGCGACCCGCCCAGATAGAAACCGTTCGGGCATTCCGGCATGGTGAAACCACGGCCATCGACCGCAAGCGTGGCGCCTTCAGCAACCCCTACCGCAATATAGTTCTTGACCCGCGCCACCGCCTCTGCTGTCACCAGCGGACCGAAATCGGCGCCAAGATCGATCGAGGTGCCGATCCTGAGCGCCCTGACCCGTGGGATCAGCTTTTCCATCAGGCAGTCGGCGGTGGCTTTGCCGACAGGAACCGCGACCGAGATCGCCATGCAGCGCTCGCCCGCCGAGCCAAAGCCGGCTCCGATCAGCGCATCGACCACCTGATCGAGATCGGCATCCGGCATAATGATGGCGTGGTTCTTGGCACCGCCGAAGCACTGGCAGCGTTTTCCGGCACGCGCGGCGCGGGTATAGATATAATCGGCGATGGAACTGGAGCCGACGAAGCCGATCGCCCGTATATCGGGATCGTCGAGGATGGCATCCACCACCTCCTTGTCGCCGTTGACGACATTGAGAATGCCCGGTGGCAGCCCGGCCTCGATCATCAGTTTTGCCAGTGCCATCGGCACCCCGGGACAGCGTTCCGAGGGCTTGAGAAGGAAGGCGTTGCCACAGGCGATGGCGGGGGCGAATTTCCACATCGGGATCATCGCCGGGAAATTGAACGGGGTGATGCCGGCAACCACACCAAGCGGCTGGCGCATTGAATAAATATCGATGCCGGGGCCGGCGCCATCGGTATATTCGCCCTTCATCAGATGCGGGATGCCGCAGGCGAATTCCACCACCTCGAGGCCGCGCTGAATATCGCCTTTGGCATCGGGAATCGTCTTGCCGTGTTCGCGTGCCAGAAGTTCCGCCAGGCTGTCATAGTCACGCTGCACCAGGTCGAGAAATTTCATCAATACGCGGGCACGGCGCTGGGGATTGGTTGCCCCCCATTCCCTCTGTGCCGCAGCGGCATCGGCCACCGCAGCGCGCAGTTCCGCAGGCGTGGCCAGCGCCACCCTGGCCTGGACCGCACCGCTCATCGGCTCAAAAACGTCGGCCGTGCGACCCGACACACCGTTGACTTCTCTACCGGCAATAAAATGCCCGATTAACCGCATAGCCATAATCTCCTGCTGCAATCCTCTTTGACGGCATCTCTTCGGCTGCCCTTTCCCCGCGTTCAAGTCCAGTCCGCGCAGCCGCGATGTGCAACAACAGCGCATCACCCCTGCAACTGGTGCGCAGGTTCCCGCGAAAACCCGAACGCGGATGGGCAGGGGGCTGCGGCGACATCGGCGCTCCTGAAAGCCTCTTGTCAACAACCGTGCCCGGCCTGGAGACGGATTTTCACCAGCGTTTCCCCCGCCGGCAACAGGAAAGCCGCCCTCCCACGCGCCCGAAGCGAACTGAAAAGTCGCAATCCGCTTCCATCGGGTGTAGAAGCAACCGGCGCGGCCCGCCGCCCGTTGTCAATCGCCTCCATGTTCCAACGTCAACGGGCGCAATTGCCCCGGTACTCGTGAAAGAGAAATCCCGGGACTTTTCAGGAAATCCTGACGCCTCTGTGTTTTGCATAAGTTCCCGGGGCAGACGTGACGTTGCATAACCTTAAGTCATGGTTCAAGCGCCGGCAGGACAGGCTCAAGCCCTTCTGCCAGCAAAGCGAACTGCGCCGCGGACCTGCTTTAAACCCGACTCTGAACCCGAAAGACCCGCCGCATGAAAACACAAAATCCTCACTGTGGAATCGATCGCGATTCGCGAGGTGTGGCACATCTCACGATCTGCAACGCCGGCCCGCTCAATATCCTGAGCTCCGCGGTCATTGACGGGATCAGCGACGGCTTCAGGCGCCTCTCGGTCGAACGCGGCATTCGCATCGTCGTGCTCAAAGCCGAAAGCGACCAGAGCTTCAGCATCGGCGGTGACATCAAGGAGATGGTGCGGCTCGACCGCAAGACGGCCAACGCCTTCATCCTCAGTCTGCGCGATATCTGCGAGGTGGTGCGCAATTTCCGCACCCCCGTGATCGCCCGCATCCCGGGCTGGTGTCTTGGCATGGGACTTGCCATCGCCGCCTCCTGCGATTTCCGGATTGCCACCACCACCGCGCGATTCGGCATGCCCGAGCCGCGAATCGGAATTCCCGCGATTATCCACGCCGCGCTGTTGCCCCGCCTGATCGGCTGGAGCCACGCACGCTGGATGTTGATGACGGCGGATTCCATTGACGCCGCAACCGCGCTCAACTGGGGCCTGGTCGATGCCGTCGCGCCAGCCGCCGATCTCGATGCCGCCATTGAGCGCACGGTGGCAAGCCTGCTGCAATGCAGCCCCACCGCCCTGCACACGCAGAAAACGCTGCTCAATCAGTGGATGGAGATGCCGCTGGCCGAATCGATCAACTCCAGTGTGCGGATTTTCAACGACGCCTTCCTGACCGATGAGCCCAAGCGCCTGATGAAGCAGTTCCTGGAGCACAAACAGTCCCAGCCGACCGCCGGCAAGACCTGAAAACCCGGAGCCCCACAGCGCGCACCGCGCGGTCGGGATTTCGGAAATCAGCAGGACAGGGCGCGGCCGACCGGCCGCGGCCTGCGCTGTGGCCGCATGGCACAACGCAAGAAGCAGCCCGGCCGACGTGAGGCAGGCGGCCGGGCGTCGGCGGCCTCGTCGCAGGGAAGGCCTGAATGTGTACCGTCGTTTCTACCCACGTTCCATTTCTGAAACGACTGACTGTGCCCCATGGTATCTTTTTACGCCGTCGAGGCCCCAAGCCCGAGGTTCATGATACCGATGATTCGTGGCAGATCGGGCACCACCCCAGTTGGATTTTTCGAAGGGTCTCGAGCCGATTGCGAGCGGCTCCTTCCCCAATCTGGGCAGTTACGGACAATCAAAGACTGGTTCATCCGGAACCGGCTGTCGGGACGTATGCCTGCCGCCTCAGCCGCCGATGCCCGACACTCCGCATTCGAGATCCGCGATCGCGCCACCGCACTGCGGTCCCTGGAGCAGAACCGCCACGGCCCGGCCCAATTCCACCATCAGCGGAGCAACTTCCGCATGCAGCCGGGTTTCTCCATACATCGCAGTCAGAAGCTTGACGCTGACAACCACGAAAGTCTGGTATTGCGGTGCCCATAGCGGCACAGCAACCCCGCTGACACCGGGACTGAGCAGACCACAGACCACAACATAGCCATTTCTGCGCAGGAACTGGCGGTTCGCCTCCAGACGCGGCTTGAGAAGCCTGGCATCGTCAGGCGCTTCGCGCTCCATTTCGGCAATGAAGGCGTTGCCGGCTTCCGGTTCCAGCGCCGCAACATAGGCCGCGCCCCCCGCCGTGACGGCCATGGGAACCCGTCCCCCCGCCACCTCGGGGATGTCAATGGCGCTGCCTGAACTGGCGAATTCGAAATTGACCAGATGGAACCGATCCGGGATGGCAAAACCGACGATGCCCGCCAGATGACGGGCCACATCTTCAAGTCGGTCGCGAATCAGACTGCCGAACCTTGATCCCTTCATCATCGACGAACTCATCGCCACCGCACTCGGCCCAATGCGGTATTTCTGTTCCTCTGGCAGATAGACCAGTTGCCCCATCCGCGTCAGAGTGTGCGTCAGCCGCGTCACCGTCGATCGCGGCAGGGCGCAACGCGTGGCAATTTCATGATTGCCGAGACACACCTCCTGGCTGTCAAAGCAGCGCAGCACATCGAAAGCCCGCGACACCACCTGAATGACGTCGCGCTCCGCCGCACCCTCCCCTGGTAATTGTCCCGACTTTCCCAGCCGCTCCGAGCGTCTTCCCATCTTCCCCGCCAAATTCCCTCATGCGGAATGACATCCGCTCCCCCAGGAGAACGCCCTCCGCTTTTCCACCGCTGCATGTCAACATTGTGAAGCCACGACGTCATCTTCGAGACGTCAACTGAAAGCTGAAAACTCCAACAGGGCCTCGACCTTGAATGGCCACGCCCGCTACCTGTGCTCAAACCTGACTTCAACTTTGGAAGGTGTGACGCAACGCAACATTTCTTGCAGCGCACAAACCAGAGTCTCATGGAACCGACGGCAACACGATAAATCCACGAGCCCGACTGGAGGCCTCAACGCCTTGAGACCAGCATAGTCGAGTCAATTTGTTGCCACATTGGGGGTAGAGCGTCACAGCGGTGATATTCACAGATTGTGCGCGTGGTTGCGGCGAACGGCTCGATAGGGTATTTTGCCCGCCATCAACGACACCAGCCTGTGTCACTTGCCTGTTTCCTCGCCCCTTGATCTCCATCTTTCGGGGTTTGAGCCACAAGGCAGATGCGCAGAAGGGAGAAACCAAGATGAAGAGAGCCTCCTGGAGAGCAAGCTCGGAGGAATTTTTTCATATGCTGGCCGTGACCACGATGCTGGTCATCACCAGCATTCTCTTTTACTGGCGCTAAAAACCCCGGCATTCCGCTTTTTTCGCGACGCAGGTTCCCGCACCTGCCGACCCCGTCAAAGGCCGGCACAGCTCTTCCTGCATCTTGCGATTTGCGCCCGCCATCCTGATCCACAGAAACGTGACCGCATGTAGGTCACTCCTGCCTGATCGGGATGCCGTGCGGGCCTCTAGCTCTTTCTGAGTCGGGCTTCCCGGATCGCCAGCAGCCGATCCTTTTCGTCATTCTGCTGGCTGAGGCGGTCGGCGATGCGCGCTTCGCTCTGTTCCCCAGAAGCCACCGCAGCCTGCTCGATGAGCTGGCGGATATTGCCCTCGAGAATCGCAATCCGATTATTGAGCTGCTCCATCGTCAGCGCGTTTTCGTCAGCCATGATAACCTCTCCTGCCGGTCCGGAAAGCGGTGGGGCGCAAGCTCTCCCAAGCCCCCGCCTCCTTTATGGAATACCACAAAACGCGGCTTTCCGCCTCTTCTTGCCGCAAGCCCGCAAGATGCCTTGCGGAACACGAGGAGGTCGGTCATTCCAGCCCCCGATCCCAGCCCGATGCGCTGTCGGACTTCAACGCCTCGCTTCAAGAAATGTTCCAATTCGGGCCGCCTTGAGCCTTCTGCAGGGATGTCGCGGGGGGGGGGTACCAGGCGGGTTCCGGGAATGCCGGCAGCGCTCACCAGGAGCGCATAAAGCCAGCGCCCGCAGGCAGATGGCCAAATTCGTAACCGTCCAGGTCGGACCAGGGGTGGCTCGCACCGGGCTCGAAATCCGGGAAAAATTGCGCCTCCCAAAACAGAACGGTCACCCGCTGGCCCCGAATCGTCTCCCTCACCAAAAGGCGGCCGGGCCTCGACACGTCCAAAAGAGGCCCAGTCCGCCGCTTTTCGGGGTGGAACGCACAGATAGAAACCAAAAACCAAATTCCAAAAAAGGGCCATGCTGCACTGCAAGATCGGTATGGCCGGCCATGGTCAGGGGCACCGGGGCAATCCGATGCGCCCGAGCCGCCATCAACAGGACCGCCTCCACAACCGCCTGTGAACTCGCCTCATTCAGCCCGTGCGGCACTGCCAGGTTTACGATTTGCACCGACGCAACCATCTCCAGGCAACCCCGGGGACTGCGAAATTCCGATCCGGCCCAACCCTTGCCATCGCCCGAGATTTTTCCGCAAGGAACCAGCCGGCTGACCGCAGACTGCGAGGTCACGAGACTTTGGCACGGTCCTCCATACTCCATCCAGCGGACCTGCTCCTGACTTCCGCAGCAGCTCCTGCCCGCGCCCCTCGCCCTGATTTCTCCCCCGACTACGCCAGTCCTTCAGACGCCATCCTCCTCCGGCACATAAAATCCCCACGCCAGACTGGAAAATTCCCCGGCTGCAAACCGGACCGTTTTTTCTCCATCGCTGACTTCGTAAACGGGCATCTCATGGAACTCGCCTTTGTGCTGTGGATGTTCAACCCGTAGCGCCGGCTCTCCTGTCGGCTTCCATCTGAATTTCCACAGATTCACGCCGCGAACAGCGATCGCCGCAGCGTCGCTGACGATCCCGCCTTTGACCATAACCCAGTTCTTCATCCGGCTCCTTCCCTGCTTCAACACCGCTCCGCCACGCGAAGATCCCGGTGACGATTCCCCTCCCTCCATTGAGGCATCCCGATCCTTATCCGAAACACTACCTCTCCTCCAACGCGATCGGCTCATCAGGTTCAATCGTGACCCCGGGCATTATCACCCGGCTCCCCTTCTTCACACCGGCGCCGCCTCAAAACAGGGCGTGCTGGCGGTCTGGATGCCGAAGGTGAGCAGCAGGGCGTTGACATAAAGGGCGTCGAAGCCATGGCCGAGCTTGACCGTGCCGGTGACCGCAGAGGAAATCGCTTCCCCTGTCAGGATCCAACCGGAACTGCAATCCTGACGCGTGACGCAACTCCATACGCCGGAAGAACTGCTTCGTGCCCGCAGCAGGAAGCCCGATCATGCCCCCCGGATTCCGTTCCCGGAAATGACTGACAGAAGTCGCACCTGCCCGGTCGGGTTCGGCACCATCGCCAGGGAGGGTCTCCTGGCGCGACGAAAATGGCCCGTCCGGCCATGTCCGGGATCTTCAGGCCGGACGGAACCCTACGGAACCCTGCTTCCCGCTTGGAAATTGCCGCTCCTTTGGGTATCCAGATCGAACGGTGCCCATTCGGGCGATGTGGGTGCCGCGTCCTGCGGGGATCCTGTTTGTGCTTACCGGGGGGCAATTGTCCGTGTACACAGGAAGCTGCCGCATCGGCGACGATGGCGTGTGCCCGTCCCCTGGATGCGCGATCCACCACGCTGGTGCCCATCCGTTCGCCGCACGGACCATGAGATCATGCCTGCACGCCATGGCAGGATCCGCCACGGCCCGGATTCTCGTTCTTCCCGTTTCGGCTTCGTGTCGGATGGAGTGAGATGACCCGCATCGGCATCCTTCTTGCGCTGTTGTCGGCGCCGTTGTTTACCGCCATCACGTCCTTCGGCAAGCTGCTTCTCGGTTCAGTCAGCCAAAGCCGCCCAACTAACTAATACCCGGTCACCTATGCACCGACTCGACGTATTACCACCGCCAGACCATCATAGTCCTCCACCTTCACAGGAATCGGCGGCAACCAGCGCACCTCCCGGCGGCGATCACGGTCGACGGGGCCCGACAGAAACGTATGCCAGTGCGCCCGCCTGATGTGGGGACGAACCCCACGCCCTGTCTCGCCGCCGTCGCCCGCATCCGCCTGGGCGTACGCAGCCCGCAACGCCGCCCCAAGCCGCGTGCCGACGTCCCAGACCGTCGGCCGGTCCGGCGCAAACATTTTCACCCCGCGCCTCGTTTTCTTCGCAACCGGATTTCCGGGGTGCCTGCCACCATTGATCTCCGCTGCATGAGTGCATAGAAAGATAATGAGGGAGAATATCCCGGACAGGATCGGAAGCAGAAATTCAGCGCGCATCTTCGGCGACTGCGCAAGACTCGCTTCCAGGTTGGGATATGAAAGCGGCATGCTGGTTACCCCGAACTTATCTCCACCACTCTCAGATGCACAATACCCGAACACCCGCCCAAACTCGTCGGTGTAAATCTCCTCGCCCTGCGGGCCGGCGATGATCATGGTGCCGGCGGAATAGACCCGTGGCGGCGCAATCGTCATATGAGGCGTCGCCGGAACACGGGACGGCAGAGCCTCGAAACTGTTGCTGTAGTGCTCGGCATCCGATGAACCCGCCTCGAAGCTGCGCCCATGGGCGACATGGGTGATGGAATAGATCACGTGTTCCTCGAACACCTCGGCGGGATTTGCCACATCGAAGGGCGTGAAGCGGAACCCGGGCGCCAGCGTGCGTACATTGGATTCCCCCCTGACCCGCTGGTGGTCGGCCTCAATGGCCTGCATCCGCAGCCTGGTCGCGGCCTCGACCGTCTTGCTGTTGATCTGTTCTGAAGCCCCGCCCGAGCCGTATCCCCCGATGATGGTCTCCTGATAAAGCTGCAACTTCTGGTTGCCCTGGAGATTGACCAGGGATGGAGTCGAGCCCATCGGGGCGCCATTGGGCGTCTTGAAGTTCCAGTCGGTGGCAGCAAAGGAACCGGAGACGTAAGTATAGTGGCTGTCGAAACGGGTGATGTGGTCGACATCCGCGGTGCCGTGGGCGAAGCGCACTTTCGGGTGGGCACTCGTCTGGTAACCCAGCGTCTCCTTGCAGAGATACATTTCGTGTTTCGCTGCGACAGATCCCTTGACACCACCACTGTGAACAAAGTATCGACTGATCCCATCCTCCTCCAGCAGCCGGATGGCGTAGTTGTAGTCGGTTTCGTTGCGCTGCTGGCTGAATGTTCTCGGCTGCGGCAGAGAAATCACCTTGATCACGGGCGGCGTTATGCCATGTTCCTTAAACAGGGTCTGGACCACTTCAATCGAACTTACATTCTGCCAAATCCGATTATCACTCCGCATCTGGAGCTTTTTGATTTCCGGGACACCTGTGATCGTGTAGCAGCGCGTGCCGCGCGCGATCAGCGGCCCCTCCACCATCGACTTGACGAAACAGTTCCAGGTCCGCCGCGACGATGGATCGTCCGACCGCTTGATCGAGACGTCCACGAGTTTGCCGATCAGATCGGACGGCGACAGCTTCTGCTTGCAGTGCGCGGTGAGTCGGATCTCAAAATTGCCGTTCATCTGCTCCGTGATGGTGGCCGAATCCGCCACCAGCACGTCGGCCCCAAGGGGCGTCTCGACTCGAATCA
>WQYW01000140.1 GCA_009781045.1 Alphaproteobacteria bacterium
ACAAGAGATCCAAACAGCCACCTACTTCAACGCACTCACGCGCCCCCTTGGGGGAACGGAACCGAATCGCAGCATGAACAAAACGGAATCGTGGGGAATTTACCCACAGATTTAATCGCACCCGCTCACGACTGCTGATCAGGATACGTGGTCGAAGCATCCGCGCAGCGCTGATCCGGGTACATCCTGCCACAGAGGCCAAAAAAAACCTTAACTCCCCTCCCCCGCAAGGTCGATGCATGGCGCCCATGCGAAGGCCCGACTGCTCTTCATCACCTGCCGGAGGACTGTTTGAGCCCGCAAAGACATCCCTCAGCAGATCAACGTTCCCTTCATGGCACGCGAGCGGGAGCCGGAGGCGCCCTGCACCTTAACGATATATCAACAAAACCAAACGGTTATGGTGAACCCTTTGTTAAGTGACGTAGTTTATTCAGCATGATGAGTGACAATCGTCTCGTCTGGTTGTGTAAGCGTTGGGAATGACCATGATCGTTCGACAGTTTATTAACTGGGTCAAAGGCGCACCAGCAGGTGAGCGCGCCGAAGCGACAAGGGCACTGGCTCGAGCCTGGCTGGTGTCCGACCTCTCCGAGCAGGATCGCTCGGCGGCGGAAGGTGCACTGCTGATGCTGCTTGACGACCCCTCGCCCCTGGTACGGCAGGCCATGGCCGAGATCTTCGCTCACAGCCAGCACGCCCCGGCGGCGATCGTTCAGGCATTGGCGCTCGACCAGCCCTCGGTCGCGCTGCCGGTCCTTGAACACTCGCCGCTCCTGATTGATGCCGATCTCGTCGATATTGTCGCCACCGGCTCACGCGAGGTGCAATGCGCGATTGCGCGGCGCAGCGGACTGCCCGCATCTGTCAGCGGTGCCATCGCCGAAGTGGGCTGCGCGGCAGCGGCGCTGGAATTGATCGAGAACGCCTATGCGGAACTCGCGCCCTTGTCCTGGGACCGCATCGTCGAGCGCCATGGCCATCTTGCGGCGATCCGGGAAGCGATTCTGGTACTGGAGGATCTCCCCGCAGCGACCCGCGCGGCGCTGGTCAGCAAGCTCTCGAACATGCTGGCCCAGTTTGTCGTCGCCCGCAACTGGCTCGCCGCTGACCGCGCCGAACGCGTCGCCAGCGACGCCCGCGATCGCTCGACAATCGAAATCGCCGCCCGCTCCCATGGCAGGGATATGGAGGATCTGGTGCAGCACCTGCGCGTCAGCGGGCAGCTGACCGCAAGTCTGATCCTGCGCGCCGTGCTGTCCGGCAATCTTGAAATGTTCGGCGCCGCGCTCTCCGACCTGTCCGGCATGCCACGCCACCGTGTTACGGCGCTCATCCGCGACCGCCGTCATGGTGCCGGCGTCCAGGCCCTGCTGCGGCGCGCCAACCTGCCTGAAACCACCTTCACGGCGTTTGTGATCGCGCTTGAGGCCAATCATGAATTCGGCCTCATCGACACCGAGGAAGAAACCATGCGTCTGCGCCGGTGCCTGGTGGAGCGCGTGCTGGAGAGATGCGCCGCAGAGCGCGAGGCCAACGAACCGCTGCTGATCCTGCTGCGGCGCTTTGCCACCGAGGCCGCGCGCGAAGAGGCCCGCCTGTTCTGCGACGAACTGGGAACCGACAAGGTGACGGCACCGCCTGGTCAGGAACGGATGGCAGCCTGACAGGCACAGCCAACGGATGCAGCAAGAGGCCAGGCAGGATGCGCATGCCTGGCCTCTTGTCGCAATCGGATGCCCCATCCGGTTGCCCGTGACTGTCGCCGAGCGGCAGGACTTGCGAATGCCCGCAGATCCACCGATGCTCGCGAAGATGCCTCACGCCTGTGCCATTGCCATGGCGCTGCAGCCCCGCGCGCCCCCCGCCGGAAGTCCGGAATGCACCAGCCGCGAGGCTCCCAAGCCTCGAGATCCCAAGCCTCGAGATCCCAAGCCACCCGAGTTGCCGGCGCGCACCGCAGATCAATAGGAGAACTGTTCGCTCAGGATGCGCTCTTCCAGGCTGTGGCCGGGGTCGAACAGCATCTGCATCGAAATCGCCCTGTCGGACAGGACCTCGACACGACGCACGTCGCGCACCTCATCATGATCAGCCACGGCCGCTACCGGGCGCTTCTCGCCCTGGAGCACCTCGATAATGACATAGGCGCTGTCGGGCAGCAAAGCACCGCGCCAGCGGCGGGGACGGAAAGCGCTGATCGGTGTCAGCGCCAGCAGCGCGGCATTGATGGGGATGATCGGACCCTGGGCCGACAGATTGTAGGCGGTCGAACCCGCAGGGGTCGCAACCATGACGCCATCGGCGATGAGTTCCTCCATGCGCTCGCGTTCATCGATCAGGATTCGCAGTCGCGCCGCCTGATGGGTCTGGCGAAACAGTGCCACCTCGTTGATGGCGTGATGGAGATGGGCGACACCATCCGCATCTGTGGCACGCATCAGAAGCGGATGGATGACCGATTCACGGGCGGCACTGATCCGTCCATGCAGATTATGCGTCGAATATTCGTTCATCAGAAAGCCGACCGTGCCCCGATGCATGCCATAGATCGGCTTGCCGGTATGCATGTGCTGGTGCAGGGTCTGCAGCATGAGGCCGTCGCCGCCGAGTGCCACCACAACGTCGGCGTCATTGCTGTCGCAGTTGCCGTAGATCGCGGTCAGTTCCTCGAATGCGACCTGGGCCTCCGTGCTTGAACTGGCGACGAAAGCGATGCGGTCAGGCTGGATGGCTTTGTTCATTGGCTTTTGACAGGCTCAGGGCGAAAGGCGCAGCACCGGTATTCGAGTGCCGGCCCTCTGGGCCTTGCGCATTCACACGGTTGGTCGGAAATAAAAGTCGCAAGCGGGCGCAATCGGGGAGAGGATCGGGGACGGCTCGCGATCTCGGGCACAGGGTCGGCCGTAACGAGGAAGAGGTGCATATCGAGCAACACCACAAAGGCCACAAGGCCGGCTCGTCTATACAACCTCGGCCGCCATTGTCGAGAGCATCGGGAACCCGATCCTGTTCCAAAAGCCGGCTCTGCATGCGCCGCAGAAGTCGTTAATAATCCCTGAATCCCTTTAAAAATAAACCTTGAGACTTTTTTGACGGAATCAGTCGATGTTGAGATCCATGAAAACATCGAGCACATCGCCCATGAACATGCTTCTGCCCTTGACACTGGCCCTGCTCGGTGCCTGCGTCGCCAATCTGGTTCTGCTCTGGCCCTGGCTCTGATCGAGCCCTTGCGAAGCTGGCTGCGACCCTGAAGATGGAACAGGCGGCAGACAGCCAGAATGACGGCAGCATGCCCTGTGCCAGCGCGTCACAGCGGATGCACGAGCCAGGCTCTTGAGCGGCGTGGGCCACGCGACAGGTCAGAGCGAGGAACCGGAAAAGAGCCGTGAAGCTCCGGAGATTTTCCTCAGATGTTCCAGCCGCAAATTTCCGCCAATCCGGCAAATGCCTCTGAAATCACAGCTTTTTGTGGTGCCGGTTGAGGGGATTGAACCCCCGACCTTCGGTTTACAAAACCGCTGCTCTACCGCTGAGCTAAACCGGCAACTGTTTGATACAATTGGCCTTTTCCGCACTTTTTCGGCCAGGATAGCGAAACGCGGATATCGGGCAATGTACAGGACACAGGCTGATGTACCTGTGTCGGACAGGATTGCAACACCCAAGTCCACCCGGTCCGCAGCTCTGTCGGGGTTGGGGTTCTCAGGTCAGCCCTTTGCCGGAGCCAGGCAAGGGCTCCTAGGTGCAAAATGTCGCCGTCGTCTCAACGGTCGGCTGAACCAGGCGGAGATTGCCGGTATGCCACAGCGGCGACAACCTTTGGTTAACCATAACAGAACGTCAGCATGGGTCTTAACCGCCTGTCTGCCGCTTGTGGATAGGTTGCTCACCGACTGCTGGGGGAGCAAGAGATGCGTTGTCAGGAAATTCTCGGATTCGTTGCCGTGGCCGCCGTGATCAGCATGACGCCGGCGCCAGCCACAGCGTGCAGCTACACGCCTTGTGCAGCACCACAGGCGGCACCCCAGGCACCTCCACAGGATGACCCCTGCATGTGGGCCCACAGGCGGGTGCCGACAAACGGATTCATCGGCTGCGGCTGGGGGTTTGAACGCCTGGTGGATCCAGACACACAATACCGCTCCCGCGAGCCGGCTCCGCGCTACTATTACGTCAACCAGGGTCCGACCTTCACTGGTCCGGGCGACTTCGCGCCGCGTCCGATCTATCGGGAAGGCGTGTTCACGAGTTCTGCCGAGCCCCGTCATCCCGGTGTCCGCCACCGCCGCATCCGCCCCCTGGGCCCGGTATTGCACAGCCGCTACTGATCGAGATCAGACTGTCATCAGGCCCAGGCGACTTGCGCCGACATAAAGCGCAATCGCTGCGGCGTTGGAGACGTTGAGGCTCTTGATCCCCCCGGGCAGGTCAAGCCGTGCCACCGCGCTACAGGTGTCGCGGGTCAATTGCCGCAAGCCGCGGCCTTCGGCCCCCAGGACCAGGGCCAGCGGCTCGCGGAGCGCGATGGAACCCAGATTCTCCTGTCCCTCACTGTCGAGCCCGACAGTCTGGAAGCCCAGCTCATTGAGCGCAATGAGGCCACGGGCGAGATTGCCCACCGTCACCACCGGGACCAGTTCGAGCGCACCGGAGGCAGCTTTTGCCAGCACCCCGGAGGCTTGCGGGCTGTGGCGCGCGGTGGTGATCACCGCCTTCACCGCAAAGGCTGCGGCCGAACGCAGGATGGCTCCGACATTGTGGGGATCGGTGATCTGATCGAGCACCACCACCAGGCCTTGCGCCGTCAGATCCTCCAGCGCCAGCGCTGGCAGGGCATCGGCCTCGGCGAACAGACCCTGATGCACCGCATCGGGCGACAGAAGCCGGTCAATTTCCTGGGGGCGAACAATTTCAGGCTCAATGCCGGACTTCACCCCTTCGTCGGCGAGGCGGCGTGCGGCATTCTCGGTCAGCATCAGTCTGCGGATCCGCCGTTCCGGGTTGGCCAGTGCCATTGCCACACTGTGCCAGCCGTACAGAATCACCCGATCGTCCTCGCGCCCACCTGCCCGGGCAGACGAAACGGATTTCCACTCCCGCCTGCCGGCACCGCGGCTCCCGGTTTTCCCAGACATTCTCTTGCGCTCTTTCATGATGCCCGTTTCTGTCACGGCTCTGGAAATATGGCAATTTTGCCTGGGAGACACAGGCCCCGATCATCTGCCGTCATCGTGCAGCCAGCTCCGCGATGGTTAAAGCCCGACTCACAAGCGGAATGGTCGCAGCAGGCCGACAGCTCCGGGTCCGGGCCGTCCGGCGGGTTGACTTTCCCCCCTGGCTTCGCCCATAAGGCGTCGGCTGCATCCTGAATGCTCTTTTTCGGGGCTGCAGCCTTTCTCAACGGAAATCTTGGTCCGCCGGGCACGGTCCCGGCCGCCAATGTTCTGCCGTCGAATGGGGGAGTGTCCCGAGCGGCAAAGGGAGCTGACTGTAAATCAGCCGCCATATGGCTTCGCAGGTTCGAGTCCTGCCTCCCCCACCATCTTCAACACTTTGAAATATCAACACAAAACCAGGCTGCCGAAGATGGTTCGAAACGGCCCGTGCGATGGTCAACCGTCGCATGCCTGCGACGGTTTGGCTTTTTGTTCCGACCGTGTTCTACGTCAAACCGACGCCGGGTCGTAGGGCTGAAAGCGCTGGGCACAATATTCAGCGGCGTCCGTCCTTTCGGACCTGGAGAACCAGGCGCTCGATGCCGGTGTCGGCGCAGGCGGCTCTTTGCGGGCGCGAAAGTGCGCCACGATCATCTGTGCCGCCGAATAGCTAAGCGGAGAGTTCCGGTAGCGAGTGGCGTGCCATCAACTCGATGAAGGCTGAGCGGGTCAATTTGCGTCGCGTTGCCTCTGCGTCGATCGCAGCCAAAATGCCGGAGTCAATGGACAGATTTGCCTTGGCTGGCTTTCCGGTCTCAAGAATGAGGGGAACGGACGTTACGCTGGCACCTTCACCAAGAGCTTCGATCACCTCGGGATCCTCGCGCAGCTCTTCCAAGGGGCGGGGATCGGGAATGAGTACGCAACACTCATAGTTGGTATAGCGGCCGGTCTCTGCCTGGTTCCTGGTTCAATCGTCCACGTCAATGCCCAGCCGCTGAAGAACCGTGAAATGGACGCGGTGCTGCAGGCTGTTGCCCAATATCAGGCGGTGCAAGGCTACGTCGCCTGCCGGAAATTCACGGACTGCGGAACAGATGACGATCATGGGGAAAACCGCCGCGACACCGACCCCCCCCCCTATCGCGGCTCTGACCGCCGTAAACCGCAAACTGCCGGCGGAATTGCAGAGACTGCACACTGGCGCCTCACGACAGCCGAAGGCGAGAGAGAGCGCCCCATTTCTGTCACGACAGACACGGGGGCCGCAATCGACAGGTCGCGGCACTGCCGGCGATCAGGCGCAGCTCACCACGCCTGAAAGCCCTGATCAGATTTTCGGGAAGCCGTGAAGTGAAAGACTCTGCTGCAGGATAATACCCCTGAAGGATAATACGGCTTGTGGGACAACACCGCACCAGGGACGGCAAGCAGGCTCTCAAGGCCACAGCCTGGCGCCTCATCGCAGGATCCGGGCATCCGACATCAAGACGCTTGCCTCCCGGCTGGAGCCGCCAAGGATAGCGCACGCAGATGCTCCCGTCCGCAGGTGCCATCGCTATCTCGTCAATCGCCCGGGGCAATTCGACTACCCTGACGCGATTGCCAATGAACGGCCCGTCGGAAGTGGGGCGATTGAAAGTGGTAACAGAAGCGTCATCCAGTCGCGCCTGAAGAAACCCGGGGCATTCTGGCTGGTCACGAGCCCGCTCCAGGGCGCGGCGCGCGCGCACGCGCGCCGGATCATCACCAGGGGACGCTATTTGCCGGGCTTGGGCTTCGGCAGCTTTTCCACGAAGCCATTGAAACAGTTGAGCCGCTCGTCTTCCTCCTTGAGGAAACGGCAGTCGAGCACGCTTTTCGCCTTCGGCGGCTTGGGCTTGGCAGTGGGCGCGATCAGGGCGTCAAAACAGTCAAGCCGCTCCTTGGTGCCGTCATCAATGCTGAGGCATTCCAGAAGCTTGTCAGGGGAGACCATGGGCTCGTTTTTGGGTGGCGCCGCCCGCTTGCCCTTCTTTCCCTTTGCCTGGGTGTGCGCCTGTGCCTTGCTCCCAATGGCCGTCGGCCGGCTGCTCTGGGCGAACACCGCGCCCGAATACAGCACCACCAGAAGCACCAGAATTATTCGCATTAACCGTTCTCCCGTCTCAAAAACCTCAGTCCTTCTGTCATTCTATGCATGTTTTCGCAAAAATTGGGCAGCGGAAATCTCCTGTTAAAGCGAAATTGATCGGAAAAACGGGACAAAACCCGGGCATCCCGCCCCCCGCTGACGCCCCTGGTCGGGGGCCTCGCCCGTAAAAAACCAGAGGCCTTGCAGGCTCTCCCCCCGGGGTCCCAGCCCGCTTGCCCCAGGGCACTTTTCGCCGCCCTGTGCATTGCATCATCGCCGCCGCCTGCTATATCGCTCCATCCCGCTTACCGTCGTTGGTGCGCACGGAGTGAGTTCAAGGAGAAAACATGTCCGATCACAAGTCCGAATCCGGTTTCCAGTACAGTCTTTCGAACCTCAAGCCGGCCGCAGTGCCGGGCAAAGTCACCCTCACCTTTCCCGACGGTGCGAGGCGCGAATTCCCCGGCGGCATAACCGGTGTCGAGATTGCGTCGGGCATCTCCCCCTCGCTTGCCAAACGCTCCGTGGCGGTGGCGCTTGACGGGACGCTTGGCGACGTCGCCGAGCCCATCAACGCGGACGCAAAAATCGAATTCATCAGCCGTGACGACCCCCGGGCACTGGAACTGATTCGCCATGACTGCGCCCATGTGCTGGCCGAGGCGGTACAGGCGCTGTGGCCCGGCACCCAGGTCACCATCGGCCCGGTGATCGAGAACGGCTTCTATTACGACTTCTTCCGCGCCGAACCCTTCACCCCGGAGGACTTCGAGGCCATTGAGAAGAAGATGCGCGAGATCATCGCCTCCGACCGCCCCTTCACCTGCGAAATCTGGGACCGGGAAAAGACCCGGCAGGTCTTCCACGACCATGCTGAGGCCTTCAAGGTCGAGCTGGTCGACGCCATCCCCGGCAACGACCCCATCCGCATCTATTTCCAGGGCGACTGGTTCGATCTGTGCCGCGGCCCCCATATGCCATCCACCGGCAAAATCGGAACCGCGTTCAAACTGATGAAGGTCGCGGGCGCCTATTGGCGCGGCAAGTCCGACAACCCGATGCTGACCCGCATCTATGGCACCGCATTCGCCAAACAGGCCGAACTCGACGCCTATCTCAAGCAGATCGAGGAAGCCGAAAAGCGCGACCATCGCAAGCTCGGGCGTGAACTCGACCTCTTCCACTTCCAGGAGGAAGGCCCCGGCGTGGTGTTCTGGCACGCCAAAGGCTGGACCATCTTCCAGCAGGTCATCGCCTATATGCGCCGGCGCCTGGCCGCCGACTACAGCGAGGTCAACGCCCCGCAGATCCTCGACAAGGTACTGTGGGAGACCTCGGGTCACTGGGACTGGTACCGCGAAAGCATGTTCGCCGCCCAGTCGGCCGGCGATGAGGCCGAAGACAAGCGCTGGTTCGCGCTCAAGCCGATGAACTGCCCGGGTCACGTCCAGATCTTCAAACACGGCCTCAAGAGCTATCGCGATCTGCCGCTGCGGATGGCCGAGTTCGGGGTGGTGCACCGCTATGAAGCTTCCGGCGCCATGCACGGCCTGATGCGGGTGCGCGGCTTCACCCAGGACGACGCCCATATCTTCTGCACCGAGGAGCAGCTCGCCGAAGAGTGCCTCAGGATCAACGATCTCATTCTGTCGACCTATGCCGATTTCGGCTTCACCGGGGATCTCACCGTCAAACTCTCGACCCGGCCGGACAAGCGCGTCGGCAGCGACGCCATGTGGGATCACGCCGAAGCGGTGATGTCCGAGGTGCTGCACCAGATCCAGGCCCAGAACAACACCATCCGGACCGAAATCAATCCGGGGGAAGGTGCCTTTTACGGTCCGAAATTCGAATATGTGCTGCGTGACGCCATCGGCCGCGACTGGCAGTGCGGCACCACGCAGGTCGACTTCAACCTGCCGGAGCGTTTCGGGGCCTTCTACATCGACAGTGACGGCTCAAAGAAAGCCCCGGTGATGATCCACCGCGCCATCTGCGGCTCGATGGAACGCTTCATCGGAATCCTGATCGAACATTTTGCCGGCAATTTCCCGCTCTGGCTGGCGCCGCTGCAGATCATGGTCACCACCATCACCTCGGACGCCGACGACTACGCCCGCCGGGTGGTGACAGCAGCGCGGGAAGCGGGGCTGCGCGTCGACATCGACCTGCGCAACGAGAAGATCAACTACAAGGTCCGGGAGCATTCGCTGGCCAAGATCCCGGTCCTGCTCGTGGTGGGCAAGAAGGAGGCCGAAACCCGCGCGGTCTCGATCCGCCGCTTCGGCAGTGACCGCCAGAAAGTCGTGGCGCTCGACGAGGCTCTGGCGGCGCTGGTCGATGAGGCCCAGGCGCCCGACATCGCCCGCTGGCGCGACGCCCACAAATCCTGATCCTGATCCTTGCCGCCTCGCGCGGTTTCTGATCAGCCCAGGTGGCGGCTCGTGCTACCACGAGTCGCCACAACCCTTTAAAAAAGCACGAGAGGACACCCCCATGAACGCCATCATCGACTTCCTCAAGACCCGCTGTTCCCCCCGACCCCGCGACCTGACCGGACCGGGTCCCTCTCCTGAGGAAATCGACACCATCCTGACCATTGCTTCGCGCGTCCCCGATCACGGCAAGCTCGCCCCCTGGCGCTTCATCGTGTTTGAGGGCGAGGCGCGCAATCGCGGCGGCGAGGTGATTGCAAAGGCCTTCACAGGCACCAGACCCGACGCCACCGAAGCCGAGATCGCCGCCGAGCGCAGTCGCCTCACCCTGGCGCCGCTGGTCATCGCTGTGGTCAGCCGCCCCCAGACCCATCCCTGGGCACCGGAATGGGAACAGCAGATGTCCGCCGCCGCCAGCGCCATGAATATCGTGATCGCGGCAACCGCGCTCGGTTACGGCGCCTGCTGGCTCACCGGCTGGGTGGCCGGCAATCGCGAGGTGCTCGACGGATTCGGACTGAAACCGGAAGAGAAGATGATCGGCATGATCTATATCGGCAAGGTTGCAACGCCCCCGGTTGATCGCCCCCGTCCGGCGCTGTCGGAGGTGGTGACACGGTTTTGAGCCCGAAGGCGGATTTGCCGGACCCTGAGAGGGGATCGCAGCGTTGGTGGATGTCGCAGCCACAGTCCCGGAGCCACGCTTCCTGCCCAATGGCGACAGTGCGGTCACGGTCGAGTTCGCCCGTGACATTGAAGAAGGCGCCAGCACAAGCGTGCTGGCGCTCGATCATGCGCTCACCATCGATCCCATCGCCGGCATCACCGAGACCGTGCCAACCTATCGCTCGCTCCTGGTGCACTACGACAACTGCGTTCTCAGCTTCGGGGAGCTGGTGGCGCTGCTGCGGCAGCGTCTCTGCGCGCCCGTCCCAGCCGCACACGAAACCCGCATCTGGCACATTCCCGTGGCTTATGGCGGGGTCCATGGCCCCGATCTGGAGGATGTTGCGGCTGCCCTTGGCATGCCCGCCGATGAGGTGGTGGCGCGCCACACCGCCGGCTCCTACCGCGTCGCCATGATCGGCTTCACCCCCGGCTGGTCCTATCTCACCGGCCTTGATCCCACCCTCCATCTGCCGCGACGCCCCGATCCCCGACTCGTCACACCGGCCGGCGCCATTGCCATCGCCGGCACCCAGGCCGGCATCCAGTGCCTCCCCGGTCCGAGCGGCTGGCACCTGCTGGGGCGCACCGCAGTGCGCAGCTTTCAGCTCAACCGCGATCCCATATTCCTCATCGAACCCGGTGATCGCGTGACGTTTTTTGCCGTTGACGACGCCACCTTCGCGGCCCAGGAGCGCAGCGCTGAGCGGGGAGAAATCGTGGCGTTGACCCAGCGTTAAACTTTTCCGGGTCCAAAAGGGCTTTTTGAGGAAAACGATGGTCAAACTATTCGTAAACAACATCACCGCGATCAACTCCGTTCAGGATGCTGGCAGGCCGAGGTTCCAGCGTTATGGTCTGCCCGCGGGCGGTGCCATGGA
The DNA here is from genome assembly GCA_009781045.1 of Alphaproteobacteria bacterium. Taxonomy (GTDB): domain Bacteria; phylum Pseudomonadota; class Alphaproteobacteria; order Rhizobiales; family Xanthobacteraceae; genus Bradyrhizobium. The sequence goes on from WQYW01000140.1 coordinate 11,258, forward strand.
CCCGCTGGCAATTGCCAGCGCCAATTGCCTCGTCGGTAACCCGCTGTTTGCGGCAGCGCTTGAAATCGGACCAGGGGAGGCATCCTTCATCCTTGCCGAGGGCCGCATCCGCATCGCCCTCAGTGGGGCGCGGCGACCCATTGCCATTGATGGCCGCCCCATCCCGCTCGACTGCTCGACCACGCTCGACAGCGGCGAAATTCTCACCCTGGGTTCGCCCGGGGCCGGCGTGTTCAGCTATCTCGCTTTTGAGGGCGGCATCGAGGGCACAGAGAGCTTCGGCAGTATGGCGGTCCATGCCGCCGCCGGACTTGGCAGCCCCTACCCCCGCCCGCTTCGAAGCGGTGATGAACTCAACCTGGCGCAGGCCAGCGATACGCCGGAACGCAGCCTGGCCTTCTCCACCGACACAGAGGAACCCATCCGCATCGTGCCCGGTCCGCAGTTCGACGAGTTCGACGAGGACAGCCAGGTCCTGCTGGTGAACAGCGACTGGTCGGTATCGCCGAGTTCCGACCGCATGGGCTATCGTCTCCAGGGCCCCGCACTGAAGCATATCGGCGGCCACAACATTGTGTCCGACGGCACCGTCGATGGCAGTATCCAGGTGCCCGGCAACGGCATGCCCATTGTGCTGATGCGCGATCGTGGCACCACCGGCGGCTATCCGAAAATCGCCACCGTGATTTCCGCCGATCTCCGCCGTCTGGCTCAGATGCCCGCCGGGCAGTTGTTCCGCTTCCTGACGGTCAGCGTGCCTGTGGCCCAGCACGAGGCGCGCCGCATGGCGCGGCTCCTGCGCACCCTGCCCACCCGGCTCGAAGTGGCGACCCCGGCCCATTTCGATATCGAGGCTCTGCTGTCCGGCAATACCGCCGGCAACGCGGTCAGCGCCAGCGATCCCCAGACCTGGGGCGCCGACACCGGCCGCAAGACATGGGCCGCCTGAGATCGGGCCGCATGAGATCGGGCCGCATGAGATCGGGCGGCCTGACCACCAAGGCGACTTGAGCGACCTGCACACAACAGGAGGCTTCGCACCCTGCAAAGGAGGGCGAAGCCTCCGAACAAGGAGCGGGGCCAATTGTGACCCGGATTGATCTCAATTGCGATCTCGGCGAAGGCTTCGGCAGATGGGAAATCGGCAACGATGCCGCGATGCTGGAGCTTGCCAGTTCGGTCAACATCGCCTGCGGCTTTCACGCCGGCGACCCCGATATCATGCGCCGGACGGTGGAGCAGGCAAGAGAGCGCAATGTTGCCATCGGCGCCCATCCCGGATACCGCGATCTCCACGGCTTCGGCCGTCACCGCATCTCTGGCCTCACCGCATCCCAGATCGAAAATCTCGTCGCCTACCAGATCGGAGCGCTCCAGGCCATCGCCACCGCGGCCGGTCACACGGTGACGCATATCAAACCCCATGGTGCGCTGTCGAATGTCGCCTGCAGCGACGCCATGACCGCACGCGCCATCGCCCGTGCCGTGCGCGCCGTCGATCGCAGCCTGGTCTTCGTGGTGCTGCCGGCTTCCGAGCTGGTCCGAGCCGGTGAGGACGCCGGGCTTCAACTGGCGCATGAGGTTTTCGCTGATCGTGCCTATGAGGATGACTTCACACTTGTGGCCCGCGACAGGCCCCAGGCGGTCCTCACCGACGCGGACGCGATCGCCACCCGCGTGCTGCGCATGGTCGAGGACGGCGCGCTAATCGCCGCCTCGGGCAGGCGTCTCACGACGCCGATCGACACCATCTGCATCCATGGCGACTCCGAACATGCCGTTGCCATCGCCGCCGCCATCCGTCACACCCTTGACGTCAACGGCATCACTGTGGCGCCCTTCGTCACCCCAGCGCGATGAGCGCGACTGCCGCTCTCAGGGCGCGCATATTGATCCCTCGCAGGCGGAGGACCCTGCATGAGCCGCATTATCAAAATCGCTCTCGTCGGCGCCGGTGCTTTCGGCATCAAACATCTCGACGCCATCCGCCACATTCCTGATGCCGAGGTGGTGTCGCTGGTCGGTCGCCGACGGGAGCCAACGCGCGCCGTCGCTTCCCGCTACAACATCGCCCATGTCACCACCGATCTCGCCGAGGCCCTGGCATTGCCGCAGGTGGATGCCGTGATCCTCTGCACCCCGACCCAGCTGCACGCGCGCCAGGCCATCCAGTGCCTGAAGGCGGGCAAGCATGTCGAGATCGAAATCCCGCTCAGTGACTGCCTTGCGGATGCAAAAGCCGTGCTCGCCGCGCACAAGGCAAGCGGCCGGGTGGCGATGTGCGGCCACACCCGCCGTTTCAATCCGGCACATCAGTGGCTCCATGCCCGGATCACTGCCGGCGCCTTCAACCTCCAGCAACTCGAGGTGCAGACCCACTTCCTGCACCGCAGCAATATCAATGCCGCCGGAGATCCACGCAGCTGGACCGACCATCTGTTGTGGCATCACGCCGCCCACAGCGTCGATCTCTTCACCTGGCAGGCACGCTCGCAGGTGATGCAGGCGCACGCAGTTCAGGGACCGCTCCATCCGGAGCTTGGCATCGTCATGGACATGTCGATCCAGCTCAAGGCCGCCAGCGGGGCGATCTGCAACATCAGCCTGTCCTTCAACAACGACGGCCCGCTCGGCAGTTTCTTCCGCTATATCGGTGATACCGGCACCTATATCGCCCGCTATGACGAACTCGTCACCGGCCACGGCGACCGCGTCGATGTGTCAGAGGTCGCCGTCTCCATGAACGGCATCGAACTCCAGGATCGCGAATTCCTCGCCGCCATCCGCGAAGCCCGCGAGCCACAAGCCAGCGTCGAAAAGGTGCTGCCCTGTTATCAGTTGCTCGACCGGCTCGAACGGCAGCTCGCCAGCACCACTGGCGAGGGGGGATGGTCATGACACCGGAATTTTTGCTCCGCGTCGGGCAGGGCTTTTAGCGGTTTCCGGTCGAATGGAACCGATTCCGAGAAATATTTTTCTCGGATTCCCAGGAACTTAGAGCAAGGAGGAGTGATGGGTATTCGCGATCTGCTGTTTGGAAGATTGGAAGGCCGCCGTCGCGCGAAATTTGAAATCGAGAATCTGTCGGGCGCTGGGCTCGGGTGGTCATTTGAGAAGGTCTACAATAAGGAAGCCATCGAAAGACACACCGAGAAGATGGGGCATATGATTTCCCCCCCGTACACAGAATATTTCTTTGGCTATATCAATCGTTGGCGAGAGGAAGGCAGGAAGGACGTTGAAGCAGGCCGGTATCGATCGAACTACAGGAACTTTGAGTATGATTATGGCTGGAAATTGAGGTTATTGGAACTGCGCAATTGCGGATTTGTAAATCCTGCGCTGGATCGGGAATATGAAAACTTCAATAATCGCCCTGCCGACTATTATTCGCGAGGTGCAGGTCTTCCCTTCGACACATTGTAAGCGTCAAAGTCCCTCCATATCAGGGGAATCGGGTGAACAAATTTCATTAGGCGACGAAAAGACTTACGAGGTAATTGTCGTTCGCGGCGGCCTTGCGGACGCGCTGGCGGATGGTGCGGGGGCCCGAGGGCGCCGCCCGGAGG
>WQYW01000141.1 GCA_009781045.1 Alphaproteobacteria bacterium
TCGGTTTTGGCGAACATTGCCTCGTTGCGAGCGGAAAGTCGGGGTCACGGTGTCCAAACCGCTTGCTGCTCATGATTCTGAGTGGCGACAAGCGGATCCTCCCACGGGTTTTTGACCGATTACCTTGCCGTTTCGATAGGGGCGGATATGCTGATCCAGTCCCTTGATGCGCCCCAAGCCCAACTGCGCCGCTTGCTCCGGGGTAACGGTAAAGCCGTCGCCATGAGGAATGACGCCTCGCGAAGCAATTTTTTCATTCCCTCGAAGCGGCTGTGCAGCAAGAATATCAGCGCCGATCGTCAAATTGGAATGAATGGTGCCCTGATGCTCTGAAAGCGTCACCGGCTGCTCGCTTTGCCCGGTTTTCCCCGCCGAAACCACTTTGGCAAGGGTTCCAGGCGTGTGATCGGCACTGCCTACCGTCATCGAAATCCGAACAGCCGCGCCGTCGGAAGCGTCGACCCAAGGATGATCGGGTATGGCAAAGGCCAGATGCAGTGGGTTTTTATCTTTGAGGTGCAATTCGACGACACGGCTGTTAAAGACCATCCTCAGGCTGTTGGTCGTGATGAAGCCAAAACGCTTCACCTTGCCGGACCGCACCAGTTCCGCCGCCTTATGCCACCAGTACATGACGAAATCGCAGGATTCGGGTAATTCGGTATATGTTGACCGCAAGGCCTTTACGTAACCATCGCCAAGCGAGAGCAGCATCCGCTTATTTCCAATGAACGGCGGATTCCCAACAATGAAATCAGCCGCCGGCCATTCGGCTTCCTTGACTCCTTCGTAAACTACGTCTTGAATTGTGGCTCCTTCATCTGGCACATTTTGCCCGGTGACTGGATCCGTCTTATAGGTTTCGGCGTCCCAGCGGGTGATCGGCTTCCCGTTTTTGCCGCGGGCGGCTTTCGAGCTTTTCCATATAATCAGCGCGTCCTGGTGCTTGATGTTGCGATAGTTGTGAATAATCGGCGGTTGCGGGAGGATGTTGCCGTGGGTGCGGTAATGCCATTGGAGGTAACCGATCCACAGCACCATCTCGGCAATATGCGCGGCGCGCGGGTTGATTTCGAGGCCGAGGAATTGGTGTGGGTCAACCTGGAGCAGCTTCTGCTGTCTGTCGCCGTAGCTTTCGAGGATCTGCAGAATTTCGTCTTCGAGCCGCTTGAAGTGTTCGAGGGTGACGTAAAGGAAGTTGCCTGAACCACAGGCGGGATCGAGTACTCTGACGCCGAGCAGGCGCTCGTGGAATTTGTCGACGGTCTTGCACGCCTCCTTTTTCTTACCTGCATTGAAGAGAAGGCTGGCGGCGGCCTGTACACCGTCCCATTCTTTCCGCAGCGGCTGCATGACGGTGGGTGTGACGAGGCGTTCGACATAGGCGCGCGGGGTGTAGTGCGCACCGAGTTTGTGCCGTTCCTTGGGATCCAGGGCGCGTTCGAGCAGGGTGCCGAATATGGCCGGCTCCACTTCCTTCCAGTCGTATTTTGAGGCTTCGAGCAGGATGTGAATGTGTTGGCGGTCAAGAGGCAGGACGTCGGGGGTGATAAAGATTTTGCCGTTGAACTCCGGGAGGTCTTCATGAACGGACGTGGAATAGCCGCCGGTGTTCATGACCGACCACAAGGTATGTAGCTCGGGTTTGAGGGTCTTCGGTTTCCGTGTGGCTCGGTTGAGAATATCGGTGAAACTGCCCGCCGGAATCAGGCGGACATCCTCGGCAAACATGGAGAAGATGCAGCGCATGAGGAATTGCGCGGTTATTTCCGGGTCATGGTCGTTGGCTTCGAGCAGCTTCGCGAGGTCCGCCAGATGTCTGGCGATTTCTTCGGTGACGCGGGCAGCGCGGCGTGAGGGGTCGAGGGCAAGAGGATCGGTCCAGAGATCCCGAAACAACTTCTGCACGTCCGGTTTCGCCAGATCGTCGAGCATAATGCGGCGGCTTCGGGCGTCGGGGAATGGCAGATAGAGGATAGAGGCCGCCGGTGCAGGAAAATTCGCTGTAGAGGTCGAAGCAATGGCCGACATCGCAGACGATGATAAAGGGCGGCCGCCCTTCGTTGGCGGGCAGGCGTTGGATGTATTTCTCGGCCTGTCGCCTGGCACCTCCCATGGCCTCGTCCCATTGGGGGGAACCGCGTTTGACGGCGCCGGAAAAGGTCAGGCCAGGGCGCTGAAACTGTCTGGGGGCCTTGTCCTGTCCCTGCTTGGATTCAAGAACAAAACAGCCTTTGCGGTAGAGGTCGATGCGCTTCAGTTCCTTGGTCCCGTCGTCGCACGGAACGGACAGCTTGCGCTCGAAACAATAGGTATTTTCTTCATTGACAGGGGCGGCGGGTTCGGGCCGGGGCAGGTCGAGGGCATCGCGCAACTCGGCGAGAAAAATCTGCGAATTCGCTTGCTCGGAGCCGCCAGATTTTTTCCAGCGGGCGATGAATTCGTCGATGGTCATGGCGTCCCTGCCGCAGGCTGATTCGGCGGCAATATTGCTTTACGCGCGTCTTTGACGCCAGCCGCTTTCCTGCGGTTCCGTGCCGCAGATGCCCGGTATCAGCGGCCTTATCCTGCCTCCAGGTGCGGTGATGGGTGATGGTCGCGGACGTGGTCGGGGCGTATCGCGAATCACCCCCCCGGTCCGGGGGGGCATCGAACGCGCCAGGCAGGTCGGTGGAATGGCGGCAAATTGAGTAAAAACTCAAAGATATCAATGCATCGGTTGCCGTTCACGCGGGAGAGGTCCACGGTTCGATCCCTTGTGCGTCCACCACAAATACCTGATAACGTTGAGAGAAATGAAATGCTGCGATGCGGTAAATGCGTTGTGGAAAGGTATTTGGATGCTTTTCAGTGTCGAAAAAGGATGGATGGTTGCTACAAAGTGGTGCAAAATCTGTACAGTTGATGGGGTTTTCGCTTTCTGTTTCCGGTTGCGGTGATTCGGTTTTAATTTGGATTTCGTTTGCCGTGGTTCGGTTGGCTGGATGGACGGACGGCATTTTGTGGATTGACGGTGCCGAGATGCACAAAGAGCAGGGAGCCGAAAGCGTGAGCCAGGCGATGCCGACTGCGCCGGACTGGTCGATGTGGAGCGGTGAGGCTGTCCGGATGATGGGAGAGCGAAACCGCAACTGGGTTGAGAGGTACGGGCTCACAGGAGTTCCCTATTCCTGGTGTCTGGAGTGCGCAGAATTGATGTTCCAACGTGAAGATGTGAGAGTCACCTGCGACATCTGCGTTATCGGCACGGTTTCCAGGTTGGAAGGTACGTTTTTGTGGGCCTGGGCCAACGAGGGGATTCCGTCCCCGTCACGACACGGTCTGGCGAAAGTCCGTGAATTCGGGGAGGTCTGGGGCCTTGGGCGTCTCCGTGAGTCGGAGTGGCCCGGCGGTCGTGCGGAAGGACTCGAAATGGTTGCGGTCGCGGGCAGGATCCTCGATGCGGACGGCATCTTCGTCGATGACACAGGCGACGTCACGATATTCTTCGCTCTCTCCAACTTCCGAAGCTGAGAGAATAGTTCGTAGTTGAACGGTACAGGTGCGCAATGCGCAATCATCCGATGTCCGCCGATCAGCCGGCCAATCGATCTGCAACAATGCGTGGTTGGATTTTGCCGGTTTTCATGGCAACGGTTGCAGCTATTTTCCTCAATGCAGCCTGTTCGAAAAACAAACACATCATCGGCAATGCGTTGTGCCGGAATTTCAGGGATATATGGCTTGAGAAAAGCGGAGGGATCGAGTGCTATCGCGCTCCATGACGCAGCAATGGCGGAAGAAAGGCATTCAATTCGGGAGCGAAGCGGCTTGCGGCACCGGCGGAAGACCATTATCCATCTCTATTACGAGTGGAGGCGGATGAATACGGAAAATCGATCGTTTCTTCCGTTCCCTCTGGCGTCAGGTTGGTCTGGCGCTCATCGGCAGGATCCGTCATGATGCGTCACACACCCTCTCTTTTTCTGGCTCTTGCTCTGCTGGTGACTGGATTTCCAACTCTCTCCGACGCAAGCTCTGCTCAACCTGAGCTGTACAGGATTCTTGAACAGCTCTTCCGGTATTCCGCCACGTCGATCAAAGAAATGCCGGACTGCAAGGGTTCGTTTGCGCATGTGGACGGAGATAACTACACGCTCGGCAGGTATCTGGGGGATTTGATTTCGAACATGGCTGAGGAAGGCGACAACAAGGTCAGGTTTTCGTGCGAACCGGCCAAAGAGAAGGGGTGGACCTGTGACGTTGAGTTCCAGCACAACGTCCCAAGGGGAGAGCCTTTGTTCTCTTACGGTGTGCGCGTATTTGTTGATCACAGCGGCGTCGTACAGATGAGGAGCCTCTCCTGCATCGGGACCGGATAACGACGAGGGGCAGGTGCCGTCCGGCATGTTCGCCGACCAGGGCCCCGCCGGTCCTGCTGGGTATGGGTGCGTCGCGGGTGTCGATTGCCGCGCGGGCTCCACCGGAAAGACATGCGGGAGGACGGCCATCGTGACAAGCTGGAATTTCCCGGGTGACAAGCTGGAATTTCCCGGCAGTAACTCTTGAATGATGCACGCGGCACGAGGGGCCTGGCGGCGGTAATTTTGGCGGACCATCGGCCGTGGGGCGCTGGGCGGTCATCGCCGGACAGGGGCTGACACGTCCAAACGGTACTTTCGTGGTGGATCCTGTGTTGGGCCATCCCTTTATCTTTCCGGGCGGTGGGGGCAATGGGCAATGCCGCGCCGCCCAGAGTGGACATGCGCGATGGCGCCCGCTTCGCCCAGGGTGCAGTTGCAGGTCGGCGCGGCCCCGGATTCTTCGCTTAAGCATTTGATGTTACAGACAGAATGTCAGAACATGGGATGTTGGCCGAGATTCTGGCGGGGCCCTATGTCCGGCCATCACTTGCGAAGGGGCGTCAAATGTGGCCTTTGGAGGGCAAGGGAACTTTAATTTCAGGAGTAAAACGATGGTCCGTGTTCTTGCCGTGCTCGTGCTGATGATGGCAGGCATCAGTAGCGCATCGGCGCAATTTTTCGACGATGGCCCCAATTTCTTTGACTTTCCGAATATCTTCAGCGGCCCCAGCAGCCGGGGCCCGATTCCGCGGGAATCCGTTTATTATCCGACACGTTATGCGCCGGGCACGATCGTGGTGAATACCCGCGAGAGGCGGCTCTATCTCGTGACGGGGGGAGGAGAGGCACTGCGCTACGGCATCGGCGTCGGCCGCGACGGTTTCCGCTGGGGCGGGGTCCATCGCATCAGCGCCAAGAAAGCCTGGCCGTCCTGGACGCCGCCGAGGCAGATGCTGGCACGGCGACCGGACCTGCCGCGCCACATGGCTGGCGGCATTGAGAACCCGCTCGGCGCACGGGCGCTCTATCTGGGCTCGACGCTCTATCGGATTCACGGGTCGAATGAGCCCGAGACCATCGGACATGCCGTGTCTTCAGGCTGTTTCCGCATGACCAACGAAGATGTTGCCGACCTCTATGACCGCGTCTCGGTGGGGACGACGGTGGTGGTCCTCAACAGGTAACGCCGAGGGGGTCGGCGGTTATCCGCCGACCCCCTCGCCATCTCCTGTTGCAGAAAGTCCTGCGGCGGAGGCGAGGAAGGTTCGGATCAGGGAAAGAACCTCCTCGGGCTTGTCGTGCTGGAGCCAGTGTCCCGCTCCAGCGATGGTTTCGATGGTGGCGTGCTGGAAATGCGGCGCCAGTTCGGCTTTGGACCCAGCCAGAAAACTTTCTCCTCCATTGATGAGCAGTGTCGGGCAACGGATGCGTGCCCAGAGTGCGACCAGATCGTCCGGCCACAGCCGGTGCGGTGCCATAACGTGCTGGTAGGGGTCGAATTTCCAGCTGTAGCTGCCGTCCTGATTATGCCGCACGCCATGGGTCGCAAGGTGAAGCGCAAGCTCTCCAGACAGGCGCCGGTTGTGGTAGGACATCTGTGCGGCGGCGTCTTGAATCGATTTGTAGCGCTGGGGTGTGCGCTCTTCCAGGGTGTCAAGCTGGCTGACCCATCTGGACATGCGCTCATGGGGGGCCGCACGTGTGGCGCCCGGCAGCACGGTGACACCGTCAAGAACCACCAGGGCGGTAACCTGGTCCGGAAATGCCCCTGAATAAACCAGGCTGACCATGCCGCCCATGGAATGGCCGATCAGAGTGACGTGCGGGGCGCCAATGACACGGGCGAGGCGGGTCAGATCGTAGACATATTCGGTGATGGCGTAGCTGCCGCCTCGGGTCCAGTCCGAGTCGCCATGTCCGCGAAGATCGGGAACCAGGACGTGAAACTGCGACCTCAGGGCGCGTGCGAGGGCATCAAAGCTGCGACAATGGTCGCGGCCGCCATGGATCAGCAACAGCGGTGGAGCCTTGTCGTTGCCCCAGTCGGCGTAATGCAGGCGCAGGCCCTGCGAGTGGTAGAAACGGCTTTCTGGTTCGTCCATCCTGTCGCACAATCCCTGAAAGTGAACGGTCCCGCATCAGAAGGCCGGGAAGTATCGCGCGGACAGTTGATCGGCAAGGGCGGCTCCGCCGTCGGCCAGCATCACCAGTTGCGCCGAACTCGCGGGAAGCCGTGGGCGGCATCAGGGCGATGATGCCCATTGCCGTGGCGACAAGGGTGTTAAAACGGGGTGGCCATTGTGCACGTTGCAAGATGAATCATATTCGTTGTTTTGAAGAAAGTGAAACCCTGCGGGTCGCACGGATTTTCTCCCCCACTTGAGGGCGGGTTTTGGCTGTTTTCTGGCCTCGAAAGGTGCCGGAACACCTCTTTGCCGATTCTTGCCATAACTGAAATTATACGATGAAATCAAGTCTATATCACAAAATCCTGAAACCTCCCGCAATCCCGTCAGGCCTCGCCGGAGGCGCCCTGTTTTCCCCGATCTGGCGATTTGGCGCGCCTTATGCTTGCGCAATCAGGGGGCTTATGGCAGAGATCGCGAGCGCGTTGGCCCTCTGGACGAGGTTATCCCCACCCGCATCTGCTGCCGTAGCTCAGTGGTAGAGCACTCCCTTGGTAAGGGAGAGGTCGACAGTTCAATCCTGTCTGGCAGCACCATTTTTCTCCCGCCATTTCAACTGGTTGCCGACGCAAAGCGGCCCGCTCCGAGCGGGCGCCGACTGGAGTTGAGCAGGGCGGCATGGACTTTGAGCGGAAATCGAGGGGAGGAAAGATCGGCCCCAGGAGAGGGGCCGACGGTTCAGGGCGGCGCGGCAGGGCAAGAACCAATATTAAACGCTTTGCGACCAAGCTGTGGCCCTGGGGCTGATTGCATGAGGGATGCCCCAGCTGCCGTTTGAAACAGTTCGGAGGCCACATGAGAACCTGTCTTGTCGCCGATGATTCCGCCGTCATCCGCAAGGTTGCCCGCCGCATCATCGAGGGGTTGGACTTTCAGGTTGTCGAGGCCGAGGATGGCGCGATGGCGCTGGACTTATGTCGCCGCCACATGCCCGATGTGGTGCTGCTTGATGGCGGGATGCCGGTGATGGACGGCTATGAGTTTCTCCGCCACATGCGCCATCTGATGGGCGGGAACAGGCCGGCAGTGATATTCTGCACCACCGAAAACGACATCGCGCAAATGGCACGTGCCAGGCATATCGGTGCCACCGGTCATCTGGTGAAGCCGTTCGACGGCGAGATCGTTACCGCGAAGTTCCGCGAATTGGGACTGGTTGCCTGACACCGGGATGGCATTGAGGGTGGGCTGGCGGAACAGGGGCCGGTCCGTGATCGCGCGGCTCGGGCTCCCGCCCGCTTTGGGCAAGCGATAAGGGATCGAGCCTGCCAGGCACGGGAAATCGCACAAACGACAGCAATTTCCGGGAGCTGCGGGCTCAGGAGCGGGTGGGATGCAAGCCCCGGGGGCGGGTCGGCTGATCTATTCCAATTGACCGGGGAGTATTTTTCTATAGACTTTTGGCGCAGAGTCAGATGGCGGGTAAGACATGGGTTCACAGAATGGTGTTGCGCCACCGGTGGAAAAAACCGTGGATGTGAACGATGCGCCGACCCAGCCGGTTCCTGCGGAAAAGGCACCAACGGGTGGGAAGCCACCACTGGTTGCCCAGGGCGACAGTGCCCGGATCATTACCAGGACCGCTGGCAGCATGGCGGTCCCTGCCCTCGAGGATGACAAGACACTCAAGCGTCAGGACCCCAAAGCCACGGATAAGCATCGCCGGCATGATCCGGAGGCGATCCGGCGCGCGTTTGAAACCGGTGAATATCCCTACGAAAGCCGTCTGACCAACAGCGTCTATCTTGATCACATGCTCCAGCTTCAGGTGGAGCTTCTCAAAGCGCAGAGCTGGATCAAGGAGGCCGGCGAACGGATCGTCGTCCTGTTCGAGGGGCGCGACGCGGCGGGCAAGGGCGGCACCATCAAGCGCTTCATGGAACACCTCAATCCACGCGGTGCGCGGGTGGTCGCGCTGGAGAAGCCGACGGAGCGCGAGCGCACGCAATGGTATTTCCAGCGTTACATCGAGCATCTGCCGGCTGGGGGTGAGATCGTGCTGTTTGACCGCTCGTGGTATAACCGCGCCGGTGTCGAACGGGTGATGGGTTTCTGCTCGGCGAGCGAATATCTCGAATTCATGCGCCAGTGTCCCCAGCTCGAGGTGATGCTGGTGCGATCGGGGATCCGGATCTACAAATACTGGTTCTCGGTCACCCGCGAGGAGCAGAAGCGGCGCTTCAAATCACGCGAGACCGATCCGCTCAAGCAGTGGAAACTGTCGCCGATTGATCGGGCATCGCTCGACAAGTGGGATGACTATACCGAAGCCAAGGAAGCGAAGTTTTTCTATACCGATACTGCGGATTGTCCCTGGATCATCGTCAAGTCGGACGACAAGCGGCGCGCCCGCCTCAACTGCATGCGTCATTTTCTCTCAACGCTGGATTATCCCAACAAGGATGAGCGCGTGGTCGGCCACGCCGACCCCCTTATCGTGGGGTCAACCTCGCATGTGATCGGGCGCTCGGCCCATATTCTGGGGAAAACCCTCCATCCGGAACTGAAGCGGGGACGCGGAAACTGATCGGCTGCGACGCCCGCGCCCGGGATGCCCGGGGATGGGCTGGTCCATCTTCACAATGTCCATGGCACCCGCACAGATGCGAAAAAGGTCCTGACCCACGACGGCTTTTCCCTTTTCCCGTACGGGCTGCGGAGGTGCCCTGACGGGCAGGTCAATGCCCGCGCATGCCGCCTGGAGCGGAGCGCGAGGGAACCGTTGGCGGAGTGCTGCGGGATCCACCGGGCCCTGGTGACACACAATATGGTGGTTTTCGCCGAGCGCCTGAAGATGGGATGACGGCTGCTGACCTCAAAGCCGCCGATTTTCCCCAGCCGCGATGGCGGATGTCAACCGGTGCGGGTTGGGAGGCGTTGGGAGGCTGGGAACCCGGTCCGAGCGGGAGGGATGCGCGAGGGGCGGAGTGGACTGCATCGCGCCCGAGGCAGGCGGTATCCGGATCCCCTGGTGCCGGCCAGCACCACGGCCGCCTGCGGGCGGAGGAGCCGGCCCGCTTTCCTGTACTTCGGAACAGAACGTCTGGCGTGCGCTTGCGGGCGTGTGAGAAGCATCTGACATCCCGGGAGATCAGGATAATCAGGCCGGGCGTTTGCATTCATCATTCATAGTTCCGGGTGAAGCAGGATCGTCCTGACATGCCAGTGGCGGATCTTTCTGCCCGGCGACATGTGTGTTGCAACATGGCCTGCGCGAAACGGGCGAAGGTCCGGGAGCCCGCTGCAGCCGTTCATGATGCAGATACGCCCAGACATCGCGGGCTGAGAAACCTGCAGCTTTGCGATTTAAATCGGACATTTTCCGAATGGTGCGGGCGAGGGCAGGGACTTTGATCGCAATGGAGGCGTTGCTCTTCGGCAACTCGCGTTTGCGGTCCGACCGGAGAATGTGGCCGATCGATGACAGTCCTGGCGGCAATCCTCGCCGTGGTGTTGGCGGGAAGAGAAATCGTGCCTCATCTGTCACAGCTTTGATCTGGTCGTGCCCTGCACTCACGAGGATCCTGTGAGCAGGAGATCGGGATCGGATTGAGGAACGGGTGCAAAGACAGGATGTCGGTTCAGGGCTTTCAGAAAGAAGCGCATGCCGATCTGATCGGGCGCGTGCGACAGGCACTGCATGGGGTGGCGACAGGGCTGCGAATGTGTGTCGCCCGCTCGGGTCTGATCACAAAGCGTGCGAAAGGGAAGTTGGAGCGGCAATCGAACAGGCATCGGCAGGCGCGGGCGGGAGGCAATATCGTGCATTCAGCCTGCATGTCCTCCACCTGAATCTGAGTTCGCAGCAACAGTCTGCACTAAAATGCATGGGGTGGCAGCGGTGCTTGTGGTGTCCTGTGGACCGATCCGTTTCGTCAGCCTTCTTGATCCAACGCAAAGTTGGCTATTGCCCTTCTTGATAGACGGATTCATCTGCAGGCAATATGGCTGCAGTACGCTTCTGGTGAGTCGGCCTGTTGGCGACCAAATCCAATAATTTTTCCATAATTTGTCTGCTTTCCTGGTCGACCTTGCCAATAAAGAAGCGTCAGGACGAAGATCAAGCTCATGTGCAGGAGCGCTAAATGAGATCGCTTTGGAAAGTATCTGTGGCCGCGGGGGCTCTGCTTTGTTTCGGAGGGACCGCAGTCTTTGCCGCCGAAAGTCTTGAAGACATCATGAAGGCGCGGCACCTTTCGCAGAAAGACGTGCTTGCGGCGGCCAAGACCTACGTGCCTACGGGTGGACGCGATGAGTTCATTGTGTTCTCCTCGGGCGGCCAGTCCGGGCAGATCATCGTCTACGGCGTGCCGTCGATGCGGATTCTGAAATATATCGGCGTGTTCACGCCGGAGCCCTGGCAGGGCTACGGTTACGACAACGAATCGAAGAGAGTGTTGGCGGAAGGCAGGATCGACGGGCGCGATCCCAACTGGGGCGACACCCATCACCCGGCTCTGTCCGAGACCGCGGGCAAGCCCGATGGCCAGTTCCTGTTCATCAACGACAAGGCCAATCCCCGCATCGCGGTGATTTCGCTCAAGGACTTCGAAACCAAGCAGATCGTGGTCAACCCGATCCTGCAGTCCGAGCACGGCGGTGCCTTTGTGACCCCGAATTCCGACTATGTGATCGAAGCCGCCCAGTATCCCGGCGTGCTCGGCCGTGGTTACGCGCCCCTGTCGGAGTTCAACGAGAAGTTCCGTGGCGCGGTCACCTACTGGAAATTCGATCGGGCCAAGGGCGAGATTGATGCCGCCAAGTCGTTCTCGATCGAGCTGCCGCCTTATTCGCAGGATCTGTCGGATGCCGGCAAGGGACCGTCGGATGGCTGGTCGTTCACCAACTCATTCTGCGCCGAACGTTATGTCGGCGGTATCGAGCAGGGCAGGCCGCCGTTTGAGGCCGGGTGCTCGGCCAATGACGCCGACTATCTCCATGTCATCAACTGGAAGAAGGCCGCCGAGGTTGCCGCTGCCGGCAAGACCACCAAGATCAACGGTCATGACGTGATCATGATGAAGACCGCGATCGAGGAAGGCCTGGTCTATCTGATCGCGGAGCCCAAGTCGCCGCACGGTGCCGACGTGTCTCCGGACGGCAAATACATCATCGTCGGTGGCAAGCTCGACACCAACGTCTCGGTCTACTCCTGGGAGAAGATCAAGAGCGCGATTGATGCCAAGCAGTTCGCCTCGAAGGATCCCTACGGGATTCCGATCCTGGATATGAAGCAGGTGCTTCACAACCAGATCCAGCTCGGCCTGGGCCCGCTGCATACGCAGTATGACTCCAAGCCCTGTATCGCCTACACCTCGCTCTATGTCGACAGCCAGGTCGCGAAGTATAATTACTGCGAAGGCAAGGTGCTCGACAAGATCTCGGTGCATTACAACATCGGGCATCTCAACGCGATGGAAGGCGAGAGCGTCGCACCCGCCGGCAAGTATCTGATCGCCCTCAACAAGCTGGCCATCGACCGCTTCAACCCGGTCGGCCCGCTGCATCCGCAGAACCATCAGCTCATCGATATCTCCGGTGACAAGATGGAGCTGCTGTATGACATGCCGGTGCCGCTCGGTGAGCCGCACTATGCAGCCTCGATTGCCGCTGACAAGCTGAAACCGGAAATTCGCTATGCTTACGGCACCGACAGCCGCAGGGACCAGAAGAGCGAGTTCCAGGTGCGTCCGGGCTCCGAGAAGATCGTGCGCGAGCCGGGCAAGGTCACCGTCTTTGGTACGGCGATCCGCTCGCACTTCACGCCTGAGATCGTCGAGGCCAACGAGGGTGACGAAATCACCTTCCACTGGACCAACGCCGAGCGCGCCGAAGACGAGACCCATGGTTTCGCGGTCTCGACCTATGTCGGCAATCTCAGCCTTGAGCCGGGCAAGACGGCTTCGGTGACCTTCAAGGCCGATCGTCCGGGTGCCTTCTCCTATTACTGCACCGAGTTCTGCTCGGCGCTGCATCTTGAGATGGAAGGCTACCTGATGATCAAGCCGAAGGGGCTTGCGGAACAGGCTTCGACCAAGATCGCCGAAGGCGTCGTCTACGGCAAGGCGGACTATGACAAGCAGCATGCCACCAACGTGGCGACCCAGGCCGTCATCGACGGCGTGGTGAAATACATCGTGTCGACGAACTTCAAGGACTTCCCGACTGTGCCGCCGCTGGTGGAAGACGCTACCGACCAGCTCAAGTTCATGAAGGAAGCCCAGACCAAGGCGGAAGAAGCCGCGAAGAAGGAAGATTGGCATAACGCGACGCTGTGGGCCAACCAGTGGTGGCAGTACCAGGTCAAGGCTGCCGACATCGGTCTTCGCGTCAAGACCTATCTCGACGAGCACGGAGCGAAGGTGATCGCGAAATAGGAAACATCAGGGATGGACTGTCTCACCGTTCTTTGTCCTGAGCGGTGAGCCGGCCACATTGGGGTTTGAGAATTGCCCGACCAGGCGCTGCGGGGTGCCTGGTCGGGATTGTTCTGCGCGGAAGGCTGATATGCTCCTCCTTCCTGAGAGGGAGGATAACGTGGACGCTGGAGGCGTTTTGTGGTAGTATATCTTGTGTGTGTGAAGCCGAAGACGGCATATGCCGCCACATGAGGTCTGTGGAGAGGCGGTCGGTGCCGATCCGGCGGTCTCTTGAACCTGCCTGAGATGAAGCAGGAATTTGAATTGATTGGCACTCGTTGGAAGGCGATGCGGCGTGCGGGAAGCCGTGCCAGCGAGCCGTGTGTGTTATTAATTCCCCTGCCCCTTGAATATGGGGAGGGGAGAATGTCAGGGAACCTCGCTTCGAGACAGGAAGCGACCGATCAGAGAGCCGGACAAGCTTAAATGAAACCCATTCATTGCATTGCAGCATCGACTTTCCTGGCGCTGTCGTCTTTGGCGCTGTCGTCACCTGTGGCGGCTCAGGATGCGGCCGCTCCGGCGGCGGCACCGGCCGCCGCTCCAGCCGCGCCCAGCGGCAAGGCGCTGTTCGCCTCCAAGACCTGTGTGGCCTGCCACGGGGTCAACGGGGCGAAACCCCGCCTAGTCTATCCGGTTCTTGCCGGTCAGGATGCAAAATATCTCCTGGAGCAGATGAACGCCATCGCCGACGGCAGCCGGGTTTCGGGGCTTGACGAGCGCGGCTATCCGCGGACCGAGGGCATGAAGGATGTCATGCATCTGGCAAGTGCCGAGGAGCGCGCGGCGATGGCGGATTTTCTCAGCGGCGTTCCGGCACCGAAGCCGGTGGCGCTGGATCCCCCGATGGATGAGGCTCGGCAGGCGGCTGGCAAAGAGGCCTATCTCAAGGGTGGCTGCGTGACCTGCCATGGCGTTGAGGGGCGAAAGCCGCTTTCGGCATATCCCTTGCTGGCGGGACAGAAGCGGGATTACCTGAAGCTGCAGATGACGGAAATTCGTGACGGCGTCCGCAAGGGTGCTAAGCTTGCCGCCATGATGCCTTTCGCCAGGAAACTCGATGAGGCCAAGATCAGCCTGATCGCGGATTACCTGTCGCAGATCGAGCGGCTGCCGAAATAGTAGCAGTGCTCAAGAGAAACGGAGACGTTTGATGATTAAGACACTTTCGACCGCTTTTTCCGCTGCTGTTGTGGCTGTGATTTTCGCCGGCTCGGTGCCGGCGGTCGCGGGTGACCCTGCGGCCAAAATTGATCCGAAGAAGATTGAAGAGAACCAGGGCAAGAAAGAGTGGATGAGCCAGGGCGGCGAGCGCGAGGAAGCGCTCAGCCTGAAACCCAACCGCGAAAAGGGCAAGGATGTCTATGAAGTCTGCTCGGCCTGCCATCAGCCGGAAGGCTGGGGCCTGTCCGACGGCACCTTCCCGCAGCTTGCCGGTCAGCACCGCACCGTGATCATCAAGCAGCTGGCGGATATTCGCGACGGGCACCGCGATAACCCCACCATGTATCCCTTCGCCCTGCCGTCGGAAATCGGCGGTCCGCAGGCGATCGCCGATGTCGCCGAATATATCTCGACGCTGAAGATGAACCCGGAAAACGGGGTCGGCAAGGGAGACGATCTGGAGCACGGCGCCAAGCTCTTCGCCGACAACTGCGTGCGCTGCCATGGCGAAAAGGGCGAGGGCAACGCCGAGAAATTCTATCCCCGTCTGGAGGGCCAGCATTACGAATATCTGCTGCGCCAGTATCGCTGGATCAAGGAAGGCAAGCGCCGCAACGCCAATCCGGACATGGTGGAGCAGATCAAGAATTTCACCGACAA
>WQYW01000142.1 GCA_009781045.1 Alphaproteobacteria bacterium
CAATGACCTTGCGGCCCGGATCGGCGGCCTTCCAGGCCCGTGCCGACTGGAACGTCAGGTCTGTGAACAGGTCTTCGCAGCGCGCGACCAGTTCCGCGGTCGCCGATCTCGTTTTGTCAAGCATGCTCAGCGGTTCCTCCACACATTCCGACATTTTCCCGGATCGCCGGTCTAAAAGTATTCTAGTATCATTATGCCAGATTGGTCAAGCGGGCATGCTTCTGGTTTGCAGCGCAATCTCCGCCGCGCCTCGCCGCCGCCGGCATTTTTTCTCCGGGAGAACTGCCTCAGGCCGGACAGATTCGCACCGGGAATTTCGCCTCCTTCGACCATGATGACCCCTGTCAATCTCCAATCGCCGCCAGGAAACTGTCGATTGCAACGACATCAACATCCATGTTGCTCCATCCCGCAAGGGGGGGCGGACGCTGCCTTGTGGCGGCACGCGGGGCCTGCCGCCTCACCCGGCTTCGCGCAGGCGGAAGCGCTGCACCTTCCCGGTCGCCGTCTTCGGCAACTGGTCGACAAAATAGACGCGGCGCGGATATTGATAGGGGGCAAGGCGCTGCTTGCACAGCGCCATCAGTTCCTCGCTGAGGCCTTCGTCTTCCATGACGCCATCCTTGAGCACGACATAGGCCTCGGGCTTCATCAGACCGGCCGCATCCGCCCGGCTGATGACGGCCGCCTCAAGCACGGCAGCGTGCTCGATCAGCCTCGATTCGATATCGAAGGGGGAGCACCAGATGCCGCCGACCTTCATCATGTCGTCGTTGCGGCCGCAGTAATAATAATAGCCGTCGGCATCGCGCCGATAGGTGTCTCCGGTATCGAGCCAGCCGTCGACCATGGTGGAGGCGGTTTTCTCCGGATTGTTCCAGTAGCAGCGCGCCACCGATCCGCCGCAGACCCACAGCCGCCCGATCCCGGCCCCTGCGATCTCCCGCCCCTCCTCATCCATAATCCTGGCGCGATAGCCCCGGACCGGCTTGCCGCTTGAGCCCGGCTTGATGTCGTCAAGGCGGTTCGAAATGTGGTTGTGAAGATTCTCCGTCGAGCCGACGCCGTCGAGAATCCACAGCCCGGTCAGTTCATGCCAGCGCTGCAGGATCCATGCCGGCAGCGGCTCGCCGCCCGAAGCGCAGAAGCGCACACTGGAGAAGTCGCCCTGCACCTGCGGCCAGCGCGCGACATAGGTCGCATAGAGCGTCGGTACCCCGAAATGCACCGTCGGCCGGTAGCGTGCGATGATCGGGAAGCTCGCTTCAGGCCCCGGGCGCCCCGGGTTAAGCACCGCGGTCGCCCCCACCCAGAGCGGAAAAGTGAGATTGTTGCCAAGTCCATAAGCAAAAAACAGTTTGGCCTCGGAGAAACAGACGTCGTCTTCACGCAACCCCAGCGTGTCGACGCCGAAGAACTGGCTGGTCGCGACCATGTCGCGGTGGCGGTGCACCACGCCCTTCGGCCGCCCGGTCGAACCTGAGGAATAGAGCCAGAAGCAATCCTCCTCGGCGCCTGCGGCCACCGCGGCAAAATCGTCGCTGGATTTCTTCCGCAGCGCGTCAAAACCACCCTCGGTCGCCAGAACATGACCGATCTTGTGCTCTGCGCAAGCAAATGCCGGGCCGAGTTCGGAGATGTTCTCTGGCGAATAGATGATCGCCGCCGCCTTTGAGTTGTCGATGATGAAAGCATAGGTGTCGGCGCGCAGCAGCGTATTGAGTGCCACCGGAATGAAGCCGGCCTTGATCACACCCCAGAACGCATAGAAGAAGGCAGGACAGTCCCGGATCACCATGAGCACGCGATCCCCCCGCGCCAGTCCAAGACCGGTCAGGCCATTGGCAACACGGTTGACCTCGCAGATCAGCTCGCCATAGCTCACGTCCCCCTCGACGGAGTGAATGGCAATCTTGGCGCCGCGCCCTTCCCGCAGATGACGGTCTATGAAAACGCTGGCGGCATTGAACCCGGGCGGAAACTTCATATCGAAAGGGTCCGACAGATCGGGCATGTCGCACTGCACCGCCGGACTGATTCCACCTTCGATTGCCATGGTCGTCCTCCCTCTATCTCTTTTCTTTATGGCCCGCAGCCTCGCGTGACCGCCCGGACGCCTCAGCCTTCCCGGACCATCTCAACCTCCTGATCCCGGTCCGGGCCACAGAGGTCAAGTGCTCACGCACGATTTCCTGAGAGCCTATGGAGGTCATGAGATGACGGCCGGATTATTTCCCCATCAACGCACTGCACCATTTCCATCCGGCCCGTTCCCGCCTGGTGCGATGCGGCACCGGCCTGAATGAACCGTCATTCAACATAGTCACAGTCCTTCGCCACGGTCAAGATCACCGCGCCGGACACGCCGTTGGTACGCCAAACAAGTCTGGGGCACACCGCTTTGATGCCGGCACAGCTGAGCCTTGCCCTCCCCCTTCTGCGTCATCCGGCAGCTTGCCCTTGTTCCTTCCTGTCCGATTGTTCCGTCGCGACTTTCCCGCAGATCGCGCGATGTCGACGACAGGGACCCCATGGTATCTTTTGCCCTTCCGGCCCCGATCCACGACGCAGTGCAATATCCGGAACACTGTCATCACGTCGGCGCCTTTCCCAACGTCCTTCCTTCTTCCTCCGCTTTGCCTCTCCGAGGCTCTTGGCACGCGCTCCGGATTTAACTATGGTCGCTGCGCCATCCTGTAGGTGTTGATGAACGGGGGCCAAAAAGGAACGATATTGGAGAGAGGAAGCCGCCGTGACTGCTCACGATGCCGGGTGCCTGAACTACGCCGCAATGTCCGGCGAACCACGTCGGCTCGTGCAGCGCCTGTGCCCGAAGGGGCGTGACGCCTTCTCGCCTCTTCATCCATGAACGCGGCTCCGATGCAGCGGAACGAATGCGCCCGTCGTGGTCCCGGTTCAGCGCTGACGGAAGCCGATATCGGCCCCGGGCAACGGACGGCGCAGATCACACCACAGACGACGAAACCGCTGAACATGCCGACGGCTGCTCCTGTGATGCCGCAACCGGCAAATCCTGGCGCGACCTGACGCCCCATCGACTCCTCGACCACCACCGGATTTCAACCATCGCCTTTCTCGGAGTGCCCTGATGCATCGACCCGACCCACCATCAAGAAAACGCCTGCTCCGCCTGAGGCTGAACGGGCGCTGGCGCGAGGATGCGGTGACCGAAAATCATCTGCTGGTCGACTACCTGCGCGAGGTCGCCCACCTCACCGGGGTCAAGACCGGATGCGACGGCGGCGAATGCGGTGCCTGCACCGTGCTGGTCGATGGCGAGGCGGTGGCATCCTGTATGACGCTGGTGGTTCGCTGCGAGGGTCGGGATGTCGAGACCATCGAAGGTCTGGCCACCAAAGGGCGCCCCAGCCGTCTGCAGTCTGCGTTCCACGAAAAGCTCGGTGCCCAGTGCGGCTTCTGCACCCCCGGGATGGTCATGGCCGCCGAAGCGCTGCTGCGCCAAAATCCGGCCCCGAGTGAAGAGGAGATCAGGACCGCCCTCTCGGGCAATCTCTGCCGCTGTACCGGCTATGTCAAAATCATCGAGGCAGTGAAGACAGCCGCCGGGGCCGCACCATGAAAACCGATTTGAAAACCGAACTGAAGACCGCTGCCGGCCATGTGCGGACCAACCGGCGCGGCGTTCCCCTGATTGACGGCGTTGAGAAAGTCACCGGAACCGCGCGCTATACGCTCGACCTCGACCACGAGGGCGCCCTGGTCGGGCGCATTTTGCGCAGCCCGATCAGCCATGGCGAGATCGTCCGCCTCGACGTCTCCCGCGCCAGGGCACTTGACGGCGTGATCGCGGTCGTCACCGGGGAGGACTGCAATTTCACCTATGGCGTGCTTCCCATCGCCATGAACGAATATCCCCTCGCCCGTGACCGGGTGCGCTATCGCGGCGAACCGGTGGCCGCGGTCGCCGCGGTCGATGCCGAGACTGCCGAACAGGCTCTCGCCCTCATTGAGGTCGAATTCAATCCCCTGCCCGCTTATTATGATTCGGATAAGGCCCGCGCCGCGGGCGCAACCCTGCTCCACGACAACAAGCCCGGCAATATCGAGCGCGAGGTCCACCACGAATTCGGCGATTGCGCAGCCGGCTTTGCCGCCGCCGATCTGGTGCGCGAGGTCACAATCACGACGGCCGAAATCAACCACGCCCAGATCGAGCCCCACGCCTGCATCATGGACTTTGATCCGACCTCCGGGCGGCTGACGGTCCAGAGCGTGTCCCAGGTGATCTACTACCTGCATCTGATGCTGGCACGCTGTCTTGAGATGGACGAGGCGCAGATCCGCGTCATCAAGCCCTTCGTCGGCGGCGGTTTCGGCGCCCGCGTCGAGGTCCTCAATTTCGAGATCATCACCGCTCTGCTGGCGAAGACCGCCGGCGGCAAAGTGGTGATGAGCCTGACCCGGGAGGAAACCTTCCTCACCCACCGCGCCCGCCCTCATGCCGATGTGACGTTAAAACTCGGCATGCGCAGGGACGGCCAGCTGACGGCCTGCCAGTTGAGCGTGGTCCAGCGCGGCGGCGCCTATGCCGGCTACGGCATCGTCACCATCCTCTATGCCGGCTCCCTGCTCCAGGGTATCTACAACATTCCCGCGGTCAGATATGACGGCTACCGGGTCTATACCAACCTGCCGCCCTGCGGCGCCATGCGCGGCCACGGCTCGGTGAGCATGCGCCATACTTTCGAGGCCCTGCTCGACCGCATGGCGCGCGAACTCGGCCTCGACCCCTTTGCAGTGCGTCGCGCCAACCTGCTGCAGGCCCCGACCCAGACCATGAACGGCCTGATGGTGCAGAGCTATGGGCTTGGCGAATGCCTCGACAAGGTCGAACGCGCCAGCCTCTGGAAGGAACGCATTGGCCGGATGCCGCCCGGCAAGGGTCTCGGCATGGCCTGCTCCCATTATGTCAGCGGCTCGGCCAAGCCCATCCACTTCACCGGCGAGCCCCATGCCGTGGTCCATCTCCGCCTTGACTATGACGGCGGCGTCACCGCGCTGACCGGTGCCGCCGATATCGGCCAGGGCTCCTCGACCATGGTGGCGATCGCGGTCGGCGAAACGCTCGACATCCCGCTTGACCGCATCCGTGTCATCGCCGGCGACACCGCGCTCACCCCCAAGGACAACGGTGCCTATTCCTCGCGCATCACCTTCATGGTCGGCAACGCCGCCATCGACGCCGCACGGAGGCTCAGGACCATGCTGCTGGCCGCTGCGGCGCGCAAACTTGATGCGGCACCGGAACAGCTTGAATGCAGCGACGGCGTCTTCCGCGTCATCGGCAGCACCCAGTCCGCGCTGCCCTTCGCCGAGGTGGTCAAGGCCGCTCTGGTCGATGAGGGCGCGATCACGGTCAAGGGCGCCTTCACCTGTCCGCCCGAATTCCAGGGCGGCAGGCACCGTGGCGGTGCGGTGGGCTCAACCATGGGCTTCAGCTATGCCGCCCAGGTGGTCGAGGTCAGCGTCGATGACGAAACCGGGCTTGTCACCATCGACAAGGTCTGGGTGGCGCTCGACTGCGGACACGCCATCAATCCGCTCGCGGTCGAAGGCCAGATCGAGGGCTCGGTGTGGATGGGAATGGGAGAGGCGCTTTGCGAGGAGACCCGCTATCTCGACGGTCTGCCGGCCCATGGCAGCCTGCTCGAATACCGGGTGCCTACCATCGTCGAATCGCCGCCGATCGAGGTGCACATCGTCGAGAGCAACGACCCCAACGGGCCTTTCGGCGCCAAGGAAGCCAGCGAAGGGGCGCTCGCCGGCTTCCCCCCGGCTTTTGTCAACGCCATCGCCAACGCCATCGGCATTGATTTCGACGAATTGCCGGTGACCCCCGACCGGGTCATGGATGCCCTGATCCAGCGTCGCCGCAAGGCCAGAACCACAACGGACAAGACCGCAAAGGTTGCATCATGAGCACGCATTTGCCTCCCTTCCAGCTTGCCCGGCCGACCAGCATCAGCGAGGCCATCGCCACCATCCATTCCGCACCCGATGGCCGTTTCCTCGGCGGTGGCACCGATCTGCTGGTCAACCTGCGTCGCGGCATCGGCAGCGCCAAAATCCTGGTCGATCTTTCCGGGATAGCCGAGCTTGCCGAAATCACCGCCACGTCAGAGGGAGTGAGCATCGGTGCCGGTGTCGCGCTGGCGAAACTGGCGCGTCATCCCCTGATCGGCGCGCAGTATCCCGCTGTTCAACAGGCCGCAAACGCGATTGCCGGGCCCAGCCACCGCAATGTCGGCACTGTGGGCGGCAATCTCTGCCTCGACACCAGATGCATCTACTACAACCAGAGCGAATGGTGGCGCAACGCCAACTCCTACTGCCTCAAGCACCGTGGCGGGAGATGTCACGTCGCCCCCCAGGGCGACAGCTGCTTCGCCGCCTTCAGCGGCGACCTGGCGCCGGCCATGCTGGTGCTCGGGGCCGAGGTCGACATTGTCGGCAGCGAAGGCCGGCGACGCATCCCGCTCTCGGAACTCTATGTCGAGGACGGCAGGGCCCATCTCACGCTCAAGCCGGGCGAACTCCTGACTGCGGTCCATCTGCCCGCCAGGCCGCCGGCCTCGGCCTTCCAGAAGATGCGCAACCGCGGCGCCATCGATTACCCGCTTGCCGGGGTGGCGGTGGCGATGGCGCTTGATGGCAAGAATGTCGCCACGCTCCGCATTGCGCTCACGGGGACAAATTCCCGGCCCTTCCTGGTTGCTGGAACCGGGGCTTTGGCGGGGACACCCCTGGATCCGAAGCTTTTCAGCGACGTCGAGCGTCTGCTGCGCAAACAGGTGCAGCCGATGCGGACCACACTGACATCGCCCAACTACCGCCGTGTCGCCGCCACCGCCCTTGCCCGGCGCCTGATCTCGGACCTCGCTGCCAGAGCCTGAGAACGGATCGGTCTCACCTGAGGCGGTATCCCTTGAGGCCACCGCCTCGCGGCCTGCACAATCCGCAACGCTTGCCCCGGATCCCCTTCCAGCACTGCACTCTCAAATTCCCCCGCTCACCCTTCTTCGGCCTGCCAGGCGATGGACAAGCCGTCGCAATTGGACCATTGCTGCAGCCGCAATGACATGACTGGCGGCATCCATGCTCCCTTCGCTGACGACAATCTCCCGGCAGGCGTGGCGCGATGGTGCCATCACCTCCGGCACAAGGGTGATCCCCGAAGAAGCGGCGCTGGCGCTGACCTATAATGGCGGCACCTATGCGGTGATGATGGGAACCCCGCATGACCTCCGGGACTTCGCCATCGGCTTCAGCCTCAGCGAAGGCATCATTGCGGGCCCCGACGAGATCCTGTCCTTTGACATCATCGAACTCGGTGGCGGCGTTGAGCTGCGCATGTGGCTGGCGCCGGAGCGCGCCGCCACCATCAACAGCCGCCGGCGCCACATCGCCGGTCCCACCGGCTGCGGCATCTGCGGCACCGAATCGGTGACCCAGGCGCTGCGACCTGCGACAATCGTGCCCGAAGGACGCAGCTTTACCCCGCTTGAGATCATGACCGCGATAGCCTCCCTGCCGCCCTTTCAGGAAATGAACCAGGCCACCGGCGCCCTTCACGCCGCCGCCTTCTGGACGCCTGGGGATGGCATTGTTGCGCTCCGCGAGGATGTCGGCCGCCACAACGCCCTCGACAAGCTCGCAGGCTTCCTTTCGCCCGGCCCCCTTCATGCCTGCGACGGCATCGTCCTCCTCACCAGCCGGGTTTCTGTGGAGATGGTGCAGAAGGCTGCCACCATGGGCGCGCCCCTGATCGTTGCGGTGTCCGCACCGACCGGACTTGCGGTGCGTACCGCCGACAAGGCAGAGATGACGCTGTGCGCCATCGCGCGCCCCGATGGATTTGAGGTCTTCACCCATCCCCGGCGCATCGCTGTCGGGACGTGAGGCCCGGGTGCGCGGTCGTTCAGCTCTGAAAGACAGCCGGGTGCGGCCCCGATCTCCAGAGAACCAGACATCACCTGCCTGTCGATTTCGTCACCACAATCCTTTTGAGCGATTCATCATCTCCCGCGTCGCAGAGACAGAGACAGGGCCGCTGCGGCTGTCACCTGGCGGGAGCGGGCATATCGAACGCCAGCCTGCGCGATGCCGTCTCCGCCCGAACAAAGTCTCACGACAAAGCGAAAGGTTCCGGGTGCCAGCGTGGCGTTGGCGCCGCAGGGTGCCGGGCACCGGGAGCCGCAGGTGAAACCGTTCCACGACGACGGCTCAAGACGCTCTCCGGGGTGCAGGATGACACAGCCGGGATTTGGTTGCTGATGATCACAGGAGGTTAAGTTAAGAGCTTCAGTTCCAGACCCGTATCCAGCCACACCCGGTTGACGAGTTGCTGAACCCTGACACAGGGCGCGACCGTGCAACTTCGCCGCTCTCGTTCACCACCGCGAATGCACCGGGCGACGCGAGGTTGCGCAGTCGCACGCTTTGAGCGTGCGACTGCGCGCCGAAAACGACAAGAAAGGAGGTGCCGACCGCAAAGAGCTTCAAAGCCTCCTCACGTCGAAAGAACAAAGAAGTCCACTCCCAGCTCTCGTGCCGCATCCGTGTCATCGTGGCATTTGCGCAGAATCGACCGGCTTGTTCGCGATCTACGCCTCAACGCCGGACGGGATCCGGCCAGCATCCCCCGTATGACGCGCGCAAGATGCGCGACATCAACGTCTGACCCCGCACGAACCGCAATCGTGCCGCTTCCAGGTGTCGCCGCCCTGGCATGCCGGAAAAACCGCAACAGCCCCTCTCGCTGGTCGCTGATATCTAATACCAGGGTTCATCATAGATCGGATGGCCGTCAAACAGGATCCGCTTGATCGCGGCACGGCCTGAGGGCAGGACTGCCGCCACCACCGAAATTCTGCCGCGAGCGCCCCTCCCTTCAAGCTCCCTGCCTTCCCCCTCGGGAACGAAATACTTTTCAATGTTGTAGTCGACGCTCAGGGGATAGCAGCGACCCTCGATCTTCGTCGCCGGCGTCCGAGGGCATGGCCATCGAACCCGCCCACGAATCAGGACATCCGGACTTTGTACCGGAACGGCTTCGCTATGCGCAGAAACCGCCGTGAAAATGCCGTTGCTGTCAGGCCGAAGCGTGAGGTAGACAGGGCCACTCACGACAGGCTGCCCCTCGAACAGCTCTTTCGGCACCCGCGAGATGTCGTAGTTGAGGACAACGTAATCGCCGCGCAGCAGATCACGCGGATCGACCGGCTCTGTTTGCAGTGTCACTTCGCTGCCGTCACGGAGGATCCGGGCATGATCGACAACCATCATGGTCAGCAACGCCAGCTGAACGAGCGCGGCGGCGCCAAAGAGCACCGTTTTGGGAACCCTATGAAAGAGACTCGCGAAAGATGAGATCCGGATCATTTGTCACCTCCCGGCAGCAATCGCGCGAGCACCACCGCAAGCACGATCACGACAAGGCTGGACAAGGCGAGGAATGCAGCGCGGGAAAGCAGCGATCCCGCCCCCCACCAGGTGATCGCGGCGATGACTCCAGCGATCCCAAGCCAACCCGCAATCATCCGCGCGCGAACCACTGCCAGCATGCCGGCAACGACAAGACAGAGCGCGGCACTCAGTCCGGCGCTGTAGATCAGCCATGAATGCGCCGCTTCTCTCCCCCCGATACCATGCAGCGGGAAGCCAAACGCGACCAGGGCGAAGCCGATCGCCAGCGCGGCAGCCAGGCTGCCGGCATCACGCCGGATCGCGGCCGCTGCAAAGGCAAGGATCGCTCCGGTTGCAGCGCAAGCGGTCACCCAGAGCGGAAGACCTTCCAGATGGAGCCGAGAAAACACAAAACCGCGACCCACCGAGACCATCACCGTGACAGCCACGGCAAGTGAGAATGCGCCATAGACAGCGAGAACCAGACCGGCATCGCGCGTCCTGTTCCGGCACGTCGCGGCAAGCGCAAGCCCGCCGCCGAACAACAAGGCCGATCCAGCGACGAGAACCGAGGGGAATTGATTAAACATCGTCGAAGCCGTGATCCACCAGGGAATTACAGCCACTGCGATGAGATGGGCCGCGACACGGGAATTCCAGGCGAGCGCAAGACCTGCGGCAACACACCAGAAGGCGACGAACGGAAGATGTGGGACAGCATCGACATCAAGGACCCGCGCACTGCTCCATGTGCAGCCAGCCACCAGCGCAACCGCGAACGCGCCACGCGAGCCGGTCAGCGCTGCGGCAACAAGGGCCCCCCCCGCCCATAACAGCATGCCACCGGCAAAATCGCCGCCAAGGTGATACATCTGACCAACGAGGGCGATCCCGGCGCCGAAGATGATCGCTCCCACGCTGGCACAGAGATCTGCGAGCACCGGTCGGCCACTATGGGCAAACCAGGCACCCACGCCATGGGCGACGATGATGCCGGCGATCAGAATACCAAGACGCAGCAGCCGCGCCAGATCAATCCAATGCGCGGCCACGAAAGCAAGGAATGCGCCCGCGACCAGAAAGCCGCTGGCGATGCCGAGGACCACCGGGGCGCTGATGCGCGCACCGAGAGGGGGAAGCGCGCCGGTGATGGCAGTCCGCACGGCGGGAGCAATCACACCATCGCTCTCCCAGCGCGCGAGATCCGTTTCAAGGCGCTGTCGATAGACCCGCTCAAACACTGTCAACGCTCTCCCCGCAGGATTGAAGCCGATTTCCACATCGCACGCTTCTGACGGAACGCTTGATGGACTTCCTCATACTTGATGCCGCTCAACCGCGCCACGCCCCAACACGATTATGTGATCGCGGAAGCTTTGCTCTCCCCGCCCTGAAACCAGCCGCGGCTGGCGCGGAACCTGGGGGAGCGGGTTTCATCCACAGAGGGCGGGCCGCGCTGGTGGAACCTGTTTTGACGGGAACGCCAGCCTGTTGCCACCGGCAGCAAGGCAAAGGCAAGCCGGCCAACCTTGCGTGCGCCCTCCTGCGCAGCGACAGGGGCGGGAAGGAAGCCTGCCTTGGTCAGGAGCAGACATGCTGCCGACCCGCAACACAAGCCCCTCACCAGCTATTGGAGCATCCGGTTGGCAGCATCACGATGGTTGGCAGCGGCAGGGGCCAGGTCGGGAGAAAGGGAGAGAAGCCATGCGCTCCGGTCACGATCGCGCTGCTGACACCGGGCGGGAACTTCGACGATGCACCACACGCTGGTCGGCGGCGTGTGGCGCAGAATCCTTCGGTCTTGCGTGCATGCCTCCCGGTTTCAGGAAGCAGCGTCGGCAAGTACGCGCCCGGCGATGACCACCTTCTGCACCTCGGTGGCCCCTTCATAGATGCGCAGAGCGCGGATTTCGCGATAGAGGGTCTCGGCGATATTGCCCCGGGTCACACCCAGGCCGCCGAAGATCTGGACCGCAGAATCGATAACCGTCTGCGCTTCCTCTGTGGCCACCAGCTTCGCCATCGCCGACTCGCGGCTGACCCGGGCACCCTTGACGTCCTTGGTCCAGGCCGAGCGATAGACCAGCAGCGCCGCAGCATCGATCGCCACCGCCATATCGGCAATCTTCGCCTTGGTGAGCTGCAGATCGCTCAGCGTGCCGCCGAATAATTTGCGCCTCAATGCGTGGCTGACCGCTTCGTCCATGGCGCGCCGGGCAAAGCCCAGCGCTGCGGCACCGACCGTGGTGCGGAAGACATCCAGCGTTCCCATGGCAACCGCAAATCCCCGTCCGCCCTCTGCGATCATGTCGCGCCTGGTTACACGGACACCGTCAAGGGCAAGCTTGCCGATCGGATGCGGAGCGATCAGATCAATGGTCTGGCTGACAGCAAAACCCGGTGCGGATGCCTCGACAATGAAGGCCGACAGTCCCCTGGCACCCGGGGCCTCTCCGGTGCGCGCGAACACCACATAGAGATCGGCAATTCCGGCATTCGAAATCCAGGTCTTCTCGCCGTCGAGCCTCCAGCCGTCGCCATCTTTCGTGGCGGTCATGGCCAGAGCCGACACATCCGAGCCCGCCGCCTGTTCCGACAGCGCGAAGGCAGCCAATACCTCGCCCCGCGCCACAGCGGGAAGATAGCGTGCCTTCTGCTCATCGGTACCGAACAGGCTGATCGCCCCGGTACCAAGTCCCTGCATGGCGAAGGCAAAATCCGCCAGACCGCTATAGCGGGCCAGCACCTCACGGCAGATGCACAAGGAACGTGCATCCAGCGCGCCGGTCAGCGCGCCATCTCTGCCACCGGTCGCAGTGGCGAGCAGTCCCTCCTTTCCCATCTCCGCCACGAGACGGCGCACGACCCGGCCGGCGGTGGCACCGGTGTCGTCCTCGCCATGCATCATCGAGGCATGGGCTTTCGCCCATGCCTCGACACGATCGTGGAGAAGCGCGTGTCTTTCTTCAAGAAAAGGCCAGGAAAGGAAGGAGCGGTCGCTCATCAGTTGCCCTCGAATACCGGTTTCTGCTTGGCCACGAAGGCACGATAGGCGCGGCCATAGTCCTTGGTCTGCATGCAGATCGCCTGGGCCTGGGCCTCGGTTTCGATCGCCGAATCGATGTCCATCGACCATTCCTGATGCAGGCAGGTCTTGGTGATGCCGTTGGCGAAGGTCGGACCGTCGGAGAGTTCCTTCGCCATCGCCTGGGCCTCCGCCAGCACCTGCTCAGGCGCCACCACGCGGTTGAAGAAGCCCCATTTCTCTCCCTCTTCGGCGGTCATGACGCGGCCCATGTAGAGGAGTTCCGAGGCCCGGCCATGACCGATGATGCGCGGCAGAATGGCGCAGGCCCCCATATCGGCACCGGCAAGACCGACGCGCACGAACAGGAACGCGGTTTTGGTGCGGGGGGTGCCGACGCGCATATCGGAGGCCATGGCGATGATGGCTCCGGCTCCGGCACAGATGCCGTCAATCGCGGCAATGATCGGCTGCGGACAATGGCGCATGGCCTTGACCAGTTCGCCGGTCATGCGGGTGAAGGCCAGGAGACCCGGCATGTCGTCTTCTTCCTGCAGCTTCACCAGGGGGCCGATGATCTCGTGGACATCGCCGCCCGAACAGAAATTGCCGCCGGCACCGGTGACCACGATGGTCTTGACGTCGGTGGCATGCTCCAGCCTGCGGAACAACTGGCCAAGCTCGGCATAGCTCTCGAAAGTCAGGGGGTTCTTGCGCTCGGGCCGGTTCAGCGTGATTGTTGCCACCTTGCCCGACACTTCCCACTTGAAATGCGTCGCCTGATAGTCTGCTGCCTTGAATTTCTGCACATTCGTCTCCTTCTTGAATGAAACAATTCCTAGAACATGGTCAGACCGCCCGACACGCTGAGTGTCTGGCCGGTAATGTAGCGCGACTGGTCGCCGGCGAAGAACAGGATCGCGTCCGCAATCTCGGAAGGCTTTGCAAAGCGTCGGAAGGGGATCGCCTTGCGGAAGGCCTCAAGGTGATTTTCCGGCAGCGCCATCAGCATCGGGGTCTCGGTCGGCCCCGGACAGACGCAATTGACGTTGATGCCGTAGCGCGCCATTTCACGGGCCAGGCTCTTGCTGAAGGCGATCAAGCCGCCCTTGGCCCCGGAATAAACCGTCTCGCCCGAGGAGCCGTTGCGACCGGCGTCGCTGGAGACATTGACGATGCGCCCCGAACGCCGGGCAATCATCGGATCCAGAAGCGCCCGGATCAGTTTGACCGGCCCCATCAGGTTGACATCCACCACGCGCTGCCAGAAATCCGGCGTGTTCTCGATGAAGGGCTGGCCCTTGCCGTAACCAGCGACATTGGCGATGACATCGACATCGCCCTGCGCCAGCGCCGCCTTGGCGAATTCGGCAATCGAGGCATCCGAGGCAACATCAAGATGCAGGAAAGTCGCCTTGAGCCCTGCATCACGCAGGGCTTTCGCCGCCTTCTCGCCGTTTTCCACCGACAAATCTGCAAGAATGACATGGCCGCCCGCTCTGGCGAAACCCTCCGCCGTGGCCTGTCCGATCCCCGACGCCGCGCCGGTCACCACAATCGTTTTTCCTGTGAAATCCACTTGAACGTTTCCCCGCTTTTTCTGACTGAATGATTATTCATTCACCGCGCGCACTTGTCAACCGCCAGCCGCGAAAACGATGGCACGAATTGGCGGCAACAGAATTCGCCAGCGAAAATGGTGCGGCACTCAGGAGCACCTCAAACCGACAGCAGCCGACATCGCAAGGCTTTCGGCATCCGGAAGGCGGAACCGAAAGATGGAACCCGAAACGACAAGATGCAGCTGGCCGCGGTCCTGCCCTTCCGCCTTTCAGCGAGGCCTCCAGCTTTTCCGAGCAAGGATCTGATTGATCGCCAATCTTTCGTCACCACCGGGGGGCAGAAACAGCCCGCCTGTGGACCCCTGCCAATTCAAGGTCGCGGCCCGGCCAATGATCAATGCAGCTGTCGCAGATCCAGGGCGAACCGACACCGGACACTTTTTGTCGAATATCGGCAAGCCTGTCAGATGGATGCTGGCGGATGCGGAACGGCAATCGTTGAGAAACACCTGCATGGTTCAAACCGGGGGGCTGCACTATCGTTCCCGGATCTGACGGAATTTCTCAAAGACCGTCATGCCCTCCGGCGTCGCCCAGGCGCGCACGAAGGAATCGAACCCGACCTTGAGATAGACATCAAGGCTGGTCA
>WQYW01000143.1 GCA_009781045.1 Alphaproteobacteria bacterium
CCATCGCCCAGGGCTCCGCCGCGTGCAATGGCTGGACCTACTGGCACGTCAATACCTGCAGCGGCCTCAGGCTGATCGATGAGCTGCGCGCCGAAGTCCGCACCTTGATGGCGGTGCCAGAGCATGCGCAATCACCTTGCGCATGACGCCCGGCAGCGCCTCGGAGGAGAGATCCGAAAGCGCGGCCCAGCGCATGCCTCGCGGGGCACGCACGAAACTCTCGACCTCGGCGCGATAGACCACAAGTTCGAGGCGGAAATGACTGAAAATATGGGTGACCACACCGGGCGTGCGGCGCCAGCGCCGCACCGCTTTGAGCTGCGGAGCCTCACGCCGCGCCGCCCGCTCCGTCAGCCCGCTCCGCCATTGCGATCCCGGCACCTCGGTCATGCCCCCAAGCAGCCCGGTTTGGGGGCGGCTCTGCACCAGGAGCCGATCGCCGCTGGTGACGACAAAGGCGGCGCCGTGCCGCAGCTCCCCCCCCCCACGCGGGCGCTTTCGGGGAAAGGTCTCCGGCTGGCCGGCACGATTTGCCGCGCAGTCCTGCCCCAGGGGACAGAGGCCGCATTGCGGGCGCTTCGGGGTGCAGATCAGCGCCCCCAGATCCATCATCGCCTGGGCGCAGTCACCGGCACATGAACCCGCTGGCAGCCCGGAAAGCAGCCTGGCCGCGTGTTCGCGGATCCGGGATTTGGCCTGCGGCAGTTCCTCTGCAATGGCAAAGAGGCGCGCCACCACCCGCTCAATATTGCCATCGACCGGCATGACGCGGCGGCCGAAGGCAATCGCGGCGATGGCCGCCGCGCTATAGGGTCCGATCCCCGGCAGGGCCAGCAGACCTTCCTCGTGATCGGGAAAGCGACCGCCATGATCGCGGGCTACAAGGCGAGCGCAGGCGTGAAGATTGCGCGCCCGGCTGTAATAGCCGAGCCCGGCCCACATGATCAGCACGTCCTCAAGTGGAGCGGAGGCAAGCGCGGCGACATCCGGCCAGCGGACGAGAAATTTCTCGAAATAGGGCGTCGCCGTCTTCACATTGGTCTGCTGCAGCATGATCTCGGAGAGCCACACGGGATAGGGATCCACAGCCCTCGCCCCCGGCGGTGCCCGCCACGGCAGGCGACGGAAGTTGGCCCCGTACCATTGAATCAGGCGCGCGGCGTGCGCCACTGGGGTCGACCGCATCGGTTTTCGCTTTCAGCCGGGGTTCATGTCAGGGTTCATGTCGGGGTTCACGTCGGAGTTCCTGCGCGCGCCGCGATTTTCGTTTCCGGTGCCGTGCCGCTCGCTCCATCTGGCCCCCTCCGACGCCGCTACGCCATCCAGAGACATACCGCGAACGAAACCAGAGAAAGACGACCTGCAACCAAAAAAGCGCCATATATCCCCGCTATAGTCTGTGGATCCTGCAAAGGCGGCAGATTTGACCTGCCCCCGTCGCAACCGAAAGCCATCATGGGTCCGGTGATGTCGAAACCCCGCCCCCTTAGCGCCAGACCGCTGTCGCTGGTGACCAATGACATCTTCACACAGGCCTATGCCCGACAGGGTTTTGCCGCACGCGAGCTGGTGACGCGCTGGGCGGAGATCGTGGGCCAGGACATCGCCGCCGGTTGCGAGCCCCTGAAGATGCAGTGGCCACGCGAGATACCGGGCCAGCCGCAATTGCCGGCGACCCTGGTGCTGCGGGTCGAAGGACCGATGGTGCTCGAACTCCAGCATCTCAACGCGGTCATTCTGGAGCGGGTCAATCGTTTCCTGGGCTGGAACGCGGTCGGCAGACTTGCCTTCCGCCAGGCCCCGCTGGCGCGGCCAAAACCGAAGGCCCGGGTTCCCACGCTGGATCCAGAAGCGATCGAAAAAGTGACGCAAACCCTTGGCGACATTGAAGATGAGCCCTTGCGCGCGGCGCTGGCGCGACTGGGAGCCGCCGTCCGGCGACGCTGACGTCGGGGGGGGGCTTGATGTGGCCACCCGCGCCTCGTCCATCTGCCGCTTTGCAATCCGCCATCGGCGAGCGGCTCCGGGGACAAACCACCCCCGCGCCGCTGAAGGCCCGCGACCGCCGCGCCCGGCGACCCCGCGACCCCGCAACCCTCTGGTTGCCATTGCGGCTGCGATGACGCTAAGAAGCCTTCCAACACGCCAACCAACACGCCAACCAACATATGGGGTAACCCGACATGAATCAGCGCCTGATCACGGTGTTGCAGCCCAACCGAACCACCCGTCGCGCCGCGACCCTGGTTCTGGCGTCGATCGTGCTTTCTCTGTGCGCCGGCTTGTCGCCCCTCGTCCTCCCGCCTGCTGCGGCACAGACCATCGACCAGCTGGCAAAGCCGGTGTCGCTGCCGGACATGGCACTGGGCAAGGACGATGCTCCTGTCACAATCGTGGAATTCGCTTCCCTGACCTGCCCCCATTGCGCGGACTTCAACAAGGACGTGTTCCAGAAAATCCGGCAGAATTTCATCGACAGCGGCAAGGTGCGCTATATCTTCCGCGAATTCCCCCTCGACATCAAGGCCGCCGCGGGCGCGCTGCTGGCGCGCTGCATCAGCAAAGGCGACGCCAAAAAATATTTCGCGGTCAACGATCTGCTGTTCTATCAGCAGGCCGAGTGGGTGCTCAAGAACACAACCGAAACCCTGACCCGGATCGGCAAACAGGCCGGCTTGTCCGCCCCGGATGTCGATGCCTGCCTCAAGGATCAGGCGGTGCTCGACAAAATCGCGGCCGACCAGAAATATGCCAGCGAAATCCTCAAGATCAATTCGACCCCGACCTTCTTCATCAATGGCGAACGCGTGGTCGGCGAACTGACCTTTGAGAAATTCTCCGAAAAGATCAATTCCAAGCTCAAGAACTGACCGCAGGACTGGAGATCCGCAGCGCCCCGCCCTGCGCAAATCGGGCACGGCCGCTTCTCCTTCGGAGCAGACACAGGGCTGGGGAAAACACCCCGGCCTTGGTTGCGCCGCCATGAAGCTGTCGCCACTGTCGCCCCTCACATCCGCCTGGACGACTCAAACCTCGCCGGGGGGGCCGCCTGTGGCGGAGTTTTCGTCATCGCGATCTTGAGGAATACCCGACTTCACCTGTTGCGCCCATGATTTCGCTGACGCTTTTCAAAACGCCCGGGGACACTGAGCTGATTTTTCTTCCCAGTTGCCCACTTGCCTTCCATGATGGGGTCGGGGGCCTGAAAAGATTCGCCTCCAGCATCATGCTGTTTTTCGTGCATCCCCCTGGCCCCGACCGGCGGGAGGGATTTCAGACCAGAAGGACCTCCCGTCTTGCGTGCTTGGCGTTTCATTGACCGGAAGACCACCGGCTCCGCAGGGGGCGGCTGCGCCAGGATCTGCACCAGGACCTGTACAATGACCCTGGCGGGGGATGATCCCGCAATGCGAGCCCGCCGATGAAGATCACGCGACTGCGCCTTCATGGCTTCAAGTCCTTCGTCGAACCCACCGACTTCGTGATCGAACATGGTCTCACCGGGGTGGTGGGCCCCAATGGCTGCGGCAAGTCGAATCTGGTCGAGGCCCTGCGCTGGGCGATGGGCGAGACCTCCTACAAATCACTGCGCGCCGCCGACATGGAGGCGGTGATCTTTTCCGGCTCCGGCAATCGTCCGGCCCGCAACCACGCCGAAGTCACGATGACGATCGACAACAGTGATCGCTCGGCACCGGCGGCGCTCAATGACAGTCCGATCCTCGAGGTTTCCCGGCGCATCGAGCGCGAGGCCGGATCCCTCTACCGCATCAACGGCCGCGACGTGCGGGCGCGCGACGTGCAGATCCTGTTTGCCGATGCCGCCACCGGTGCCCGCTCGCCGGCACTGGTCCACCAGGGCAAGATCGGCGAGATCATTCAGGCCAAGCCGGAGCAGCGCCGGCGCGTGCTGGAGGATGCTGCCGGTGTCGCCGGCCTCCATGCCCGCCGCCACGAGGCCGAGCTGCGGCTCAAGGCCGCGGAAACCAACCTCGCCCGGGTCGAGGATGTGATCGGGCAGCTCTCCGGGCAGATCGACGGTCTGCGCCGCCAGGCGCGCCAGGCCACGCGCTACCGCGACGTCGCCGCCCGGGTGCGCAAGGCCGAGGCCACGCTGTTTCATCTGCGCTGGATCGCCACCCACGGCGAACTCAATGATTCCGCGCACAGCCATGATTGCGCCCTTCGCGAGATGGCCGAATGTACCCAGGCACAGGCTGAAATGGCCCGCCTGCAGGCGCTGCGCGCCGCCGAACTGCCGGGACTGCGGGACGCCGAGGCCCGCGCCGCGGCGGGGTTGCAGCGCCTCACCAGCGCACGCGATCTGCTGGAACGCGAGGAAGAGCGTTCCAGGGAGCGCGGGGGGGAACTTGATCGCCGTCTGGCGCAGTTCGAGGCCGACGTCACCCATGCCCGGCAGCAGATGGCGGATGCCGAAATCGCCCTGCAGCGCCTTGACGCCGAGGATACTGAACTGAAGGAGTCGATTGAGCGCCGCCTCGACCAGCGCAACAATGTCGATGACCGGGTCTCGGAAGCCGAGGCGACGCTGGCCGGCGCCGTACAGCAATTCGCCGAACTGACCACCGCGCTTGCGGATATCACCGCCCGGCGCGCCCAGCTTGACGCCACTGCACGCAGCCACCACAACCGCCTCACCCGGCTCGACCAGGAACTCACCGGCATCAGGGGGCAGCAGGAGGCGCTGGCGCAGGAAACCGGCGATCTCGACCTCGCCGCACTTAGCGAAGCGGTGGCGCACAGCGAGAACGAACTTGCAGCCGTTGAAGCCGCGGTGGAGGCCGCCGAAGCCGCCCATGTCGGTGCCCGCCAGACCCTCGAAGCGGCCCGCGGCCCGCTCAATGAAGCCGAGCGGCGGGTGCAGCGTCTCGACACCGAGGCACGCACCATCTCCAAGCTCCTCACCGGCGAAACCAGGAATCTGTGGCCGCCGATCATCGACGGCATCACCGTTGACAAGGGCTATGAGAAGGCCATCGGCGCCGCACTGGGCGACGATCTCGACGCCCCGCTCGATCCCTCGGCGCCGATGCGCTGGACCAATGCCGGGGTCATCGCCGGCGACCCGCCTCTGCCTGAAGGCGTCGAGCCGCTGGTCAATCACGTCCAGGCCCCGGTCGAACTGACCCGCCGCCTCGCCCAGATCGGCATCATCAGGCGCGAACTCGGTGCCGAGCTGGTGCCACAGCTGAAAACCGGCCAGCGCCTGATCTCGCCCGAGGGCGATGTGTGGCGCTGGGACGGCTTTGTCGCCGCCGCCCACGCCCCCACCGGAGCTGCACGAAGGCTCGCCGAGCGCACCCGGCTCAACGATATCGAGGCCGAACTTGAACAGGCCCGCGCGGTGGCCGCGGCACGGCGCCAGGATCTCGACAATGCCGAGTCCGAGCTGCGTATCAAGGCCGCCGCTGAAGTCGCGGCCCGCGACGCCTGGCGTGCCACCCAGCGCGAGGTCAACGCCGCGCGCGAACGCAACAATGCCACCGAGCGTGAAATCAGCCGCCACGCCGCACGCCGCTCGGCCCTGACGGAGGCCCACTCGCGCCTCGTTGCCGACCGTGAGGAGGCTGCGGCCGCCCATGAAACCGCGCTTGCCGCGATCGACGGACTGCCACCGGGCGAAGACACCGAAACCCGGCTCGCCGCGATTCGCGATGACATTGAGGACCGCCGCCGCCTCGCCACCCAGGCCCGCGCCGAATCGCAGGCGCTGGCCCGCGAAGCCGAGCTTGCCGAACGGCGGGCACGAGCCATTGCTGCCGAACGCGCCGAATGGCAGAACCGTCACCAGAGCGCCACCAGCCATATCGACACCATCCAGACCCGCCTCTCCGAAGTCGCGGTCGAACGCGCCGACCTTGAGAATGCGCCTGCGGTGTTTGCGCAGCGGCGCCGGGCGCTGATCAGCGAGATCGAGCGCGCCGAAGCCGGCCGCCGCGAGGCCGCCGACATGCTGGCCACCGCCGAACGCGCCATGACCGACACCGATCGTGAAGCCAAAACCTCGCTTGAGGCCCTGGCCAGGACCCGGGAGACCAAAGCCCGGGCCGAAGAGCGGCTGCAGGGCGCCCGCCGGCGGCTGGAAGACATCGAGCGCGAAATCCATGACATGCTGGAGGTCGAGCCCGCAGAGGTGGCGGCGCTGGCCGAACTCGAACCCGGCGCCGAATTCCCGCCCATCAACACGATTGAGGAGGAACTCGAGCGGCTGCGCCGCGACCGCGAGCGCCTGGGCGCGGTCAATCTGCGCGCCGAGGAGGAGCTGCGCGAGGTTGAGACCCAGCATAACGGGCTTGCCAATGAACGCGACGATCTGGTCGAGGCCATCAAGCGCCTGCGTCAGGGTATCCAGAGCCTCAATCGCGAGGCCCGCGAGCGGCTGCTGACCTCGTTTGAGATCGTCAACGACCATTTCAAGCGGATGTTCGTCGGCCTGTTCGGTGGCGGGGAGGCCGCACTGCATCTGATCGAGAGCGACGATCCGCTCCAGGCCGGTCTTGAGATCATTGCCAAGCCTCCCGGCAAAAAGCCGCAGACCCTGTCGCTGTTGTCCGGCGGCGAACAGGCCCTGACGGCGCTGTCGCTGATCTTCGCGGTGTTCCTCACCAACCCCTCCCCGATCTGCGTGCTCGACGAGGTCGACGCCCCGCTCGACGACCACAATGTCGATCGTTTCTGCAACCTTCTTACCGACATGACGAATTCAACCGACACCCGCTTCCTCATCATCACCCATAACCCGATCACGATGGCCCGGATGAACCGTCTGTTCGGCGTCACCATGGCGGAGCGCGGGGTGTCGCAGCTGGTATCGGTCAATCTCCAGCAGGCGGTCGATATTCTCGACCAGAATGTGGCCTGACACCTGCGGCGCCAGCGATGCTCTCCCCCGCGCTTCCCGCAGATCTGAAGGCCGCACTGGCAGAGCGCCTCCACGGCTTTTCCCGCAAGGAGGCCGCCGCCAGAGCAAACATCATCTCGCAGGCCTATCGCTGCGGCGGTGATTCGACCACGATCCGCAGCAGGGAAGACGCACTGAGCTATGCCCTGACCCGCATGCCCGCGACCTATGCCGCGGTCACGGCCTGCCTCAACGCCCTCACCGAACAAACGCCCGCGCTCACGCCGCAAAGTCTGATCGATATCGGTGCCGGTCCCGGCACCGCGAGCTTTGCCGCAGCGCAAGCCTTTGCCACCCTCCACGCTTTCACCCTGATCGACGCCAATCCGGCGCTGCGCCAGCTGGGGCTGGAACTCACCGGCCTCCATCCGCGCCTTGCATCCTGCCACTACAGCGAAGGCGACGGCACCGACCGGATCCGGGAATGTGCGCCATCCGATATCGTCATTGCGAGCTTCTGCATCGGCGAAATCGCTCCGGCAGAGCGTGCAGAGCTTGCTGCGGCCATGTGGGAAAGGACGCTGGCGGCTCTGATCGTGATCGAACCCGGCACGCCGAAAGGCCATGCCCGCATCCTGGCGCTGCGCCGCCAGCTGATCGGCTCAGGTGCCCATGTCGCGGCGCCCTGCCCGCATGCGCTGGCCTGTCCGCTGATCGCACCCGACTGGTGCCATTTCAGCCAGCGTCTGCCGCGCTCACAGGCCCATCGCCAGATCAAAGGGGCGGAGGTGCCGTTCGAGGACGAAAAATTCAGCTATGTGGTGCTGACCCGCAGCCCGATCCCGCGGGTGCGGGCGCGGGTGATCGCGCCACCGCGGATCGGCAAGGCTGCCATCACCGCCCGCCTCTGCGACGCCGCCGGCGTCCATCCCGCCAGCGTCGCCCGACGGGATCGGGAAGCCTATGCCACTGCGCGGCACTGGCGCTGGGGCACGGCGCTGAGGGAGGAAGATTGACCTCCTTCAGTGCCCCCAGACCGCGATTCTTTTCCATCTCCCTGCCACAATCAGGGGATTGGCAAGGCCACAATCATACCCTACCTCGACCTCGTTAGGTTTTCCCCATGCAGGACGGTGAGGCTGGAGCCTGCCGCGAAGGATTGCCAACGCCCCTTTTCGCTATCTTCTCAAGCTCTGCCTCAAACCCTCTCTGCCGGCTCCATCCCACCCTTTCGGAGTTTTCCCATGTCGACCAGCCTGATCGTTCTCATCCTCATCGTCGTGCTCGCGCTCTACTGCCTCGCCATCTACAACCGGCTGGTCACGCTCGGTCAGCGCACCAACCAGGCTTTCGCCGATATCGACGTCCAGCTCAAGCAGCGCCATGACCTGGTGCCGAATCTGGTCGAAACCGTCAAAGGCTATGCCAGCCATGAGCGCGGCACCCTCGACGACGTGGTCAAGGCGCGCAACAGCGCGATTTCCGCCCAGGGACCGGCGCAGGTCGCGGCTGCCGAAAACACGCTGAGCGCCTCGCTCGGCCGGCTGATTGCGCTGTCGGAAGCCTATCCCGACCTCAAGGCCAACGCCAATTTCCAGCAGCTCGCCAGCGAACTCTCCGACCTCGAGAACAAAATCGCCGCCAGCCGCCGCTTCTTCAACAGCGCCGTCCAGGAATACAACACCGGCATCCAGCAGATGCCCGCCGCGCTGTTCGCCGGCTCGTTCGGGTTCACGCCCAAGGTCTTTTTCGACCTTGGTTCCAGCCGCGCCGAGGTCGAGGCGGCACCGACGGTCAAGTTCTGATCTGACCTCAAAGCCGGCGGGACACACGCTCCATGGCAGCCTATGGACTCTACACCCATATCGCGTCGAACCGACGGCGTTCGATCCTGCTCACCGCCGGCCTCTTCTTCTTTTTCTACCTCCTGATCTTCGCCGGCGCCCTGCTCGGCGAAGCCTCCGCCCAGCCCGGCTATCCTGCCGCCTTTTACGTCAATCTGGCGCTTGCCGACCTCAAAGCCGCCTTCCCCTTCGCCACCATCGGCGTCGTGGTCTGGATGGCGATCGCCTATTTCTTCCACCAGCGCATGATCGACGCCC
This sequence comes from Alphaproteobacteria bacterium, assembly GCA_009781045.1. GTDB lineage: Bacteria > Pseudomonadota > Alphaproteobacteria > Rhizobiales > Xanthobacteraceae > Bradyrhizobium. The sequence continues at coordinate 8,965 of WQYW01000143.1, forward strand.
TCACCGGCGGCCGCGAGGTGATCCGTACCGAACAGCCCCGGCTCTACAACGCGCTGGAAAATCTCTGCATCTCACGCGGCATCGCCATGCCGAAACTCAAGGTCATGGACGATCCCGCGCTCAACGCCTTCGCTACCGGGCTCAACCCGCGGCAATATTCCGTGACCGTCACCACGGGCCTCCTGGACGTGCTCAGCGACGCCGAAATCGAGGCAGTTCTCGGCCACGAACTGACCCATATCCGCAACGGCGACGTGCGCCTGATGGTGATCGCCGTCATCATTGCCGGCATGGTCGGCTTTCTCTCCGAGATGCTGTTCCGGATTTTCCAATACGGGCCTCGATCCGGTTCGAGCAGCGACGACCGCAAGGGTGCCGGCATCATCATGATCGTGGCGCTTGCCCTCGTCGTCGTCGCCTGGGTGTCCTCCTTCCTGGTGCGGCTGGCGCTGTCACGCTCACGCGAATTCCTCGCCGACGCCGGCTCGATCGAGCTGACGAAAAATCCCGACGCCATGATCTCGGCACTGCGCAAGATCGAGGGCCGCGGCGAACTGCCAGGTGCCACCTCGGCCGTGATGGAAATGTGTATCGACAATCCCCGCGAGGGCTTTTCCGACCTGTTCTCGACCCATCCTTCGGTGCAGGCGCGGGTCAACGCCATTGTCAAATTCGCCGGCGGCCATGACCCCGGCCCGCTGCGGATCGAACAGCGGGACGAAACGCCCGAACTGCCGCAGGCCCCGGCAGCGCACGACGATCCCACGCAGCCGCCGTCGCTGCCCGGGACCCCGAGCGGCCCCCCGATCGCTGGCGCTGCCACTGGACCTGACGTTGGACCTGACATTGGACCCTGGGGCAACCGGACCGGCCCGGCACCGCCCTGAGCAGGAATTTCGTTGCAAAATCTGCCAATCTGCCCCTTCTGTTAACAAAAAATGACGGGACCAGGGGCGCTTGTGCTCCTTATTCGATTGGATTTTTCATGCGTTTTTGCCATCTTCTGCCCCGTCAGATGACTGAAATCCACACGATCCTCACGGATCGGCCAATTTGAAGAAGGTGGGACCCATGGCAAGGCCGGCAGTAATCGTGGTTGGAGCGGATAAGGGCGGGGTCGGCAAGACTACGGTATCCCGGACTTTGCTCGACTATTTTTCGGCCAACAACGTGCCCGCACGGGCATTCGACACCGAGTTTCCACGTGGGACCCTCAAGCGCTTCCATCCCGAGATCTCCGAGATCGTCGACATGACGTCGACGGCAGACCAGATGAAGGTCTTCGACACGCTCAATGCGGTCAGCCCTTCCGTCACCGTGATCGACGTCCGCGCCGGCCTTCTATCCCCCACCCTCAATTCCCTCCGCGACATCGGCTTCCTTGACGCCGCCAAAGCGGGCCAGATCACCTTCGCCGTGTTTCACATTCTCGGCCCCTCGATCGCTTCGCTTGACGAGATCGCCGAAACGTCGGGTTTCATGAACGGCGCAAAATATTTCCTGGTCAAGAACTTCATCAACGACACCCAGTTCTTCCAGTGGGATCAGAACACCTACAACTCCTACTTCCACCGCATCAAGGATGCCACGGAACTGACGATCCCGAAGCTTAATGAAATGGCCTATGAGCAGGTTGAAGTGACTTCCGCGCCGTTCCTCAAATTTATTGCCAACAAGGGCCTCCACGACGAGGTCGCGAACTACTCCTTTGTGTTGCGTGGCTATGTCCGTCACTGGCTCGCCAATGTCTGGAGTGAATACGACCGGATCCGCCTGACCGACCTCGTCGGTGCCAAGCGAACCGCCGAAAGTTAGGCTTGCGCCTGTGTCCACGCGATTTCCCGTTCGCGTCCCCGGATTTGACATTCGCCTCCTGCGCGCTCTGCGCAAAAAGGGGCGTTTGTCAAATCCCCCAGGTGATGCTGACCCGATGACACGACTGGTCAGCTGAGCAGTCCACGCTGAAACAGTCCTCGATGTCCTCGACACCCGTCTACATCATTTCCTCTCCTGTCCCGCAGGTCGGCAAGACGTTGCTGGCGCGTCTGCTGTCGGAATTCATTCTGCTCAAGGACGGGGACGTCGAGTCCTTTGATGTCAACGTCCGGGAGCCCTCGCTGGTCGACTATCTGCCCAGCATCACCGAGACCGCCAGTGTCAGCGACACCTATGGCAAGATGAGGCTGATGGACCGCGTCATTGTCGACGACGGGCTGGCCAAGGTCATTGATCTCGGTTTTCATGCCTTCGAGGACTTCTTCAAGATGACCGAGGAGATCTGCCTCCTGCAGGAGGCGACCTACCGCAACGTATCGCCCATCATCCTCTTCCTTGCCGATTCCAACCGCATCTCGGTGCGCGCCTATGAGTCACTGCGCGAACAGTTCCCGCCCGAGAACCTTATCGCGGTCCATAATGAGCACATCGTACGCACCCAGCTGCCCCCCACCATGACCACAGGCAAGGTCCTGCAGCTGCGCGCCCTGTCCGGTTTCCTCAAGACCTATATCGACCACCTCACCTTTTCCTTCACCGCCTATCTCCGGCTGGAAAAGGACACCTCGACGGAATTGTACCAGTGGATCCAGCGGGTCTATCTCAACCTGCGCGAGCTTGACTTCGGCAGCGGCGAGGGCGGCACGCCGTCCTCGGGCGGCCAAAGCTGAAGACGTCGATCCTGAAACTGCAAATTCGCTGCACACCGGGTCGCGACAGCGCCATCGACAAATCGCTGCTGCGCCGATCCTTGTCCGTCAGGAGCGCAGGTCCGCGCCGCCCATTGATCGACAAGGAACGGCGCGCCCACGGCAGATCCGGCCCCCCGGCAGGCTCGCAGCCCGCCGCAAAGCTCCCGGCGGGCTTTTCCGGGAGCGTTTTCTGCTGCGATTTCCCTCAAAATAATCCGCCTCTCACACCCCGCTTCCCGGGTGACCGTTGGTCACGCTCTGCCGTCTCGCTCACGGCGCGGGCGTACAGTCACCTCCATCTGCCTCCCCTTGCCGCTATTGCCTTCCCTTGAGGAGAGCACCCGTGCCGCGCGGCTCCTGACATCGCGCATCCAAACCTGCCTCCCCACAGATCGCGCTTTCGCCTATTGCCCATTCCCGGGCCGGCGCGGCGACACTGCGAGATAGTGTCGCTCCCCCTGTGGATCGAGCCAGACCGCCGTCAGCAGGTTGGTTTCCACATCCACGAACCGCTCGCCGGTATCGCGCCAGCTCGGGTCGGGTGCCCGGTGCAGGACATCCTTGTAGCGCCAGCGCTCGATAAGAAGTCCGCCCACCAGAAACACGCCACCGATGATCAGATGCGGCGCAAAGACCATCGCGGTCCCCCCCAGAACCGCGATCCCCAACCCCGCCAGGATCACCAGCGCGCCGAGAGCGCTGACAATTGTACCCATCGTGTTTTGCGGTTTCGTCAGCTTAAGGGTTCAATCACAACGGCGGTACCGTAGGCCACAACCTCACTCATGGTCTGACCGATTTCCGAGGAGTCAAAGCGCATCATGACAATCGCATTGGCTCCCATCGCCTGGGCATTGGTGGTCAGCCTGTCGACAGCCTGGCGCCGGGCATGCTCCAGCATTTGTGTATACTCGTGAATCTCTCCTCCGACGATGGAGCGCAGGCTCGCCAGGAAGTTCCCGCCGATACCGCGGCTTCGCACCACAACTCCAAACGCCTGGCCCTTGGTTTCCCTGACGCGGTAACCCGCAACATTCTCCGTGGTGGCAATAAGCATCGCATCTCTTTTCTGTTTGCGCATAAGTGCCCTGTGCATGGCCGACCTGATACCACCCCGACCCGGTTGAGGGAAATGCGCCATGAAAAATTAGGTGAACCAATTCCGCAGATGGCGTCTCGCCAGCGAACACTTTTTCGTGACCCGGCTTTTCCCCTGTCGGCCACAGGCGGCAGGGCTTGCCGGAACCGGGCGCACCATAAGGCCGTCAATGGTCAATCGCATGCAACGGGCGGGGAAGACATCATGCCCTCCTCCTTGACCGGGAGCAAAGAGCAGGCAGAATCGGACTGCAACACCAGGCATCGCAGCAGGTCTGCACAGCGGGCGGGCGCAGGGAACTGGAGGTCCGATCGAACCCGGCTCCCGCGGAATTCCCGCCTGTCCTCCTGCTGTTCTGCGACAGGGGGCCGCAAGCCTGCTCCCGCTCGCAGCCACTCGCCTCATCCGATCCCTGCACCCGGCCATCCCCGGGTCCGCGATCTCCAGCGCTGTCCCCCGTCACGGCGGGCCGATCGCGCCGCCAATGACCGCACTGCACCACTATGGACTTTAAGGAGCCCTGCGAAGAATAATTACTCCGAGCGGCAGCGCCTGCTGCTTACACGCCATCTCGCAGCCCCGCAGCAGATCCACTTCTTTCTGCCCGGATCCTCCAGCACAGGCGGTGTCCGGCGATGACAATGGGACCCTGCTCCAGCCCATCCTGCCGTCGATAACGCCCGATGACAGATGGCCACGCGATCTGGCGCGGCTGCCGGGTCGACATCCGCCAGCGAAATTTGCGGCTTTTTTTTTGCGCCCCGACCGTTTTTTGCGGCCTTGCAGTTCCTCCGTATTTCCGCTGACAGCATCCAAATGCTGCACTGCCAACCGTTGAGCCGAGAGCCGCAATGCTCCCCCGATCTGCCAGTATTGCAACTTCAGGAGACTTTAACCCCGGGCGCATCGCGTGCTAGGAAGGGTCAGGGCCTTCCGCTCACGGCTGCCTGCGTCAGATAGCGACAGCGGCCGCCGCTTGTGGAACCGCGAGGTCCTCACAAATCGCGCATTCCTGAAGAAATGCGTCGCAGGGTGCGGAACAAGGAGAGGAACACATGATCCAGCAGCAACTTGACAATCTCAAAGGCCGCATGGCCCTGCGCCAGCGCTATGACAACTTCATCGACGGTCAATTTGTGCCTCCCGTCGAGGGCCGCTATTTTGCCAATATCACCCCGATTACCGGCAAACCCTTCTGCGAGGTGGCCCGCGGTCAGGCGGCCGACATCGAACTCGCTCTTGATGCAGCGCACAAAGCCAAAGACGCCTGGGGCCGCACCCCTGCTGCCGAGCGCGCCCGCATCCTCCACCGCATCGCCGACCGCATTGAACAGAACATTGATGTTCTCGCGTTGATCGAAAGCATCGACAACGGAAAACCGATCCGCGAGACTACGGCTGCCGACATCCCCTTGACCGTGGATCACTTCCGCTATTTCGCTGCCGCCATCCGCGCCCAGGAAGGCGGCATTTCCGAGATTGATCCCGACACCATCGCCTATCATTTCCATGAACCGCTGGGCGTTGTCGGTCAGATCATTCCCTGGAACTTCCCGATCCTGATGGCCGCGTGGAAGCTCGCCCCGGCGCTCGCCGCCGGCAACTGCGTCGTGCTCAAGCCAGCCGAGCAGACGCCGACCAGCATTCTGGTGCTGGCCGAACTCATCGCCGACATCCTGCCGCCCGGTGTGCTCAACATCGTCAACGGCTTCGGCCTTGAGGCGGGTAAGCCGCTCGCCACCAACCGCCGCATCGCCAAGATCGCCTTCACCGGCGAGACCACCACCGGCCGCCTCATCATGCAGTATGCCAGCGAGAACATCATCCCGGTGACGCTCGAACTCGGCGGCAAATCGCCCAACATCTTTTTC
>WQYW01000144.1 GCA_009781045.1 Alphaproteobacteria bacterium
AGCCGCCCCGGGGAGCGGAAGAGCCGCCCCGGGGAGCGGAAGAGCCGCCCCGGGGAGCGGAAGAGCCGCCCCGGGGAGCGGAAGAGCCGCCCCGGGGAGCGGAAGAGCCGCCCCGGGGAGCGGCGCGCAAACCGCCGTTCCAGCTCGGGCGCCGGCTGAAACAGACGCTCGGCGGATCTGCCGGATGGGGCGGTGTGTTCTGGCAGATGGTCTTTGCCACCCTGATCGTGGTGGCGATTGCGGCCTTTGTCGCCAATGCGCGGGCCAATCTTGAGACCCGGCATATTGCTTCAGGCCTGGGGTTCCTCAGCAACACCGCCAGCTTCGACGTCAACCAGGCCCTGATTCCGTTCTCGGCCAGCGACAGCTATGGCAGGGTGCTCGTGGTCGGCATCCTCAACACATTGCTGGCCGCGATCAGCGGCATTGTGCTCGGCACCCTGCTCGGCGGCATCATCGCGCTTGCCCGGCTGTCGCCAAATCCGCTGCTGGCGCGACTCGGCGGTGTCTATGTCGAGGTTATCCGCAACCTGCCGCTGTTGTTCCAGCTGATGTTCTGGTACGTCGCGGTGCTTGCAGCATTGCCCCCGCCGCGACAGAGCCTGTCGCTGTTCGGGATGTTTTTTCTCTCCAAGCGCGGGCTGGCGATGCCGCGCGCGGTTGGAGAGGCGGGGCTTTTCCCCTTTCTCGGCGCTCTCGTGCTCCTTGTCATCGGCCTTCTGTGTCTTGGCATCCTGGCGCGACGGGTTCGTTTCGGGCGCGGCGGGTCGTTGCACAGCGCTCCTTTTGTGGCGGGTCTTCTCGCTCTGCCGCTGCTCTCGATCCTGCTGTTCGGGGCACCGGTTCACCTTGAGCTGCCGCAGCTCTCCGGCTTCAACTTCCAGAACGGCATCCGGATCATCCCTGAACTGCTGGTGCTGGTGGTAGCGCTGTCGACCTATACCGCGGCCTTCATCGCCGAAATCATCCGCGCCGGTATGCTCTCGGTCGACAAGGGGCAGATGGAGGCAGCTGCGGCGCTGGGCCTGAGCCGGGGCCGGATCCTGCGCCTTGTCGTGCTGCCCCAGGCGATGGCCGTCATCATCCCGCCTCTGACCAACCAGTATCTCAACCTGACCAAGAACTCCTCACTGGCGGTCGCCATCGGCTATCCCGACATCGTCTCGGTCTTTGCCGGAACCACGCTGAGCCAGACCGGGCAGGCGATCGAGATCGTGGCGATCACGATGGGGCTCTATCTGCTGTTGTCGCTGATCACCAGCATCCTGATGAGCCTCTACAGCGCGCGCCTCAACCGGAGACGTCTGGCATGAGCGCCATCGCCGACCGCGCTTTCCTGAGCGAGAGTCTGATTGAGGAGCGCAAGGCCCCGCGGCCGCGCCGCGACACAATGGCGCGCGCGCGTGACTGGCTCGCCTCGCCGAGCCATATTGTGCTCCTGGCGATGGTGCCGCTCCTGCTCTGGTTCCTCGTCATTCCCGCCGTCCAGTTCCTGTTCTTCCATGCGGTCTGGAGGGGTGCGGATCGCGATTCCTGCCTTGCGGAGAATGCCGGCCATGTCGTCGGGGCCTGCTGGCCCTATGTGGCGGCCAAGTGGTCGCAGTTCATCTACGGCTTCTACCCTGCCGAGGCGCGCTGGCGCGTCAATCTCACCTTCATCCTGGCCGCAGCACTGCTCGCACCGCTCCTGATCCCGCGTCTGCCGGCAAAACGCCTCAACGCCGCTTTGTTCTTCCTGGCCTTCCCAATGGTGGCGTTTTTCCTGTTGCGCGGTGGCGGCCTGAACGGCTTTGCGCTGACCTGGTGCGCCGGCTTCCTGGAATCCGCTGATCAGGGCCTCGCCCGCGCCGGTCAGTCCTTGCTGGCGTTGAGCCACAGTCCGGGAAGCGCCGGGGTGACTGCAGTGCTGGTCCGGGGGGTGGGCGGTCTTGCTGTAATCGCAGGCCACGTCCTGCATTTTGTGCTGACGCCGCTGATGATGCTGCGGGATTTTGTCCAGGGCACGGGGCAGGCGCTGTGGACTGATTTTCTCTTCACCGCGGTCGTGATCGTTCTGTTTCTGGGGTGGCGGGCGGGCCTGCGCGCTGCTGTGAGTGCCGTGGTCAGCTTTCTGGCAATTGCCGCGGTGATAAGGGGGATGGCGCTTGATGCCGGTGGACTGGCGCTCATCGACACCAGGCTGTGGGGTGGTCTTCTGGTGACGCTGGTGATTGCCGTCACCGGGATCGTGGTTTCGATTCCGATCGGAATCACGCTGGCACTGGGGCGACGCTCGAGCCTTCCCCTGATCCGCTTTTGCGCCATCGTCTTCATTGAGTTCTGGCGCGGCGTGCCGCTGATCACGGTGCTGTTTTTCGCCACCTATATGCTGCCGCTGTTTCTGCCCGGGCATTTCAGCATTGATGGTCTGCTTCGCGCTTTGATCGGGGTTGCCATCTTTGCCGGTGCCTATCAGGCAGAGGTCATAAGGGGGGACTGGCGGCAATCCCAGCCGGTCAGAGCGAGGCGGCAAGCGCGCTCGGCCTGTCCAGGATCCGGACCACATTCCTGATCGAATTGCCGCAGGCGCTGCGTCACGTCATTCCCGCGCTGGTCAACAGCTTCATCGCACTTTTCAAGGACACCTCGCTGGTCGCCATCGTCGCGCTCTTCGATCTCTTGGGCTCGCTCCAGGCTTCGCTTGCCGACCCGGTGTGGTCGACCCCGACCACGGCCTTCACCGGTTTTGCCTTCGCTGGCATGATCTATTTTGCCTTCTGTTTTGCCATGTCGCGCTACTCGCTTTTCGTCGAACGCCGGCTCAACGCTCACCGCGCCAAGTGACGGGAAGGCCATCATGACCACAGCTCCCATCGTGACGATTTCCGGCCTCAACAAATGGTATGGCGATTTTCACGTCCTGCGTGACATCAGCCTCGAGGTTGAAAAGAGCGAACGCATTGTGATCTGCGGCCCTTCGGGTTCCGGCAAGTCGACGCTGATCCGCTGCATCAACGCTCTGGAACAGTTCCAGGAAGGCGAGATCGTGGTCGACGGTATCCGGCTCGGCTCGGCTCTCAGGCATGTTGATGCCATAAGGCGCGAGGTCGGCATGGTGTTTCAGGGCTTCAACCTGTTTCCCCATCTTACGGTACTGGAGAACTGCACGCTGGCCCCGATCTGGGTGCGCAACCGGCCGAAGAAAGAGGCCGAGGAAGCGGCGATGAGGTTCCTGGAACGGGTGAAGATTCCCCATCAGGCGGCGAAATTTCCCGGACAATTGTCCGGTGGCCAGCAGCAGCGCGTGGCCATCGCGAGAGCTCTGACCATGAACCCGAAAGTGATGCTGTTCGACGAGCCGACCTCGGCGCTGGACCCTGAAATGGTCAAGGAAGTGCTGGACACCATGGTCGATCTGGCGCGCGAAGGCATGACCATGCTGGTGGTGACCCATGAAATGGGATTCGCTCGCGAGGTCGCCAACCGCGTCATCTTCATGGATCAGGGCCAGATCATCGAGGCCAACACGCCGGCGGAATTCTTTGCCAACCCGCAGCACCCGCGCTCCAGACTGTTCCTGAGCCAGATCCTGCGCTGAAGAGGGATTCGGGAAAAGCCCCTTGCGACAGGGCTGGAATGGCGGCGCCTGAGGCCTCAGGCGTGAAGCGGGAGGAGCGACCAGAACGCGGGGCAACCGCAGGGTCGATTCGGCTTCCCCGCTCACAGTTGATCAGGCCTGGCACACGGGCCTGCATTATGGTTCATGTCGGGGATCTGTGGCAGGGACGGGAGGGACAGCTGCGGAGAATTTCCGCCTGTCGTGGTTCGCCGCCTCCCAAAATCCCTGTCTCCTTTGGCTCTTTTTGTCTGTGCGAGAAGGCATGGACACCGTGCGCGGGATTCCGCCCCCCCTGACAGCCGCATGACACGGATCCGGAGCAGGAATTGAGGTGTTGGTCTGCAGCTGATGCGGGCCGCGTCGCACTCATCAGGCCAGAGCTTTGGAGGTCGAAAATACCGGCAGGATTCGGTGCCTTGCGCATGTTTTTGCGCATCAGACTGTCATCGGGGTGGCAAAGCAACCACAGCGGATGCGGAAAATGCGACCCATGTCGCCGCTCCGACAGTGTCAAAGCCGCTCTGCGCATGAAATCTTGGTAAGCCCGAAGGCTTGGAGCCCCCCGGCCTTGCGAAAAGTCCTTGAGAATCAGCGCTGTTTCGTGAGATTTGCAAAACTCCCTGAGGATCTTCGGCGACATCAAGTGATCGCGAGGGGGGCTGTGCGTGCTATCCACACATTGTTTATATGGCGCCCATGAAGTTGCAGGAAAGAATCATTGCCGTGATCACAACGCAGCAGGATCGAGACCCGGGCGGTTTTTCCGTCGGCGCATGGTGTGACAGCGGCGAGACCCGGGGCACGAAAATCGGGGGGGCGAGGTGAAACACAGCATCTGCGCAGTGCCGACACGGCTTTCGGAGCGACTTCGACGAATCACCCAATGGGGTGCGCTGCTGTCGCTCACGCTGGGAGCCGGTGGCTGCATTCTGTCGCAGGACATTCCCGACCCAGCGCTTGACGTTCCCACCCAGTATAAATACGGCGCCAAAAGCGGCGAGGCGACCCCGGCGCTGGACTGGTGGCGCGGGTTCCGTTCCCCGGAACTGACCGCACTGATGGAAGAGGCGCAGACCGTCAATCTCGATATCGCCGCGGCGGTGGCACGGATGCGCCAGGCCGACGCACTGGCGCGCCAGGCCGGCGCCGCCCTGTTGCCGACCCTGTCGGGCGGCGGCTCGGAGACCTATTCCCGCACTTCGGGTTCCAGCGCTTCCGGTCTTTCCATCGGCGGCCGCGAAGTGGTCAATTTCCAGGCCTCTCTCAGCGCCAGCTATCAGCTCGACTTCTGGGGCCAGAACCGCGACGCGCTGCAGGCAGCTGAAGAGACCGCCGTCGGCAATCGCTTCGATCGCGACGTGGTCGCCCTGACCACGCTGACCGGCGTCGCCAATGCCTATTTCCAGGTTCTGGCGTCCCAGGATCGTCTGCGTACCGCCCAGCGCAATATCGCCAGCGCCCAGCGCATTCTCGATGCCATCAAGGAGCGGCGCAAGGCCGGCACCGGCACCGATCTGGACACCTCGCAGCAGGAGAGCGTGCTCGCCAACCAGAAAGCCCAGGTCCCGACCCTGCGGCAGACGCTCGACCAGAACGTCAATGCGCTGGCGGTTCTGGTGTCGCGCCCCCCCGAAAGCGTGCGCCTTGTCGGCGGATCGCTCAACGCTATTGTTGCGCCGAAGGTGACCGCGGGCATGCCCTCGGAGCTTCTGACCCAGCGGCCCGATATAAGGCGTCAGGAGGCGCAGCTCGCCAGTGCCACTGCCAATGTCGGCAGTGCCCGTGCCCAGTTCTTTCCCTCGATCCAGTTGACCGCAAACGGCGGCTATCAGAGTGCGGCGCTGGCGTCACTGTTCCAGCCCCATGCCGCCTTCTTCCAGCTGGTCGGCGGTCTCACCCAGCCGATCTTCGACGGCGGGCGCATCCAGGCCAATTTCGACTACAACAAGGCGCGTCAGGACGAACTGCTGCAGACCTACCGCAAGACCATCGTCCAGGCCTTTACCGACGTCGACAATGCCCTGTATTCGATCAAACAGACCACGATCAAGCTCAGGCTGCAGCGCGAGGTGGTGGCAGCCTCGCGACGCGCTTTTGAACTCGCCGAGCAACAGCTGCGTGCCGGAACCACCGACATCGTTACCGTGCTCAATACCGAACTCACTCTGTTCCAGGCCGAGGACACCTTGTGGCAGGCGCAGCTTGCGCAACTGCTCGCGGTGGTCAGTCTCTACCAGGCCCTGGGCGGCGGCTGGGAACCCAAACTGGAGAAACCGGCCAACGCCGGATGATAAAGTACCATGAATACGCCCCCTCCGATTGCCGCCGACTCTGCCTCCCGCCCTCGTGGGCGCATGCTCCCGCTTGTGATCACGTGTGCCGTCCTGCTGGTGCTGTTTTCGATCGGCTGGTACGCGGTGAAGCAGAAACAGGCCACAGGTCGTGCCGGCCCTCCCGATCTGCCGGTGCCGGTGCTGGCCGCAAGTCCGCGCATTCTTGATGTGCCGGTCTATCTCGATGGCGTCGGTGCCATCCGCGCCCTCAATACCGTCACCGTGCGCTCCCAGGTCGATGGCAAGCTGATCGCGGTACATTTCACGGAAGGCCAGGACGTCCAGAAAGGCGATGTGGTCGGAGAAATCGATCCCGCGATCTATCAGGCGCAGTTTGATCAGGCGGTGGCGAAGAAGGCGCAGGACGTGGCCCAGCTTGCCAACCAGCGCCTCGATCTGACGCGTTATGAGCAGCTTGCCGCTTCGAACGCCGGGTCCAAGCAGCAGGCCGACACCCAGCGCGCCGCCGTGGCCCAGACCGAGGCCCTGATCCGGGCCGATCAGGCTGCCATCGACAATGCTGCGGCGACACTGAGCTACACCAAAATCGTGGCGCCGCTTTCCGGGCGGGCGGGATTGCGCCAGGTCGATGAGGGCAACATCATCCATGCTGCCGATGCCACCGGGCTGGTCGTGATCACCCAATTGCAGCCGATCGCGGTGTGGTTCAGCCTGCCGCAGCAGCAGATTGTGCGTGTCAACCGGGCTGCCGCCAGGGGTGAGCTGGTGGTCGATGTGTTCGGCAATGACGGCGTCACCGTGATCGACAGCGGCAAGCTGACCGGAATCGACAACCAGGTCGATTCCACCACCGGCACACTCAGGCTCAAGGCTGAGTTCCCCAATGCCCGCCGCCAGCTCTGGCCCGGCCAGTTCGTCAATGTCCGTCTCAGGGTCGAAACCCTGACCAATGCGGTGGTGGTGCCGACATCGGCGGTGCAGCGCGGACCGCTCGGTACGTTCAGCTATGTCATCACTACCGGGGAGGAGGGTGACATCGTCACAGCCAGGCCGGTGACGGTGGCCCAGCAGAATGAGCATGACGCCGTGGTCTCCAGCGGGCTTGCCGCCAGCGATCGCGTCGTCACCACCGGCTTTGCGCTTCTCGCCGATGGTTCAAAAGTCACCATCGGCCGTGCCGAACAGACCCCGACAGCGGACCTGGCACCGCGCAAACGCAGCAGGGGGCAGGGGAAAGGCCCAGAAGGGAAGGGCCAGGGCAAGGGTGAAGGCAAGGGAGGCAGGAGAGGCCACCAGGACAGCGCCAGCAGTGCGGACAAAGACCGGCAGGGCGCGACCACCGAGCCGCAGCAGACCCAGGACCAGAACAAAGACCAGAGCAAGGATCAGGACAAGGATCAGGCTGGCGAAGCACAGGCAAAAGAGCCGCAGAGCGGGGAGCAGACCAGGGACGGAGCCAGAGAGCCTGCAAAGGAACTGAACCGGGATCCGGCGCAGGACGGCGGCAGGCCTAATCGCCATCGCGGCGAGGGTGCGGAGCCCGGGCAGGGTAAAGCCAGCGGAGCCAGGCAACCATGAGCCGCGTTCGCGTCAGCGGGATGGCCGCTCCATGAGCGTCTCCGAACCCTTCATCCAGCGGCCGATTGCGACTTCACTGCTTGGTGTGGCGCTGCTGATCGGTGGCATGCTGGGCTATTTCGCGCTGCCGGTGTCGGCGCTGCCCCAGGTCGATTTTCCGACCGTGCAGGTGACCACCCAATTGCCGGGCGGCAGCCCCGACGTCATCGTGTCGCTGATCACGGCGCCGCTTGAGCGCCAGCTCGGGCAGATCCCGGCCCTGACATCGATGAACTCGACGAGTTCCTACGGCGTCAGCCAGATCTCGCTGCAGTTCGATCTCAACCGCGATATCGATGGCGCCACCCAGGACGTCCAGGCTGCCATCAATGCCGCCGCCGGCGTGCTGCCGAAGAACCTGCCTTACCCGCCGACCTACGCCAAGGTGAACCCCGCCGATGCGCCGGTGATAACGCTGGCGCTGCGCTCCGACACGGTGTCGCTGCGCGCCATGAGCGATATGGCCGATACCATCCTGGCGCAGCGCCTGGCGCAGATTTCGGGGGTGGGGCGGGTGTCGATCCTCGGTGGCCTCAAGCCGGCGGTGCGGATCCAGGCCGATCTGCCACGGCTTGCTGCCTATGGCATCGCGATGGAGGATGTGCGCGCCGCGATCATGGGCGCCAATGTCTCCGGTCCCAAAGGCTCGCTGGATGGTGCCCAGCAATCCTACACCATCGCCGCCAACGACCAGATCACCGCGGCGGAGGCCTATAAGCCGATCATCCTTGCCTATCGCAACGGCTCGCCGGTCACCATCGGCGACGTGGCCAAAATCGTTGACGGGCTGGAGAACGACCGCACCGGCGGCTGGTACCAGGGCACGCCTGCCGTCATCATCGACATCCAGCGTCAGCCCGGTGCCAATGTCATTGAGGTGGTGCGCCAGATCCAGCGCGAAATCCCAAAGCTGCAGCGTGCGGTTCCCGCCGGCGTCAAACTCACGGTGGTCTCCGACCGCACCGACACCATCCGTGCCTCCGTCAATGACGTGCAGTTCACCCTGATCCTCAGCGTCGTCCTGGTGACGCTGGTGGTGCTCCTGTTCCTGCGCTCGCTGCGCGCCACGCTGATCGCCGGTGTGGCCCTGCCGCTGTCGCTGATCACGAGCTTCGGCATTATGTATTTTGCCGGTTTCAGCCTCGACAATCTGTCGCTGATGGCGCTGACCATCGGCACCGGTTTCGTGGTCGACGATGCCATCGTCATGATCGAAAACATCGTGCGCCATATGGAAGGCGGCTCAAGCGCCATGGAGGCGGCACGCCAGGGCGCCAGTGAAATCGGCTTCACCGTGATCTCGCTGACGGTGTCGCTGATCGCCGTCTTCATCCCGCTTCTGTTCATGTCGGGGCTGGTCGGGCGCATGTTCCGTGAATTCGCCCTTACCCTCACCATCGCGGTGGTCACCTCGGCGATCGTGTCGCTGACCCTGACGCCGATGATGTGTTCGCGCCTGCTCAAACATGCCCATGAGGAAATGACGGTGCCGGGACTGGGGGCGGTCAACCGCTTCATCGACTGGATGGTCGATTTCTATCACCGCACCCTGCTCTGGGTTCTCAAGCACCAGTTCGCCACCCTGGTTGTGACCTTTGCCACGCTGGGCGCCACGATCGGGCTCTATATTGTCGCCCCCAAGGGCTTTCTGCCGCTCCAGGATACGGCCTCGATCACTGCGGTGACCGAGGCCGGACCGGACGTATCCTTTGCCGAGATGCAGACCCGCCAGGCCGAAGTGGCCGACATCATGCGCTCCGATGCCGACGTGCTCGGCGTGGTCTCCGTGATCGGGGCCGGCTCGGTCAACCCGACCCCCAATGTCGGACGTCTGGTGATGACGCTCAAGCCCCGCGGGGAGCGCCGGGATGATGTCATGACGGTGATCCGGCGCCTGAAGGAAAGAGTTGCAGGCATCCCCGGCATGACCGTGTTCTTCCAGCCGGTCCAGGATGTGCAGATATCGACCCAGTCGAGCCGCTCGCAATATCAGTATACGCTGACCGCAGCAGACGCAGCCCAGGTTTCGCAATGGGCGGAAAAGCTCGTCACCGAGATGCGCAGCAACCCGATTTTCCAGGACGTGTCGTCAGAAGCGCAGGAAGGCGGATTGCGGGCCCAGATTGAAGTCGACCGCCTGCGCGCCGGACAGCTCGGTGTCAGCCTCCAGGGCATCAACGACACCCTGAATGACGCCTTCGCCCAGCGCCAGATTTCGACCATCTACGGTCAGGCCAATCAGTATCGGGTGGTGCTTGAAGCCCTTCCAATGTATCAGCGCGACCCCTCGATCCTGTCGAAACTCTATCTGCCGGGCACGGCCGATGCCCAGGTGCCGCTGTCGGCGGTGACGACCCTGAAACGTACCACCGCGCCGCTTTCGATCTCCCATCAGGCGCAGTTTCCGGCGGTGTCGCTGAGCTTCAACCTGGCACCGGGAGAGGCGCTGGGGGACGCGGTTGAGGCCGTCCATGACATCGAGGCCCGCATCGGCATGCCCGGCAATATCCAGGGCGTCTATGGCGGCGACATGGCTGAATTCACCAAGGCGCTCTCCGGACAGCCCTGGCTGCTGCTCGCCGCCGTGATCACGATCTATATCGTGCTGGGTGTGCTCTATGAGAGCTATATCCATCCCATCACCATTCTGTCGACGCTGCCCTCGGCAGGCGTCGGTGCCATTCTCGCTCTGATGCTGTTCGGGCAGGATCTCTCGGTCATCGGTCTGATCGGCATCATCCTGCTGATGGGCATTGTGAAGAAGAATGCCATCATGATGATCGATTTCGCGCTGGAGGCCGAGCGCCACCATGGGCTCAGCGCCACCGAGGCGATTATTCAGGCCTGCCTGCTGCGCTTCCGTCCCATCATGATGACGACGCTGGCGGCCCTGTTCGGCGCCCTGCCGCTGGCGGTCGAGAGCGGCACGGGTTCCGAGATGCGCTTTCCGCTCGGCATCTCGATCATCGGCGGTCTCTTGCTCAGCCAGTTGCTGACCCTCTACACCACGCCGGTGATCTATCTCGCGCTTGACCGCATCAACCGCAAACTTGAGCGCGCATTGCCGCCTCCGGACACGCCGCTGGTCGAATCCACCACCGGGATCAGCTGACCATGGCATCGATCTCCGAGCCATTCATCCGGAGGCCGGTGGCCACGACGCTGCTTTCGATCGGTCTGTTCCTGGTCGGCATCGTGGCCTATCATGTGCTTCCGGTGGCCTCGGTGCCCAATATCGATTTCCCGGCGATCTGGGTCATGGCGACAAGGCCCGGTGCCGACCCTTCTGTCATGGCGGCAACCGTGGCGGCACCGCTGGAACGGCGGCTGGGCGAGATCGCCGGCATCAACCAGATCACCTCGACCAGCACGCTCGGCAATGCCAGGATCCAGCTGCAGTTCGACATCGGCCGCGACATCGATCGTGCCGCCCGTGACGTTCAGGCCGCCATCAACGCCTCGCTCGCGGATCTGCCCAGCGACCTTCCGACCCTGCCACGCTTCCGCAAGGCCAATACCGCGGCCATGCCGGTCTACATCCTGGCGCTGACATCAAAGACGATTTCCTCCAGCGCCATGTATGATGTCGCCGACACTGTGGTCGCGCAGCGCATCTCCCAGGTTCCGGGGGTGGGGGACGTCACGGTAAGCGGCGCCGATCAGCCGGCAGTGCGCATCGCGCTCAATCCGGTGGCGCTATCCAATGCCGGCATCGCCACCGATGATGTGCGAGCGGCAATCGTCAATGCCAATCCGCTTGCACCCGTGGGCCTGTTTGACGGCGACCGTCAGAGCGAAACCATCGCCATGAACCGCCAGATGCGGACTGCGGAGGAGTTCCGCAATATCGTCATCCGCAGTTCGAATGGCAATTTCGTGCGGCTCTCCGACATCGCTGAAGTCTCGGACGCGGTGCGCAGCACCCGCTCGATTGCCTGGTTCAACAAGCAGCCGGCCGTCCTGATCCAGATCACCAAACAGGGCGATGCCAATGTCATTGACACGGTGGACCGCGTCCGGGCGCTGATTCCCGAGCTGAAACAGTGGATTCCGGCTGGTGTCGAGATATCGACGCTGGTCGACCGCACCGGGACCATCCGCGCCAGTGTCGAGGACATGGAATGGACGCTGCTTGCGACCGCAGCCCTGGTCATGCTGGTGGTGTTCGTCTTTCTGCGTCGCCTGACCCCGACCATAGCTGCCGGCATTTCGGTGCCGCTGGCGCTCGCCGGCACCTGCGCCGGGATGTGGGTGGCCGGATTCTCGATCGATAATCTGTCGCTGATTGCGCTCGCCATCTCGGTCGGCTTCGTGGTCGATGACGCCATCGTCATGATCGAGAACATGTTCCGCAATCTCGAACTGGGGCTGCCGCCGATGGATGCGGCGCGCATCGGGGCACGCCAGATCGGCTTTACAGTGGTGTCGATCAGCCTGTCCCTGATCGCCGCCTTCACCCCCCTGATCTTCATGGACGGTGTGGTCGGGCGGCTCCTGCGGGAATTCTCGCTCACTCTGACATTTGCGATTCTGGTCTCGACCCTGGTGTCGCTGACCATCACCCCGATGATCTGCGCCCATTATGTCCGCCATGCCAGCATCCAGAGCACGTCCTGGTTCGATCATGTCATCGAAGGGTCGCTGTCGCGTATCGTCGCCTTCTATACCTGGACCCTGCGCCATGTGCTGCAGTATCCCTTCGCCACTCTGCTGGTGTTTTTCGCCACGCTGGGCCTGACGGTGACGCTCTATGTCTATACCCCGAAGGGGTATTTCCCGAGCGACGACTCCGGCATCATCATGGGCTCGACCCGGGCCTCGGCCGACATCTCGTTCCAGTCCATGCTCACGCTGCAGCAGAAGGTCGCCGATATCGTGATGGCTGAGCCCGCGGTGGCCGGCATCGGTTCCTCACTCGGCGCCGGTGGTCCGGGAGGGGGCACCTATAACCGCGGCAATATGTTCATCAGCCTCAAGCCACCGGAGCAGCGCTCCCCGCCGGACAGCCGCTCGTGGCCTGAAACAATCGGGAACTTCTTCGGATTCGTCAACGCACCCAAACCACCTGTCGTCACCACCCAGAACGTGATCGATCGGCTTCGTCGCAACCTGTCCCAGGTTCCCGGCATCCGCCTTTTCATGTTCGCCGCCCAGGATATCCGCACTGGCGGCCGGCAGAGCGATTCCGACTACCAATACACGCTTTCGAGCCCGGACCTGGATCTGTTGCAGCAATGGGCACCGATCGTCGCCAAGCGCCTGGAGACCGTGGCGGGGGTCACTGATGTGTCCAGCGACCGCGATCCAGGCGGTCTGCAGCTCAATCTCTCGATCGACCGCCAGGCCGCGGCACGCCTTGGCGTGCAGGTCCAGGACATCGACAATGCGCTCAACAACGCCTTCTCGCAGCGCCAGATCTCGATCGTCTATACCCAGCGCAACCAGTATATGATCGTGCTGGAGATTGATCCGAAATTCCAGACCGATCCCGCCAATCTGGAACGCATCTTTGTCAAAGGCGCCAATAACACCCAGGTGCCGCTCTCAACCGTGGTCCGGGCGCGGCGGGGGCTGGCGCCGCTCGCCGTCTATCATACCCAGTCCTTCCCCTCGAGCACGATCTCCTTCAATCTGTTGCCCAATGTGACGCTGCAGGATGCCACCGGCAGTATCCAGCAGGCGGTCAACGAGCTGCATATGCCCGAGGGCATCCGTGGCAGTTTTGATGGCAATGCCGGAGATTTCGCCAAGTCGGCGGGCCGGCAGCCGCTCTTGATCCTCGGTGCCCTGGTGGCCATGTATATTGTGCTCGGCGTGCTTTATGAGAGCCTGGCCCATCCGCTCACCATCATTTCGACCCTGCCTTCGGCCGGGCTCGGCGCGCTGCTGGCGCTCCAGCTCACCAGCACGCCGCTGACCGTGATCGCCTTCATCGGCATCATTCTCCTGATCGGCATTGTGAAGAAGAACGGCATCATGATGGTCGACTTTGCGCTTGAGGCCGAGCGCGAGCGTGGCCTGTCCTCGGCAGACGCCATCTTCGAGGCCTGCAAGGCCCGTTTCCGCCCGATCCTGATGACCAGCATGGCGGCGCTGTTCGCCGGCATCCCGCTGGTGGTGGCTACCGGTCCTGGAACGGAACTGCGGCGCCCGCTCGGCATCACCATCATCGGCGGCCTCCTGGTGTCGCAGGTCCTCACCCTCTACACCACGCCGGTGATTTATCTCCTGATTGATCGCCTGCGCGAGCGGATGCAGCGCGCCCGGCCAGCCGGAATGGGACACGTCGTCGGAGTGTCCGCTCCTGCGGAATGACCGGCTCGAGAGGCGCAGTTTTCGACCAAAACGAAGCGATGAACGACAGGACGTGAGGCAGGGGTGCGCCCGACGTGTCTGAGATGGCGGAGAGTTCGAATTCCGCGCGTCGTGGGATCGGCCAGCGGTCATGGTAGAGACAATCGGAGGCTTTGAGAGGCAGAATGTGAGGGAATCACATGGCCCATTCGAGCCATTCGGGGGATCCAATGACCGTCCTGTCGCAATCGCCGGTGGAATGCCCGCAATGCCTCAAGCCGATGCCGCTTTGCATCTGCGATTCGGTGACGGCAATCGAGAACAGGCTTGCCCTTCTGATCCTCCAGCATCCCCAGGAGCAGGACAGGACCCTGGGCACGGCGCGACTGGCCATGGCTCATCTTTCGAAGGCGGTCTTGCGGGTCGGCCTGTCCTGGCCCAGTCTTGCAAAAGCCTATGGCCACCCGGTCAGGGACCCCGCACGCTGGGCGGTGCTCTATCTCGGCTCTGCCGCCGCACAGCAGGGCAGCGATGCCGACATTATCCCTTTGACCCGCAAGGGGGAGGCGGCAGACAACCCGGGCCGCATCCTGAGCGAAATTGAGGGCGTGGTGTTGCTCGACGGCACCTGGAGCCAGGCCAAGGCGCTGTGGTGGCGCAATCCCTGGATGCTGAAATGCCAGCGCATCATCCTCAATCCGGCGACACGGTC
>WQYW01000145.1 GCA_009781045.1 Alphaproteobacteria bacterium
CAAGAGGTCCAGTCAGCCACCGACTTCAATGGATGCTCGCGACTCGATGGGGGAACGGATCCGAATCGCACCATGAACAAAACGGAATCGCGGCGAATTTACCCACAGAAATAATCGCACCCTTTCCGCAGCTTCCTGACGCACTTCGCCTCCACGGCGTCGAGACCCGCGCGGCAATCGGTTCTGTCGTTGCCACGGAGCGCATCGGCGACATCACAGTCACGCGTTGCGGTGGATGCTGAAAAAGCGCATCTGTGACCGGCGCCAACACGTGAGTGCACCCCGGTCGGGGCCTGCCCTCACGGCCGATTCGCGCAGTTTGCGCACCACCTTTGTGCGGGATGCGCAGTGGCTCCTGCATTTTGCATTTTCGTCCTGTACCACCGCCTCCAGGCCGATCTCAAATCTCAACTCCCGAGAAAATTGCAGGCACGATGACCCGCCTCTCCCCGCGCCCCGGCCTGTCGCGTATCTGTCAGCACGGCTCCCTGGAGCGCTTCCCGGTCCGGTTCGAACACATCGATTGCCCGACAGGGTTATTGGTGGGTCGAATGCGGAGCAGATGGCTGCTCGACCGCACGAACCGCTCCATCCTGCAGCCTCCTCATGTTGCGACAACGGAGTTTCCTGAAGAGCCGGGGAGAGGCTGCCCGCGAATTGTCGCTCTTGCCCATCGGGTAGCTGGGAACGATGCCCCACAACGCCCAACTTCGCGTGGTTTTCCCGCCGCGCGCGGACCCCAGCTGGGGAGTGGCCGAATGGCGATTTTTTTTCGATCGGGGATGAGTCTGCGATTCCGCGCTTTTCCGGCTCTTCGCGCAAAGCCTCAGAATGGACCCTCCGCGCAGGTGCTGCCCATGCGCCCCTCTTCGACCACACCGGCCTTCGCTCATTCGTAAGCGCACCGCAAAATCGCGGCGGCGCTCACTTCGCCTGTGACGAAGCGCTCCTGTTGACAAAAGCCCAGGAAATGCGATCGAGCATGCCGATCAGGCGCCGCCGATCACCCCGCTCCAGGACCTTGTCGATCAGCTGTTCCTGCGCATCCACATATACCCGCATCCGGTTGAGCAAAGTCTGCCCCGGTCGGCGCAGCCACAGGGTCAGACAGCGACCGTCCTCGCTGGTGCGGCGGCGCTCAACCAGCCCGCGCTTGACCACCCGCGTCACCACCAGGGACAGAGTGGACTTGTCGAGGCGGTAGAGTGCCGCCAGGTCAACCTGCGTAATGCCGGGGTTGGCCTCGATCAGGCTTAGCAGGCTGAACTCACCAGGCGTGGTTTTGAGTTTCTCGAACGAGGTCTGCAGATCACGAAATATGGCAGTTTGCGCCTGTCGAACCTGATACCCGACATACTGCGGCAGTGGTCCGAGACTTACGTCGCGTCGCCTTAGTTCGTCGGTTGGGCGTTTCTGTTTCCGGGTCATTGACCCGACAATAGCGAAGACCACCCCATGTGGCACCCTCTCCTGCCGACAGAAGCACAATTTCCCGAATTCATCAACAACATCCGCTGCGAGCAGGCGCTGCAGGATACAACCGTTCGGGAAGGGGAAGGTTTGCCCCTGCTCTTGCAGTGCAGCGCGAAATGGACGCGCGAACCCGGACTAAGAAGGCGTTCTCCCAACCGCAAGCCTGGTGCTGTGCACTGCCGAAAGTGCCGGAACCATCAGTGCATGATAAAATCGCTTAAAATCCGAATCCAGGGGAGTATTATGATAATAAATACATCTCTTAAAGCTGATAATGGAGTCGGAGGAAAGCAGTGGGCCCGAGTGCAGGACTTTGAGGCCGGAATTACTGCTTCCTGCTTCTCCCGCGTCTGTGGGTATTGGTGACGCCACTCCTGGAATGCCGTTGCGCGATTTCCGTCAGCCCTCCTTCTTGCGACTGCGACGCGCCCCCACCCATCGCACAAACCTTGGGCCCCTGGGGCCATGGTTTCAGGATGCCGACAGGTCAGAGCGCTGCGAAGCCGCACCTAAAGAGATCACGTGCAATGATGGCGGATGTAGCACAGGAAGGCGAAGACGCAGTTCTGCCTCGGGCAGCCGGCTCGGCAGCGTTGTGCCCTGGCGCATGCGAAGACTGACGGTCTGCGGCAAATGGCCATGACCTGCACCACGGCGGCGGCGGTGACAGCCCACGCGGATTTGATCCCCCGGTGAGACCAGGAATCACGACCCTGGGTTGCGCCTCAACACTCAACACCCGGCCGTCGCCGCTTGAGAGCTCCCCTTCGCCCCCCCTTCGAACTACCCTTCGAATTACCCTTCGAATTACCCTTCGAATTACCCTTCGAATTACCCTTCGAATTACCCTTCGAATTACCCTTGCCGGCCTTGCCGGCTGTTGCCACAGAATCGCCGGGTGGCGTGCCAGGCAGCATCGCAAGCCGCCCTCTCACCGGATCGTCATGTGCGTTTGCGCAAAGTGCTCTCTGCTGTGCGAAGCCAATCCCGCACGCAACCGCCAAAGGCCTTGTGCGGCTTTGAGAAGGCCGCCCTCCCCGCGCGCGGCAGCGCCGGCTTCGCGATGCGGGATCCTGACCCGCCGCACCGCAGCGCATCGCCATGGGGCGCGGCTGGACGATCCCGCGCCGGCACAGCGCCTTGCCTTAGCGACAAGGGACGCACGCGGCAGGGTCTTTTTGCAGGACAGGGGGAATGGCGTTCGCTGCGAGCGTCAGGTCCTGAGAGCGGCCGGGAGCCTGCCAGGGTTATTAAGGATTTGAATCTGCCACCCGGGCGAGACAGGCTCAGCTCTGACCGGCGCTCCGGCGCGATGCCTCAAGCGCGGCCTGATGCAGGACGCGGCGGCGCCAGATATAGCCTGCCACCAGCACCACAGCGATGCCGGCAAGCCCCATCACCAGATCGCCGATGCCGCCTGCTTTAAGTGAAAGACCAGGCCAGGAAAGACCAGGTCCTGCCGCCATCTTCTCCAGCGCCGCGGCAAAGGGGCCGGAAAAGAAACCGTGGAGCGCAGGCGCCAGCGCCGGATCCGAGGCAATGACGGTGCCGGCGATCCAGCCCAGCAGCGCCGCCCCCGCCCACACCAGAATCGGCAGCCGCGAAAGCAGCATCATGATCAGCGCCGCTCCGGCAACAATGATGGGGATGCTGACCAGAAGGCCGATGGCCAGGAGCAGGATGCTGCCATTGGCGGCCGCAGCAACCGCGATCACATTGTCGAGGCTCATGATGAAATCGGCGACGACGATGATCTGCACCGCCTGCCACAGGCCGGAGGCCGAACTCACAGGCGTGTCGTCGCTGCCGGGGACCACAAGTTTGGCTGCGATCACGAGGAGCGCCAGGCCGCCCGCCAGCTTGAGCCAGGCCAGCGCCATCAGACTGGCGACGATGCCGGTGAAGATCACGCGCAGCAACACCGCTGCGCCGGCGCCAAGCACCATGCCAAGTGTGCGGTAGCGCGGCGGCAGCCCGCGGCAGGCCAGCGCGATCACGAGCGCATTGTCGCCCGACAACAGCATGTCGATCCAGATGATCCTGCCGACCGCGGCCCAGAAGGTCGCGGTCGTCATCTGTTCGAGACAATGATTGAGAAAATGCCCGATGGCGCCGGGATCCGTGATCTGTCCAAGCCAGTCCACAGCGCCTCCTTATCAGCCTTCCGCGGGCTGATGGCGGACTTCTTTTCAGGATCAGCCGACGATGTCGTTGCCGGAGAAGAACTGCGCGATCTCGACGACCGCGGTCTCGGCGGCATCGGAGCCGTGCACCGAATTCTCGCCGATCGATTTGGCAAAGAGCTTGCGGATGGTGCCATCGGCCGCCTTGGCCGGATCGGTCGCACCCATGACCTCACGATAGCGGGCAATGGCGTTGTCGCCTTCCAGGACCTGCACCACCACCGGGGCCGAGATCATGAAATCGACCAGTTCGCCGAAGAAGGGCCGCGCCTTGTGGACGGAATAGAAGGTCTCGGCCTGGCCGCGCGTCATCTGGATGCGCTTCTGACCCACGATTCTCAGTCCCGCCTTCTCGATCACGGCATTGACCGCTCCGGTCAGATTGCGGGCTGTGGCATCGGGCTTGATGATCGAAAATGTGCGTTCAATCGCCATGATTTCAGTGTTCCTCGAAGGCTTCAAAAGATATGGAGGGGATTGGCCGGGCTTATATCGGCACACAGCGCCAGGGGCAAGCTGCGGCAGCCTGCCGCAGCCCTCCCCAGGAACAGCAAGAGCCGGTTCGACACACGCCATGCTGGCGTGAGCGCTGCCGGGCGCTGCCAGCAGTTCGCGGCGTTCTTCTGCCGTTTCGACCCACGTTCCATTTCTGCAAACGACTGACTGTGCCCCTTTTTGACGTTGTCGAAGCCCAGCCGCCTTTTGGGATGGAGGTGATTCGCGGCAAATGGATGACCATCCCGGTTGGACAACGGCAATTTTTTGAAGGATTTCGAGCCGAGTGCCAGCTACCTCTGGTCTCTGGTCCGACCTGGCAGTTACCTTCAGCCAGACACCGGCCAGAGCGCACCGCGCGCCCGGCCCATGGCCGCCAGATCGGGCGGCGTGGCGGCACTCAGGTGCCGTCCATCAGCGGGTTGCGTGTGCGCAGAGCAGGAAAACGGCTGAAATCGCGATCCACGCTCCACAGCTCGCGAACGCCGTGACTGAGGCACAAGGCGGCGATGCGCGCCTCGTGAATCATCGGGCCCTGCAGCCTGGCGCGGACGATCAGCTCGCGCAGGCGCGCCCACTGCGTCTGCTCTTCGGACAACAGATGTACCGCGGGGGCCTCGAGCCAGATGTCGATCTGGTTCAGCGCCACGTTGACCGGCGTGGGCACATCATGAATGCGCGGATGCGTGACGATGTTGTAAAATTCGTACAGACAGGGCCACGGAATCGCCCACAGCCCCCGGCCTTCCGCAAGACCGGCGACCAGCGTTGCCGCTGCCGCGTGAAAAGGATTTTCGGCGCGGTGCGCATACACGAGCAGATTCGTGTCCAGCGCGATCATCCACGCCCCTCATAGATGGCGTCGCGAAACTTCTCCCAGGGGGCGTTCTGGAATTCAGGCGTCAGGCCGTTGCCGCCATGGAAGCTGCCATCGCGCAGCCTGAACGGCGGCTTGTCGTCCTTGCTGTCGGCCAACACGCGGCGCAACCCGGTTTCGATGAGTGCCTTCAGCGTCGTGTGCTCGGCCTGGGCATGGCGTTTGGCCTCGGCCAGCAGAGCGGGGGAAATTTCGATCGTGGTCTTCATACGGGCACCCGTATTTCGCAATATGGGAACCCATATTATCGCGACAGGGGCTTCCCGACAAGACGGCTGGCGGCGCGGCGGCACGGGGCGCGCAACCGCCTTCCAGCGGCCCGCCACAACCCGAGGTGACGGTGCGATCTTTTGCGATTTCGGCAGGCGTGGAGTGGGATCACCAAAACGAAACTGGCGCCAATTTGAGGGTATGGCGCTGCCCCACGGACCAGGTTTCATCCAGGATCCAAGGGGGGCGGGCGCGCCGTGTGGGAAACTCTATCCCGTGAAGAGGGCCCGCTGATGGGGTTAAGGATCTGCCGCACTGAAATCCGGGTGGCATGTCACCAGGAATTGCAGAAATTCGCTGGCGTCCCTGCTGACATAGAACTGCACCATTTTCTCATTGAACTCCTTTGCCCTTGCTGCTGGGACGCTTATCGCGTCGATGCCGGCTGTCATCAACACGCCGTTCAGCATAAGGCGCGAAGTGCGTTTGTTGCCGTCAAAAAAGAACTGCTGGAGGGCACCGAAGAGGAAAAAAGCGGTGGCCTGCTCGAAAGGAGTTGCGGCATGATCCCTCAGCGCCTCTATGCCCTGGTTGAAAAGGTGGTTGAGTTCCGGCGCACCCGCGATCGTCGCCATCGGGGTGTAGAAGGAACCTGCGCCGAGGGTGACGTTCGGAGTGAGGCGGGTTTCGGTGCCTTCTCCCCGAAAATGGCCCCATTCCAGCGCCTCATTGCGCGCCACAATGCCTTGCAATTCACCGAAAGTCTCTTTGTCGAGCGCGAATTCGCCTCTCTTTACCAGTGCCAGCAGGTGCCTGGAGCTTTCGATCAGATTGAGGATCTGGTCCTGGTCGGAGATCCTGTGGCCCCCGACAGTGACCCCATCAAGCAGGGTCATGACTTCCGGGAAGGTGATCGGATTTCGCATCCAGCACGCCGGCATCCCATACGAACTGCGCCAGCATGCGGTGAAAGCGGGAGCAGCCCCGAGCGAGCGAATGTTCAGGCACGTGCGCCGGAACGACAGAGCGGTCCCAGCGAAAGCCCAGCCTGGCAAAAAGATCGGTGGTCACGACTTGCACTCTCTGGGGCTGTTGGTCGAAAAACCGCACGGATTCGAGAGATTCGATACATCGTGAGGCAGGTGACGGGAAGACGCCCCCCCACTGTTCACTGTTCTCGCTCCGGACCACGGCCTTGGTCCGGCTTTTCCACGGCGACGAAGCCGCCCTGATGGCGATCACGACACAGCGCACGCCGTCCGCCACCGAATCGCCAAGTCCCGCAGGTCGCCGCCGACCACCGCGCACTTGGGATCGTTGGCGCCAGGCGCTTCCGTTTCAGCAGATCTCCAGAAGTGGAAACGAATGCTTCAAATCGTGCCGAGGATGCCGAGTTTCGACCTCCGGGCGGCCCAGGCGGCAGTCCGCGCAAAACCGACCACAACAGCCTTGCTTTGGGCCGCCACTCCGGGTGACAAGGCGCCCACCATGCTGTCGATGACCGATCTTTCCGTCCGCCTTGCCGGACGTCTCCTGATTGAGCCCAGTTCCGCCCGGATCACGCCTGGATCGCGTGTCGGTCTGGTCGGGCGCAATGGCACCGGCAAATCCACCCTGTTCAAGGTCATCCGTGGCGAACTGGCCGCCGAATCAGGCCGCATCGAACTGCCGCCGCGCTGGCGCCTCGGCAGCCTGGCCCAGGAAGCCCCCGGTGGTCCCGAAAGTCTGATCGAGGTGGTGCTCCGGGCCGATACCGAACGCCACGTGCTTCTCAATGAGGCCGAGAGCGCCAGCGATCCTCACCGCATCGCCGATATCCACACCCGGCTTTCCGACATTGACGCCCATTCGGCGCCGTCGCGCGCCGCCGCCATTCTCTCCGGCCTCGGTTTCAGCCATGCCGATCACAGCCGCCCCTGCGCCGAATTCTCAGGCGGCTGGCGCATGCGGGTGGCACTCGCCGCCACCCTGTTCGCCGCCCCCGACCTCCTGCTCCTTGATGAGCCCACCAACTATCTCGACCTCGAGGGCACGCTGTGGCTGGAGGATCACCTCGTCCGCTATCCCCACACCATGATCGTGATCAGCCATGACCGCGACCTCATGGAAGGTTCGGTCGATCACATCCTCCATCTCGAACAACGCCAGCTCACCCTCTACCGCGGCTCCTACGCCTCCTTCGAGGAACAGCGCGCCGCCCGTGAAGTCCTCAATGCCAAGCAGGTGGCCCGCCAGGAGGCCGAACGCGCCCGCCTGCAGGGCTTCATCGACCGCTTCCGGGCCAAAGCCTCAAAAGCCCGCCAGGCCCAGTCCCGGGTCAAGATGCTGGAGCGTCTGACGCCACTGCGTGCCCTGGTCCGGGAGGAAGTGCCGGAAATCAGTTTCCCGGCGCCGCAGCGACTCCTGTCGCCGCCTATCATCGCCGCCGACAATGTCAGCGTCGGCTACGATCCGGCAAAGCCGGTGCTGAACCGCGTCACCTTGCGTGTCGACAATGACGACCGCATCGCCCTCCTCGGCGCCAACGGCAATGGCAAATCAACCCTGGTGAAACTGCTGGCGGCCCGGCTTGCACCGTTTTCCGGCGCCATCACCCGCGCCGACCGCCTGTCGATCGCCTATTTCGCCCAGCATCAGCTCGACGAACTGAACGAAGACGCCTCCGCCTATGACCATGTCCGCCGCCTCATGGGCGACGCCCCCGAGGCCAAAATCCGCGCCCGCGCCGGTGCCATGGGCTTTTCCGGCAAGGCCGCCGATACCGCGGCCCGCAGTCTCTCCGGCGGGGAAAAGGCCCGGCTTCTGCTCGGGCTCGCCACCTTCGCCGGCCCCAACATGATCATCCTCGACGAGCCCACCAACCATCTCGATATCGACAGCCGCGCCGCGCTTGCCGAGGCCATCAATGATTTTCCCGGCGCGGTGATCATGGTCTCCCATGACCGCTATCTGATCGATGCCTGTGCCGAACGGCTGTGGCTGGTCGCCGATCAGAAGGTGGTGAATTTTGACGGCGACCTCGACGATTACCGCCGCATGGTGCTCTCAGCGCGTGGCCGCGAACCGGACACCCGCACCCCAGACAAACCCACGCCGCCAAAACCGGCGCGCGACAAGACCGACAACCGCTCAGGTTTAAAGAAACGCATCGCCCAGTGGGATGCCGAAATCGCCCGTATCACCGACATCATCGCCAAGATCGATGCCGCTCTGGCGCTGCCCGACATCTTCTCCCGCGATCCCAGAAAGGCCGCCCAGCTCTCCAAGGCCCGCGCCAACGCGACCGATGCGCTGGTTGAGGCCGAGGAAGCCTGGCTTGAAGCCAGCGCCCAATATGAGGCCGCTGGATAATCAGCATCTTTGTTGCTCCCACTCCTGGACTTTGATGGCAGCTCGCCAACTGGCCAGTCAATCGAGGCTGCGAGCGTTCTCACCGCACACGGTCGATGCGAACGTTTGGTAACTGCGGCCAACTATAACCTCTCAGATCACACCACAGGGCTCCAGAGGCACCAAAAACAGGGATCAATGCTCGCGGGAGTGATCGGCGTGGCCGACACCGGGTTGATAGAGGTTTGGCAACCAACGCTCGACAGCATCTGGCGGAAAGCCCAGTCGAACCGAACTCCGGGTCGTTGGCGATATGAGATAACCCTTGGCGATCAACTTACTCAGCACACTGCGAGCCTGTCGTTCGCCATAACCGGTGATGTCCGCCGCCTCCCCCCGCTGAAATTCTCCCTGCAGTATCAGACGCTGCAGGATCGCCCAACTGCCTTTTGGCAGGCGCCCTGCAGCTGTCTCCTCCTTGCTCCATATCTCCATCCGGTTCATCAATTCCGATGGCTCCAGCAGTTTTCCCATGAAGTCGACCTGATCAACGCAGGTGGCAAGGAAGAACTCACAGAAGCTCACCAGGCCTGACTCGGTGAGATTGCCGCGACCATCAAGGTCACCTCGCCGCGGCTCGTCCGCGGCCTGCAAAGTGGCTTTGTACCGGTCTATCGCCCGAGCAAGACCACGAGAGATCGACCACAATTCCGAGCCAATTCCAAGGTCACGCAACAGCGCGTGTGAAAACAGCCGGATCACCCGACC
The DNA here is from genome assembly GCA_009781045.1 of Alphaproteobacteria bacterium. Lineage (GTDB taxonomy): Bacteria > Pseudomonadota > Alphaproteobacteria > Rhizobiales > Xanthobacteraceae > Bradyrhizobium. The sequence goes on from WQYW01000145.1 coordinate 9,337, forward strand.
GTTGCCGTCGAGAAAAGGGTGTATCCACGCAAGACCGTGGTGCGACGCAGCGACGCCGATGATGCGCCCGATCCTCGAGAGGTGCCTGGCCGTGTAGGCATCACAAAACCGTTTGAGAAACGAGGGGAGTTCGTCCGGCGCAGGCGGAACATGGCGTCCCACCCGCACATGGCGCAGGCGCAGTTCCCCAGGGGTCATCTTCAGGCGCTCTTTCGTTTCCGGATTTTCAACCCACACCATCTCCTCCGGCAGATATTGGTAGAATTCGCGATGCAGCCACAGGATGAAATCTGTCGACAGCACGCTGCCAGCTCCCTCGCCCCGGTCGATCCGCTCCTGAACCTTGATATGCGCTCTCGCCTCCAACTGAAGATTGCGCTTATCCGGCTCCTCAGAAAAGTCATTGTTCAAGGCGCGATCAATGTCGATCAGCGTTGTGTGGTGGTTCTCAATCAGATTCGAGTAATAGCAGTTCATTGAGCGGACAAGGTCACCGATTGACCGGCGCAGAGCCGGACTGAGCCGTGCCGCCAAACCACTGGCCTTCCCGATCAGGTCTGCAGCCAAATCGGCAAGCTCCCTGTTTTCCGACGGGCTCATTGGCTCCATTTGCAAGGTCGACATCTTTGCCACATCCTGTGCCGGCAATTTAATCTGTGATTGAAACGTATTAGCACCAGGACAGCAAGTGTTCTTTGCCGCTTTCTTTGCCGCTTTCTTTGCCGCTTTCCACCAAGAATTTTGTAATCCCGCCCCCCCGCATCAAGGATGCTTCCCCCTATGATCACGTCCGCCTCTTCACCGGCGATGGTCCCGAAGCGAAGAGCCGCACCCCGCGCCGGGGCCATGGGCTTTTCCTGCAAGACCGTCGACACCGGTCGACACCTCAGTCGCTCCGGCGGGGAAAAGGCCCAGCCTCTGCTCGGGCTCGCGACCTTCGCCGTCCCTGACATGATCGTCCTCGACGAGCCTACCAACCACCTCGATATCGACAGCCGCGCTGCGCTTGCCGAGGCCACCAATGATTTTCCCGGTGCCGTGATCATGGTCTCCCATGACCGCTACCTGATCGACGCCTGTGCCGAACGGCTCTGGCTGGTCGCCGATCAGAAGGTGGTGAATTTTGACTGCGACCTCGACGATTACCGCCGCATGGTGCTCTCAGCGCGTGGCCGCGACCCGGACACCCGCACCCCGGACAAACCCGCGCCGGCAAAACCGGCGCGCGACAAGACCGACAACCGCTCAGGTCTAAAAAAACGCATCGCCCAGTGGGATGCCGAAATCGCCCGCATCACCGACATCATCGCCAAGATCGACGCTGCCCTGGCGCTCCCCGACATCTTCACCCGCGATCCCAGAAAGGCCGCCCAGCTCGCAAAGGCCAGAGCCAACGCCACTGATGCGCTGGTTGAGGCCGAGGAGGAAGCCTGGCTTGAAGCCAGCGCCGAGTATGAAGCCGCCGGGTGACGTCCATCCTCTGTCACACTGGCGTGAGCCTGCCTCGAAGTCTTCCTCCGCTCCTCAATTCGGTGATAAACTGCAACCGCCGCCCCCAGCGGCGCCGAGCGCTGAACTCGTGGAGCACGACGATGGCAAGAATACCGAAAAAAGGCACGCGAAAGTCCGCCGCGCTGCGGAAGACTGCCGCGACAAAAGGAACCGCGAAGAAAGCCGCCCGCGGGACTGCGGCTGGAAAGCCCGGGACAAAACCGGCGAAGAAGGCACCAAAGAAAGCGGTCGGAAGACCCCCAAAAATGACTGTGACGAAGCCCGCTTCTCCGAAAAAGAGGACAGCCAGGAATCCGGCCCTGAATTTCGCCGAGTATATTCTGGAATTGCAGAAGATTTATGCCCGCTATGGCGTGTCGCTACGCCTCGCCGCCGGAAACGCCGAAAAGACCCTGATCAAGGCGGAGGCCAGGCTTGGCTTTGCCCTGGAGCCAGGCCTGCGTCAGGCATGGCGCATGGCAAACGGCAGTGAGCGCTGGGATTATGTCTTTGCCACAATTGAGCCCTTTGAATTCCTGTCATTGGACAAGGCGATCGAAGAACGCTCCAGCATGGAGCAGCTGGCCCCTCAATATCAGGGCTATGTTGAACCAAAACCGCGCGACAAGCGGATTCGTCCCGGCTGGTATCATGAAGGCTGGCTGCCGTTTGCCAGCTTTGAGCACTGCACCCTGTCTCTGATTCAGGACTACTCCCCCAGTGAAAAGGGAAATGCTGGACAGATCATCGCCTATATTCACGACGCCGACCGAATCGAGTACATCGCGCCAGATTTCCCGACATTCCTTGCGCTTTCGCTTAAATCCTTCACGAAGAAGGGTCCGGAATTATATGAATTGGGATGTTTCGACCAGGAATGAAGAAGACCCCGACATAGCGACCATGAAGCGAAGTACGAAATCCAGCTTCCCCGATCACTCCGACCGGCGAGGAGACGAGCCATTGAGCGCCTGGCGAAGGCGCCACACAGGCTTCCGACAGCGGAGCGGTGGCATCACAGCCAGGGAAAAAGGAGAAGGGAAAGGCCAAGACAAAGGCCAAAAGCGGCAGGCCCGCGCCAACGCGCCGCACCCTGGCGCAGGCTGAGGGGCTGAGGAAGCCTGGCTTGAAGCCAGCGCCCAACAGGAGGCGGCCGGAGAGAACGAGCCTTTTTCGCCTCACCTCCTGTTTTAGGTTCGCCCGTCCATCACCACCCGTGCTGAATCCCGCACTTCGCGCCGCTCATCAACCAATCCGCACCAGTGCCTCCCACGCACGCTCTCACGGTGAAACCGTTGGCGGCAAAAGCCGGAATCCATGTCGCAGATCCCAGGATACCGCCTCCTGACAGCCGCAAGACCATCGCCTGTTGCCAGGCGCATCGCCGCGCATCGGCACTTACGCCCTTGTCGATGGTCCCCGACAACGGCAAGATCGCGTGAGTGACCACGCCTCGCACCCAGGAACCCGTCTCCCCCGAAGATGATCCCCACCGCGGCCCGCAGCCTCTCCGGAGGGGAAAAGGCCCTGCCTCTGTTCGGGCTCGCGACCTTCGCCGCCCCGCGCACACCGCTGACACTCGAAACCTCGGAAGTCCACTGCTATGCAGCTTCGAACTCCTTTCCCGCGACACAGTCAGCGCTCCACCGATCTGAATGCCCCTCCGCGCCGGCCAGGACTGAAGGCCAGCGATCTTCTGGCCGCCAACAATCCAGATCCGTCGCCGCCACCAGAAGTTCCCGTATGATCGTAAGCTGCCCCCCCGGGTGTGTCGAAACCGCCATGTCGTTTCGCATCCATCAAAAGACTGAATAAGCGGAAGAAATTGAAAATTGACCCACGTCCTGGCTATGCCGACCAGGGCTTGTCGAATCCGTTTCGCCCCGATCGAACCGCGTGGTTTCGTCATTGCTGCCCGCCTGATCACCCCACCCGCCTTGGCCAAATCCCCTCTTTTTCTTCCGCCGTTCCCAGTGTATATTCCTCAAGAGAGTCAGTCGTTTAACCGGAGGTGAGCTTTGGCAACTTTACCCAATGACGAGGCATTGATTGCCAGGGCGGCCGCTGAAAGGCTTGCATCCGCTGTTCAATCCGGGTGTGACGTTCGAATTTGTCTTGCTGAAGACAGAGAGGACATTGTCCTGCCATTGAGCGCAGTGCGGATGTTTGTCGAAATCCTGCTTGTGACAGCGGAGCATGGTCCGATCTCGTTTGCTTCCTATCCGGTTGAACTCACAGCACAACAGGCAGCAGATTTACTGAATGTTTCGCGGTCATATTTTGACGAATTGCTCGACAAGGGAGAAATTGACTACCGAACGGTCGGATCACATCGGAAAGTGAGAGTGGCAGACCTTCTTGCCTATAAGGCAAAGTCAGACGCCGTCCGTCGCGATGCGATTGCGGCGATGGTGGCGGAAGCACAGGAACTCAACCTTCCATGATGGCCGAATTCACGGTCGTCCTTGACGCGAATGTGCTGTACGGCCAACGTATCCGGAGCCTTCTCATGGAATTGGCCGTGAGCGACATGTTTCGGCCTCGGTGGACGCAAGAAATTCATCGCGAATGGATGGTCGCTGTCAGCGAGAGAACAGGCATCAAGGTCGAACGCCTTGAACGAACAAGACGTGCAATGGACGCAGCAGCACCGGATGCCCTTGTGACGGGGTATGAACATTTCATCCCACTCCTCAGCCTTCCCGATCCGGACGATCGCCATGTTCTTGCGGCAGCGATTCGGGCTAAAGCGAGTGCCATCGTGACGTTCAACGTTCAACGGGAGGGATTTTCCTGCCGCCGAACTCCAGAAATTCGGGATTTCTATCCTCCACCCCGATGATTTCATTCTCTATCTTGATCAGAGATCGGCAGGGATCCTCATTGCAGCGGCCAAAGCCGATCGCGCACACTACCGGGCCCCCCCGCTTGATGTGAGCGATTATATTGATGGAATACGGAACGCTGGGCTTCCATTGGTTTCCGACTTTCTGTTTCGTGTCCGCGCACTCCTTGAATAGATCGGACATCCATCGTTTCGCGGACACCCCCGCAGCCAGATTTTCTACCGATCGCTGAATTATGAGCGTCATCGCGCGGTCTGGCCGAGGCAACGTGTCAGGAACATGGTTAACGGGCGCAGCATCGCAACTCCCGCTTCCGATTCAGATGAAACCCGGGTTTGGCAAGGTTACGAGCGCCGACAAAACTGTCGATCGCCCACACCGGATTGTCGGCGCCGATATCGTCCCGCCATCCGTGGCGCAAGCAGACTGGCTCGATCCCGAAGCCTGGATCCCCCGCTGGTCCTCAACGAGCGATCCCCCCACGAATCCTGCCACAAACCCCGGGAAAACCGGCTGCTCAGATGGAACGTGGACCACAAGTGGAGGCAGCGATACTCGAAGATTTAGGAATCAAACACTATATCAATGGTTTTATGAGGTTTTCAGCAGTACACCTCACTTCGTTTCCTCTCGCACGGATATCCGGCCTGTTCCACTCTCCGGAACAGACTTGGTCTGATCTCACCCGATCTCCCCACCAATCGGCTCTTGATTTAGGCTGCAATCCACCGTTTAAATCAAATACTCGGAGATTGG
>WQYW01000146.1 GCA_009781045.1 Alphaproteobacteria bacterium
GAAGCGGATTTCCTCGGCCTTCTTTCGACCAATTGTGCGACCATCAATTTTCATAGAACGCACTATACACTAACAGAACATGGAATGCAATAGGGGTCATCAAAATTATGCACGGATTAGTATATACCCGCCGACCGCCTGGCGCTTTCACTGGGCGGCGAACAATCCTTCAAAGGCCTGACGCCAGCACGCTGGATGACCTTTGCCAGACGCGCCCGGCTTCCCGAACACGCCGTGGTCCAGGCGGTCCGCAATACCGCCGCCAGCGTGGACGCGCATTGGTGGACGCTGCCGGAACGCGCTCGCGTGCCGCCGGTCGTGCTGGAGCGGATCGACGCCCATGTCCGGACCATGCTGCCGATCCTGGGCGGCTGACCGCCAGCCCCTGTCACAATTCCCCCATCCTGCCAGCCGAACCAGCGAATGATCAGGCTGCAGGCGTCGTCCACGGTTGAGATGACCTCCCGGGCCTCGTCCATGTTCCGCTGGCTGGAATGTGAACCTTGGGAGCCGTTCTTGCGAATAATCGCCGGCCCGGTCCAGCGAGGGCGAAGAAAATCAGACACATCGGACATCGGCTCCTCAAGCGCCTGAACCTATTTCCTCTCGGCTCCTCATTAAGAGGCTGGAAATCGGAAATCGGAACAGAATCTGGCGCCGGGTCACGTCACAAGGACGTTGACCTCGAGACATCGCTCGTAACGATTCCTCATGCGGCTCGGGAGCGACGGCAAGCCGGAAGGGCCCTCACGTAAGGGTGAGTGGACGCCGACAGAGGCTTCCCCGTCAGCTTCTCGCCGTCAGGGCGAAGCCGCTCCGTGCCACGCGATGCCGCTGCAATTCCCATCATCTGCGCAGTCCTCGTGCACTCGAGAGAAACGGGGTCGCCCGGGAGCGGTTTGCGATGAGCCACCTGCGTATGGGAGGATTATGTCGAACAACACCGAAACGCTCCACGTCACTTTATCGATCAGCGCCGCGGGCGAACTGCGAGAAGGGCTGAGAGGCACTTTTTGGCTTTTTGCCGCGTTTGTCGAAGTTGACGATGGACGCAGTGTCAATCAGGGGACGAGCCGATGAAGCCGATATCCGCCGCGCTCCTTGCCTGCGGCCTTCTTTCCGCACTCCTGCAAGGGAGTGCGCTGCCCACCCTGCACGGAGAGGCGACGAACCAGGAGCCGCGCGCGGCACAGAAGCCAGAGGACGCCGGGCAGCGCGCCCTGTTCTCCAAGGTCGACGCCTATGTGCGCTGCCTCAACTCCCTTTCACCGGAAATCCACCACTCGCGCACACGCTATTTCATCTGGGCGGCGAGGAGCGGCCCCACCGGGGCGGAGCGCAACATCGACGGCGTCGTGGCCATTGACAACCCCTCCGACTGCCGCGAGGCGGTCGGAACAGTCAATGATGTCACGCCACACGACCCGGAGCTGGAGGCCACAGCCTCGGCCTATGTCGCCGCGATAACAAAGCTCCATCCCCTTCTCCGGGAAGCGGGCAGCTACGAGCATGACAAGAGCTACAAGGACGACAATATGGCCAAAGGCAGGGCGCTGCATCCCCCCCTTCAGGCCGCCTTTGATGAATTCTTCGCCGCCGATCAGAAACTGCGCGACCTCGTCGATCCCGTGATCGACGACCACGCGCGGCAGGACCTCACGGCACTCGAGAACCGGGACGGACGCACGCTCCGTTTCGAAGTCAACGCGCTCATGGTGGATGCCAGGGCACTGGTCAGCGCCATCCGGACCGCACCCGACACCGACCGAATCACCGCCGCTCTCAGCCAGTACGAGACTGCGCTCGCCGCTGTTACCGCGCTCGACGAAGCCGCGCACAACAACGACGTCACGGGCGTCGATCAGGTCGTGCTCAACGACGCCAAATCTCTCGGTTCCAACGCCAAATTCTTCCTGCGACGCCTGCGCGACAAGATCCCCTATACCGGCAGTGAGCAGGTGCTGCTCAATACTCCCGACGGTCGTGGCGGCCTATATGGTCAAGGGCTCTCTTGCCAGCCTGGCAAGGGACTATAACAGCCTGATCGACGCAAAGAACCGGGGGACGATTTCGCAGTCATTGCTATGGATCGCTTCCGCTCCGACGGCCAGCCCACGATAGCTGCGCATGTTCTGCACAGTTGGACGTCGCGGACGCCGTTGTTCGAACGCACCGCGCTCACGCTTCGGTTGGCGTGGCACCATGCGGACCGCTGCGTCTTCCCGAGGCTCGCAACCGCAGGCCCCCGGTGGGGTGCAAAGGAAAAGGGGCGCGTGGCCCTGTCGGTCACGCGCCCCTTTGATGTCAGTGCCTCCTGGCCAGTGTCAGTCCTGGCCGCCCTCGCGGGGCTGCTGGCTCTCGGCCTTCTGTTTGGCCTCGAGATCCTCGCCGGTCTGCTGATCGACTGCGCGCATGGACAGGCGGGTCTTGCCGCGATCGTCGAAGCCGAGCAGCTTGACCTTGACCTTATCGCCTTCCTTGACCACGTCGGAGGTCTTCTGCACCCGGCTCGGGGCCAGCTGGCTGATATGGACCAGACCGTCCTTGGAACCGAAGAAGTTCACGAAGGCGCCGAATTCCATCACCTTGACCACGGTGCCGTCATAGATCTGGCCGACCTCGGGTTCGGAGGCGATCGACTTGATCCACTTGATGGCGGCCTTCATCGCCTCGCCGTCATTGGAGGCGACCTTGACGGTACCGTCGTCTTCGATATTGACCTTGGCACCGGTCTTCTCAACGATCTCGCGGATCACCTTGCCGCCGGTGCCGATCACTTCGCGGATCTTGTCGGTCGGGATCTTGAAGGTCTCGATGCGCGGGGCGTATTCGCCAAGCTCGGCACGCGCCGCGGTCAGGGCCTTGGCCATCTCGCCCAGGATGTGCAGGCGGCCGTCCCGGGCCTGGCCCAGGGCGACGCGCATGATCTCCTCGGTGATGCCCTCGATCTTGATGTCCATCTGCAGCGAGGTGATGCCCTGGTCGGTTCCCGCGACCTTGAAATCCATGTCGCCGAGATGGTCCTCGTCGCCGAGAATGTCGGAAAGCACGGCAAAACGGGAGCCTTCCAGGATCAGGCCCATGGCGATGCCGGCGGTCGGTCGCTTGAGGGGGACACCGGCGTCCATCAGGGCCAGCGACGAGCCGCACACGGTGGCCATCGAGGAGGAGCCGTTCGACTCGGTGATCTCGGAGACCACGCGTATCGTATAGGGGAAATCGTGATGCGGCGGCAGCACGGGGTGGATGGCGCGCCAGGCCAGTTTGCCATGACCGATCTCACGGCGCTTGGTGCCGCCGAGCCGGCCGGTTTCACCGACCGAGAAGGGCGGGAAGTTATAGTGCAGGAGGAAGGTCTCTTTATAGGTTCCCGACAGGGCGTCGATGAACTGCTCATCCTCGCCGGTGCCGAGCGTGGTGACCACGAGAGCCTGAGTCTCCCCGCGGGTGAACAGCGCCGAGCCATGGGCGCGGGGCAGCACGCCGACCTCGGCGACGATGTTGCGGACCGTGCGCACATCACGGCCGTCGATGCGCCGGCCGGTGTCGAGGATGTTCCAGCGCACGATCTTGGCCTCGAGTTCCTTGAACACGTCGGCCACGCGCAGCCGGTCGTATTTTGCGTCCTGGCCTTCCGGGAAGAAATGCGCCATCACCCTGTCTTTGGCGGCGCCGATGGCGTTGTGGCGTTCCTGCTTGAGCGCAATGGCGTAGGCAGCGCGCAGTTCCGGCTCGATCAGAGTGAGGATTTCCTTCTCGAGGGCGGCATTGTCGGTCACCGACACCTGGAGCGGTTCCTTGGCCGCCTTCTCCGCCAGTTCGATGATCGCGCGGATCACCGGCTGGAAGTGGCGGTGGCCGAACATCACCGCTCCGAGCATGATATCTTCGTTGAGTTCCCTGGCCTCCGACTCCACCATCAGCACGGCGTCGCTGGTGCCGGCGACGACCAGATCGAGTTGGGTGTCGGCCATCTCGTCGAGCGTCGGATTGAGGACATATTCGTCCTTGACGAAACCGACGCGGGCGGCACCGATCGGTCCCTTGAAGGGGACGCCGGAGAGCGTCAGCGCCGCCGAGGCGGCGACCATCGACAGGATGTCGGGATCGTTCTCCATGTCATGGGACAGCGTGGTGACGATGACCTGGGTCTCATTGCGCCAGCCATCGACAAAGAGCGGGCGGATCGGGCGATCAATCAGCCGGGAGACCAGGGTCTCCTTCTCGGTGGGCCGGCCCTCCCGCTTGAAATAGCCGCCGGGAATGCGCCCCGCGGCATAGGTCTTTTCCTGGTAGTCGACGGTCAGCGGCAGAAAGTCGACGCCCTCGCGGGGCGACTTGGCTGCAACCACGGTGGCGAGCACGATGCTTTCGCCGTAGCTCGCAATCACGGCACCGTCGGCCTGACGGGCGATCTTTCCGGTCTCCAGCTTGAGCGGACGCCCGCCCCAGTCGATCTCGACGGTATGTTTGGTGAACATGGTTTCTGCTTTCTAAAGGTCAGCGAAAAGACACCCCAAAAGCACAAAACCATGTGCAAGATTGCGAGACGTTGATCGAAGGTCCTGATCAGCGTCCGGCGATCCTGCCATGGTTTTCAGATTCTGAATGATGTCTGTTCTTTCGGTTTATCTGAGGGAAAACTCTTTTCCCCGAAAGCCCAGCCGCCGGATTGCTGCTGGGCTGTGTTGAAGCATGACGAGAGAGCGCTCATCATGCCGGGCGCGGGTCAGTCCCTCCCGCGCAAGGCGGAGGCGGCGTCTGCCGCGTGCCGCCGAACCGCCATTTTGCGCAAAACACGAAGGCTTTCAGGCGGTCGATGGCGGAAAGCGAGGTTTTTCGCCTCAGCGACGGATATTGTGCTTTTCAAGAAGCGCCCTGTAGCGCGCCTCGTCGCGCTTCTTGAGGTAGTCGAGCAGCGAACGGCGGGTCGACACCAGCTTGAGCAGACCACGTCGGGAATGGTTGTCCTTGACGTGGGTCTTGAAATGATTGGTGAGGTTGTTGATGCGCTCCGACAGGATTGCGATCTGGACCTCGGGCGAACCGGTGTCACCGGCTTTGGTGGCACTGGTTTTGATGACTTCCGCTTTGCGCTCTGCGGTAATCGACATCGTCAGCTTCTTTCTCTTCGATCGGCACTGGCGGTCAGGCCGTTGAGGTTGAACACACGCTTGGGGATGATCTCGCCATTGCCAGCTTCGGCAAGGGCGAGAAGCCGGCCTGCCACCGTGACATAGACTATGCCGGTGCAATTGGGCGCATCCCGACCACGCAACAGCACAGCCTGGCCCCGGTGGAGCCTGGCCGCATCGGCCCGTGTGACGGCCAGCGCCGGGATGTCGTCCAGCGCGGTCTCAACGGGCAATAGCGCGTCGGCGAGGCTGCCCTCACCCGACGCGGCTCTATGGCACAAAGTTTCCAGTTTATCCAGCGGAATCATGTCGGCTTCGCTGAAGGGGCCGACCAGGGTGCGGCGCAGCGCACAGATATGGCCGTAGCAGCCCAGAATCCGCCCCATATCGCGGGCGATTGCCCGCACATAGGTGCCCTTGCCGCATTCCGCTTCAAAAACCGCAAGATTGGCATCGGGCAGGTCGACCAGGGCAAGATGGTGAATCGAAACCCTGCGGGGTGCCAGCTCGACCACCTCGCCGTCGCGGGCCAGATCATAGGCGCGCTCGCCCTGGATCTTGATCGCCGAAAAACGCGGCGGGATCTGGTCGATATCGCCGGTGAACTGCGGCAGCAGATTTTCGATGGCGTCGCGGCTGGGCCGGTCTGCCGATGTTGCAACCGGGCGGCCCTCGATATCGTCGGTGTCGCGTTCCTCGCCCCAGCACACGGTGAAGCGGTAGCGCTTGCGGCCATCCATGACGAAGGGCACGGTCTTGGTGGCTTCCCCGAGCGCGATCGGCAGACTGCCGGAGGCCAGCGGGTCCAGCGTACCCGCGTGTCCGACGCGTTTTGCCTGGAACAGGCGTTTGATCGCCGCCACCGCCTGGGTCGAGGTCATGCCGACCGGCTTGTCGAGCGCGATCCAGCCGTGGACGTCACGGCGGTCGTGGCGCTTCTGCTCCCCCTTCTTTTTCTGGCTGCGGGGATCGTTGTTGACGACGCGCGGGCGGTGGGCGGTCTCGCCGCCTGGTTGCAGCTGGTCGTCCCGGACCTCCGGATCCGGGTTGCCGATGTCGTGCTCGGTCTGGGCCGGGCTCATGTGTCCTGTTCCTTTTCTGATGCGTGCGGCTCCAGATCGCGCGCCACCGCAGGTGTACGCAGCAGCTGTTCGATGCGCTCGGCGGCGTCGAAACGCTCGTCAAGGCGGAAGCGCAGATCGGGCGCGAATTTCAGGGTAACGCGATGGGCGACCTCGGTGCGCAGGCTTTTGCGGTTGCGCTCAAGGGCGGCGATCACCTGTGCGCTGTCACGTCCGCCCAGCGGCATGACATAGACGGTGGCAAGCCTGAGATCGGGCGACATCCGCACCTCGGCCACGGTGATGATATGGCCTTCCAGCGCAGGGTCGCGGGCGCTGCCAAGGGCGAGGACTTCCGCCAGCGCGTGGCGCACGGCTTCGCCGACCCGCAACTGACGCTGGGAAGCCTGCTGGGCGCCGAAGCGCTCCCGGTGTTCCGACATTGGTGTTCTCAATATCCCGCGATGGGGTGCCTGTCCGGCGCTCGAAGCCGGAAAGAGCAGCCAGGGTCATTTCAGGGTGGGAATTTTCCTGCTGCCGGCCGCGGCTTTCAGCGGGTCGGCAGCAGGGGCACCTGGTGCGTTCGCGAACGCGTCAGCACCGGCGTGATCAGAGCGAGCGCTGGATGGTCTCCACGCGGTAACACTCGATCACGTCGCCAGCGCGCATGTCGTGGTAGCTCTCGAACGCCATGCCGCATTCCTGTCCGGCGTGAACTTCTTTGACTTCGTCCTTGAAACGTTTCAGGGTCGACAATTTGCCTTCGTGAACCACGACATTGTCGCGGATCAGCCGGACATTGGCACCGCGCTCGACATTGCCGTCGGTGACGCGGCAGCCAGCGACCTTGCCGACCTTGGAGATGTTGAAGATCTCCAGGATTTCGGCGTTGCCGAGCATGGTTTCGCGCAAGGTCGGTGCCAGGAGGCCGCTCATTGCCTTCTTCACGTCATCGACGAGGTCGTAGATGATGTTGTAGTAGCGGATCTCGATGCCGTTGCGCTTGGCGGCCCCTGCGGCCTCCTTGTTGGCACGCACCGAGAAGCCGATGATGGCAGCGTTGAAGCCTTCGGCCAGCGTCACGTCGGATTCGGAGATGCCGCCGACGCCGGCATGAAGGATGCGGGCGGCGACCTCGTCGGTGCCGAGTTTCTCCAGAGAACCGAGAATGGCCTCCAGCGAGCCCTGGACGTCGGCTTTGACGATCAGCGGGAATTCCTTGCGGCCCGCGGTCTTGAGCTGCGACATCATCTGCTCGAGCGAGCCGCGCATGCCGGAGATCGAAGCGGCTGCATTTTCCCGCTTCTTGTGGGCGCGGTAGCTGGTGATCTGGCGGGCTCTGGCCTCGTTCTCGACCACGGCGAGACGATCGCCAGCCTCGGGGGGGCCGTTGAAACCGAGCACTTCGACCGGCACCGAGGGGCCGGCTTCCTCCACGGTCTCGCCCTGATCGGAGATCAGCGCGCGCACCCGGCCCATTTCGGCACCGGCAACGATGATGTCGCCGACCTCCAGCGTGCCACGCTGGACCAGCACGGTCGCCACCGGCCCGCGGCCGCGGTCGAGTTTGGCCTCAATCACGGTGCCCTCGGCCGGGCGCTGCGAATTGGTCTTGAGGTCGAGGATTTCGGACTGCAGCACGATCATCTCAAGCAGGCGGTCGAGATTGGTCTTGTTGCGCGCTGAGACTTCGACGTCGACCACGTCGCCGCCCAAGGTTTCGACCTGGACGTCATGCTGCAGGAGTTCGGTGCGCACACGCTCCGGCCTGGCCTCGGGCTTGTCGATCTTGTTGATGGCGACAATGATCGGCACTTTGGCGGCCTTGGCGTGATGGATGGCCTCAATGGTCTGCGGCATCACACCGTCGTCGGCGGCGACCACCAGGACGACGATGTCGGTGACCTTGGCGCCGCGGGCGCGCATCGCGGTGAAGGCGGCATGACCGGGAGTGTCAATGAAGGTGATCTTGCGGCCCGACTCCGGCGAGGACACCTGATAGGCGCCGATATGCTGGGTGATGCCGCCGGCCTCGCCCGACACCACATTGGTCTGGCGCAGCGCATCCAGCAGGGAGGTCTTGCCGTGGTCGACATGGCCCATCACGGTGACGACCGGGGAACGAGCCTCGGTATCGGTTGAATCGTCGACGCTGTCGAACAGGCCTTCCTCAACGTCGGAAGCCGCCACACGTTTGACCACGTGGCCCAGTTCCTCCGCGATCAGCTGTGCGGTGTCGGCGTCAATAACGTCGGTGATTTTGTGCATTGCCCCCTGCTTCATCAGCAGGCGGATGACATCGACCGCGCGTTCGGACATGCGGTTGGCGAGTTCCTGGATCGCGATCGCTTCCGGGATCGTGACTTCGCGCACCAGCTTTTCCTTGGGTTCGTTCGAGGACTGGCCCTTGAGACGCTGGGTGCGGCGGCGGAAGGAGGCAATTGAGCGCTCGCGGACATCGTCGGCGTCAAGTGCGGTGACCACGGTGAGACGGCCGCGCTGTTTCTGTGGGCCGGGTTTCTGGGCGCTCTTGGGCGGCGTCACCGGACGTGCCGGCCCGGGACCGCGGCGGACCTGGCGCGGACTCTCGTCCTCGTCGGCCTCGGCAGCCGCCGGGCGCGCGCCGGGCGGCCTCGGCGTGGTGCCAGCGGGCCGGGCGGTGGTGGTGCCCGGGCGTGACTGGGTGGTGGCTGCCGGGCGTGTGGCCGTGGCGGCGGGTCGCACCGGTGTTGCGGCGGCGCGCGGGGCCACGACTGCGGCGGGCGGTGGCGTCACTGCCGCAGGCGGCGGGGTCTCGGGCGCACCAAAGCGCTTGGCGGCTTCGACCTCGGCCTTGCGGCGGGCTTCCTCCTCAAGGCGATGGCGCTCTTCCTCAGCCTTGCGGCGCGCTTCGGCGGCTTCGCGCTCGGCACGTTCGGCGGCTTCGCGCTCGGCGCGGCGGCGGGCCTCTTCCTCGGCCTGACGGCGTTCCTCGATCTCGCGCATCTTGGCGTCGGCAAGCGCGCTGGCGCGGGCCGTGCGTTCGTCCTCGGTCAGGGTGCGCAGCACCACGCCGGAAGACGGTCCGCGGGAGCCGGGCGAAGACCTTGTGTTGGCCGGGGTGGGTCGCGCGGGCTTGGCGACCTCCGCCGCGGGAGCTTCAGCGGGATGATCGCCGGTCCGCCGCTTGCCGCGCTTCTCGACCACCACCTGCTTGCTCCGCCCATGGCTGAAGCTTTGCCGCACCGTCCCGGTTTCGACGCGCGGTTTCAGCGTCAGCGTCTTGTTCGGAACGCTCAGCTTCTTGTCGCCGGGAGGCGAGGTCGGGGTCTTGGTATCAACCATCAAGTCGTCCTAATCCTGCTCTTGTTCGCGTCAGCGCCAGGGCTGAGAGGCGTCATCGGTCGGTCGGTCGCATCGTCCTGGAAATCCTGGGCCGTCGGTATGCCAACGTCCCGTGAGCCACCAGAGCGGTATCGGACCAGCATCTGACAGCGCGACAGGAAGGTTCTGCTCGCCGGACCCCCGAGTAACGCTGCATGTATCACATTTGAACGGGAAAGTGCCAAATCCAATTCAGCCGATTCGAGGGGGCTGACGATTTGAATCGGCGGTTTTCCGCCGCGAATTTCCTCAGAGAGGCGCACCAGGGCGTCCAGTTTGCGGGTTCCGTCCCCGGCGGCATCGCGGGCATGGAGGAGGGCCATGGCGCTGCCGGCGCGCAGAGCGGCCTCGACCTTGGCAAAACCGGCCTTGACCTCGCCGGCCTTGGCGGCGATCGCCAGCGCCTCCCGGGTCATGCGTTCCATCTGTTTTTCGGTGTCGGCGGCCAGCGTTGGGGTGACCTGGAGCTGGCGTTTGAAGGCTCTGCTGAAATGGCGGCGGCGCAGCGCCTCTTCGACCATGGCGCGCGAGGCGGTGATCCACATGCCCCTTCCGGGCAGCCGGCGTTTGAGGTCGGCCACGACATCGCCCTCCGGCGTGACCACGAAACGGATCAGCTGGTCGAGCGGCCGCACCTCGCGGCTGACGGCGCACATGCGCGTGGTTCCGGGCCGCAGCTGGCGCGGACCCGGATCCAGGGAAGCCGTATCTTCGTGATCACAGGCGGGACTGTCGTGCATCGACGTGCCATCTCCCGTGTCCTCAGACCCGGATGCGCCGGCGGGCCGGCGCCTTCCTGTCTGTGTATGTGGCCTTCATCACTCGCTCTGCCTTGCCGTCTTGTAACGACGCCTGTTAACGACGCCTGTTTTTTTACGGGTTCAATGAGGGGTTCATGCGTCGGGGGCGTCGCCGTCGGATGGCGGCTCAGGCCGGGCCAGATCGGCTTCCGAGATCCATCCGGCCCTGATCCGGGCCTGCATGATCAGGGCTTCGGCGTCGTCGCGGGACACCTCCAGCCCCTCAAGCGCACCGGCGTGGCGGGTCTGTTCGCCGCCTTCCTTGCGTTCGCTCCAGCCCGTGAGGTCGTCGGTCGCGCAACCGGCCAGATCTTCCACCGTCCTGATGTCGTTCTCGCCGAATTTCACCAGCATTTTGGCGTTGACGCCGGGGACGGTGCGCAGGCCGTCCTCGACCCCGAGTTCCTTGCGCCTCGCCTCAAGCTCGGCGTCGAGACGCTCGAGATATTCGCGGGCGCGGTTCTGCAGTTCCTCGGCGGTTTCTTCGTCGAAGCCTTCGATGCCCGCCAGTTCCTTGACATCGACCAGTGCCAGTTCCTCAACCGAGGTGAAGCCTTCGGAAGCCAGCAACTGACCCACCACTTCGTCGACATTGAGCGCTTCCATGAACACCCTTGTGGAATTCTCGAAGTCGGCCTGACGGCGTTCCGATTCCTCCTGCTCGGTCAGAATGTCGATGTCCCAGCCGGTGAGCTGGGAGGCCAGACGGACATTCTGGCCGCGCCGTCCAATGGCGAGCGACAGCTGGTTGTTGGTGTCGGGAACCACAACCTCAATGCGCTCGCGGTCCTCGTCGATGACCACCTTGGAGACTTCGGCCGGTGCCAGCGCATTGACCACGAAAGTGGCGATATCGGGCGACCAGGGGATGATGTCGATCTTCTCCCCCTGGAGTTCGTTGACCACCGCCTGGACCCGGGAGCCGCGCATGCCGACGCAGGCACCGACCGGGTCGACCGAGGAATCGCGGGAGATGACGCCGATCTTGGCGCGGGAGCCGGGGTCGCGGGCCACCGCCTTGATCTCGACGATGCCGTCATAGATCTCGGGGACCTCCTGGGCGAAGAGCTTGGCCATAAACTGGGGATGGGTACGCGACAGGAAAATCTGCGGCCCCCGGGTCTCGCGACGCACATCGAAAATATAGGCGCGGACGCGGTCACCGGTGCGCAGCGACTCGCGCGGCAGCATCTCGTCGCGGCGGATGATGGCCTCCCCCCGACCGAGATCGACGATCACGCTGCCATATTCGACGCGCTTGACCGCGCCATTGGCGATGTCGCCGATGCGGTCCTTGAATTCCTGGTACTGGCGGTCACGCTCGGCCTCGCGTACCTTCTGGACGATGACCTGTTTGGCCGACTGGGCGGCAATGCGGCCATATTCCAGCGGCGGCAGAGGCGAGGCGATGGTGTCGCCGATCTTGGCGCCGGGATTGGCGCGGCAGGCGTCTTCCAGCGAGATCTGGTTGGCGGGGTTTTCCACCTTTTCCACCACCAGCATGTGGCGCGACAGTCGCAGATCGCCCTTTTTCGGGTCGATCTCGGCGTGAACATCGGTCTCGCTGCCGTAACGGGCGCGTGCCGCCTTGGCGATGGCGTCCTCCATCGCGGCGATGACGATGCCGGGGTCGATGGTTTTCTCGGTCGCGACGGCTTTGGCGATCTGCAGCAGTTCGATGCGGTTGGCGCTGACAGCCATGGGGGTCTCCTTGAACTCAAAGCTCGCTGTCGCCGGGGCGGGTTGGCTTCGCCGCCGGATGATCAGGTGTGGCGGGAGCGGGTCGGGCGGTTTTCCGGGTCGGACGGGTGTCGAAAGAGGCGGGTGCATCCGGGCTGTGGCGCTTGGCGCGGGCTTCGGCCTTGCCACGGCGCATCGACTCCGCGATCAGGGCGTCGGTCAGCACCAGATGGGCCTCGTGGATGTGGGCGATCGGCAGCCGGACGGTGGCGTCCTCGTCGCTTCGCGGGTCATCGCGGGTGAGCCGCAGATGGCTGGCATCAATCCCCTCGATTGTGCCGCGGAAGCGTTTGCGCCCCTCGTGAAGTTCTGCCATCTCGATCTTCACCAGTTGTCCACCATGGCGCTCAAAATCCGAGCGGCGCACCAGCGGGCGGTCGATTCCGGGCGAGGAGATCTCAAGCCGATAGGCGCGATCGAGCGGGTCGGCGACATCCAGAACCGGTGACAGCGCCCGGGAAACCGCCTCGCAATCCTCGATCTGCATCGAGCCGTCGGGGTGCTCCGCCATGACCTGGACGGTACAGCCGGCCTCACCGGTGACCCGCACCCGGACCAGACGATAGCCCATGCCGCGCAGCACCGGACCGGCGATGGCACCGACGCGCGCCGCCACCCCCGTCTCAACCAGCAGGCGGGGTTCGTCGAGAAGATCGGCAGCTGACGGATCGTCAGGTGTCGGAGCCGGGCTCGGTTCGGTCATGATCGGCTGTAACAACCTCAGTAAGGTTTGCGATAAGGTTAAGGCCTGGAGCTGGAGGGTCTTATGAGGGTGACCCGGTTTTCGATCCCGCGCCAAAGCGAAACGAGCCAGGGCAGATGCGCCAATAAAAAAGAGCGGGTCCAGGTGCCGGGCCCACTCTCGATACCACCGTATGAGATCTAAAACGTGAGACCCCGTATAGCCTGTTCTGCCCCGGGGAACAAGCCCCCCACCCGCGGTTCCGAGGGTCACCGAACCTGGAACGAACAGGCCTTTTGCTGCCTCCGGCAAGGGTGGCGAAGGCGGTGCCCGGGTTATGACCCGCCACCGAGGCACCCATTTTCTTCTTCTTTCCTTTCGTTGAAAAAATCTCTGTGCCCCGATCGGTGCACGGGCCTTCGGCCGCAACCAGCCAATCCGGCAATCGACGCATGGAGCGTGTCGGGCCTCGTGAAAATCGGCAGGCGATGGCGTGGCCGAATGTTGGATGCGTGGATGTTGCATCGCCATGATTGGATGTATGGATCGGTGCGAACCGATCCAGGGCGGCCTGGAGCAGCTGCTCTCTGGCGCGTGGACTTGCGCGAGCGGACAGGGCTGCATGCTGCGCGATCTTTTCGCTTTGATGCCTGTTTCGGGTTGAATCGTTTTGAAGGATTTCAGACCACGAGGTTTCGCTATGGAGAAATGGACCCAGGATCAGGCCATCGCCTATGAATGTGCCTGCGACTGCATCACCGACCTGCGTGGTATTCTGACCGCTCAGATTTATGAGGAATCCGCCAGGCCACGTCCCGATTCCGAGCGTCTGGCGTGCCTGCAGGCGGAGCGTTCGCGGCTGTTCCACGAACGTGCCGCTTTGTGTGTCACGGATGATGCGGCGGTGGCCCGTGTGCGAGCCGAGTATGGTGCTTGGTTCCGTTGTCTGTATGCCGAACGGTGCGAGCGTCAAATGCAGGTCGAACCGGGTATTACGTTGAATCCCGACCAACACAGCCAGTGAGGCGGAACACCAGACCATTTTCGGGAGCGAGGCAAAGCCCGAGATTTTCGCGGCGCGAAGCGGGCCACTCAGCCGGCGGCCGTGCCGAACTCCAAGAGAATCGCAGGCGTCGTCATCAAGGTTGTTCCAGGTCGCGTCGAGAACCGGCGTGCGCGCGGCAGCAGTGGCACGGCAAGGGTTCAGCGCTGCCCGAGCAGATGATTGAACTCAACAAAATCCGCGACTGGCGCAGTCGTTCGGGCGGCAGGGATCGAATCTTCGTCAAAAGAAACCGGGTGTTGGAGGTGAAGCTCCCTCCAGTTGCAGAAGCTGTTGATCACGACTGCTCGGTGGAGGTGCGCGGCCATGAGCCTGGTTTGGCTCCGGCGAAAGCGCCCTGGCGACCGCCAATGGCCTCTTGAGAATTCCACGAGAACGGCGGGGTGATCGGCTCCGCCGCGCGCCCTATCTTCCAGAACCTGGCGTGGGGTCTGCCCGCTGACCTCTTCAGACCTGCTGGGTGGCAGCCGCGCCTGCATCTGTCCGGGCCTCACGCCGGACCAGGGCCGAGGTCCGCGACAGCACGGCTTCGAGCAGCGGTGTCATGGCGGCCAGGGCACCGCTTTTGATGACGAGATTCCATA